>NZ_JAGEMN010000050.1 GCF_017921835.1 Sporosarcina sp. 6E9 | reverse complement strand
GGTGGGATAACGGCCTACCAAGGCGACGATGCGTAGCCGACCTGAGAGGGTGATCGGCCACACTGGGACTGAGACACGGCCCAGACTCCTACGGGAGGCAGCAGTAGGGAATCTTCCACAATGGACGGAAGTCTGATGGAGCAATGCCGCGTGAGTGAAGAAGGTTTTCGGATCGTAAAACTCTGTTGTGAGGGAAGAACAAGTGC
>NZ_JAGEMN010000049.1 GCF_017921835.1 Sporosarcina sp. 6E9 | reverse complement strand
AGTGTGGCCGATCACCCTCTCAGGTCGGCTACGCATCGTCGCCTTGGTAGGCCGTTATCCCACCAACTAGCTAATGCGCCGCGGGCCCATCCTGCAGTGACAGCGTAAGCCGTCTTTCAGAGTTTGTCCATGCGGACAAACTGATTATTCGGTATTAGCCCCGGTTTCCCGGAGTTATCCCCATCTGCAGGGCAGGTTGCCCACGTGTTACTCACCCATCCGCCGCTAA
>NZ_JAGEMN010000048.1 GCF_017921835.1 Sporosarcina sp. 6E9 | reverse complement strand
AAATGAAACTCGAGCTATTCAAGTTTCTCTATTATGGAGAGTTTGATCCTGGCTCAGGACGAACGCTGGCGGCATGCCTAATACATGCAAGTCGAGCGAATGTTTTAAGAAGCTTGCTTCTTAAAACGTTAGCGGCGGATGGGTGAGTAACACGTGGGCAACCTGCCCTGCAGATGGGGATAACTCCGGGAAACCGGGGCTAATACCGAATAATCAGTTTGTCCGCATGGACAAACT
>NZ_JAGEMN010000047.1 GCF_017921835.1 Sporosarcina sp. 6E9 | reverse complement strand
TCCTCTCCCTGGTTCGTGAAGTCCTCGCAATCTAGGTTGAAGTCCTCTCCATTTTCGAATTCCGCGCAATTGGGTGGGAAGTCCTCTCCCTGGTCCGTGAATTCCGCGCAATCGGCTTTGAAGTCCTCTCCCTGGTTCGTGAAGTCCTCGCAATCTAGGTTGAAGTCCTCTCCATTTTCGAATTCCGCGCAATTGGGTGGGAAGTCCTCTCCCTGGTCCGTGAATTCCGCGCAATCGGCTTTGAAGTCCT
>NZ_JAGEMN010000046.1 GCF_017921835.1 Sporosarcina sp. 6E9 | reverse complement strand
TCGAATTTACCGAGAAAAGAGCAATTGTAGAAAAGGTACTGGATGGTATTATCGTTAACGGTAACTCCATAACTTTTGAATGGGCGTTTTAAACATAAATGTTCGGTCTTCATTTTTGGTCGCCCAAGCGACTAATAACGACGACTGAATCATAATCGATTTTAAAAGAGAGCCCAAACGCTCTCTTTTTATATTTGAAACTTATTCAGATACTCACTCATTATTTCTTCAGTACCTTCTTTCAATTGGAC
>NZ_JAGEMN010000045.1 GCF_017921835.1 Sporosarcina sp. 6E9 | reverse complement strand
CGAATCTTCGGATTCAAAGTCAGCAAAATGAAACTCGAGCTATTCAAGTTTCTCTATTATGGAGAGTTTGATCCTGGCTCAGGACGAACGCTGGCGGCATGCCTAATACATGCAAGTCGAGCGAACGCTTTAAGAAGCTTGCTTCTTAAAGCGTTAGCGGCGGATGGGTGAGTAACACGTGGGCAACCTGCCCTGCAGATGGGGATAACTCCGGGAAACCGGGGCTAATACCGAATAATCAGTTTGTTCGCAT
>NZ_JAGEMN010000044.1 GCF_017921835.1 Sporosarcina sp. 6E9 | reverse complement strand
ATGCGAACAAACTGATTATTCGGTATTAGCCCCGGTTTCCCGGAGTTATCCCCATCTGCAGGGCAGGTTGCCCACGTGTTACTCACCCATCCGCCGCTAACGCTTTAAGAAGCAAGCTTCTTAAAGCATTCGCTCGACTTGCATGTATTAGGCATGCCGCCAGCGTTCGTCCTGAGCCAGGATCAAACTCTCCATAATAGAGAAACTTGAATAGCTCGAGTTTCATTTTGCTGACTTTGAATCCGAAGATTCG
>NZ_JAGEMN010000043.1 GCF_017921835.1 Sporosarcina sp. 6E9 | reverse complement strand
CCTGCGCGCGCTTTACGCCCAATAATTCCGGACAACGCTTGCCACCTACGTATTACCGCGGCTGCTGGCACGTAGTTAGCCGTGGCTTTCTAATGAGGTACCGTCAAGGTACGGGCAGTTACTCCCGCACTTGTTCTTCCCTCACAACAGAGTTTTACGATCCGAAAACCTTCTTCACTCACGCGGCATTGCTCCATCAGACTTCCGTCCATTGTGGAAGATTCCCTACTGCTGCCTCCCGTAGGAGTCTGGG
>NZ_JAGEMN010000042.1 GCF_017921835.1 Sporosarcina sp. 6E9 | reverse complement strand
TTTTTTTTTTTTTTTTTTTTTTTTTTTTTTTTTTTTTTTTTTTTTTTTTTTTTTTTTTTTTTTTTTTTTTTTTTTTTTTTTTTTTTTTTTTTTTTTTTTTTTTTTTTTTTTTTTTTTTTTTTTTTTTATTTTTTTTTTTTTTTTTTTTTTTTTTTTTTTTTTTTTTTTTTTTTTTTTTTTTTTTTTTTTTTTTTTTTTTTTTTTTTTTTTTTTTTTTTTTTTTTTTTTTTTTTTTTTTTTTTTTTTTTTTTTTTT
>NZ_JAGEMN010000041.1 GCF_017921835.1 Sporosarcina sp. 6E9 | reverse complement strand
AAATGAAACTCGAGCTATTCAAGTTTCTCTATTATGGAGAGTTTGATCCTGGCTCAGGACGAACGCTGGCGGCATGCCTAATACATGCAAGTCGAGCGAATGTTTTAAGAAGCTTGCTTCTTAAAACATTAGCGGCGGATGGGTGAGTAACACGTGGGCAACCTGCCCTGCAGATGGGGATAACTCCGGGAAACCGGGGCTAATACCGAATAATCAGTTTGTCCGCATGGACAAACTCTGAAAGACGGCTTACGC
>NZ_JAGEMN010000040.1 GCF_017921835.1 Sporosarcina sp. 6E9 | reverse complement strand
CCCAGACTCCTACGGGAGGCAGCAGTAGGGAATCTTCCACAATGGACGGAAGTCTGATGGAGCAATGCCGCGTGAGTGAAGAAGGTTTTCGGATCGTAAAACTCTGTTGTGAGGGAAGAACAAGTGCAGGAGTAACTGCCCGTACCTTGACGGTACCTCATTAGAAAGCCACGGCTAACTACGTGCCAGCAGCCGCGGTAATACGTAGGTGGCAAGCGTTGTCCGGAATTATTGGGCGTAAAGCGCGCGCAGGCG
>NZ_JAGEMN010000039.1 GCF_017921835.1 Sporosarcina sp. 6E9 | reverse complement strand
AGTTTGTCCATGCGGACAAACTGATTATTCGGTATTAGCCCCGGTTTCCCGGAGTTATCCCCATCTGCAGGGCAGGTTGCCCACGTGTTACTCACCCATCCGCCGCTAACGTTTTAAGAAGCAAGCTCCTTAAAACATTCGCTCGACTTGCATGTATTAGGCATGCCGCCAGCGTTCGTCCTGAGCCAGGATCAAACTCTCCATAATAGAGAAACTTGAATAGCTCGAGTTTCATTTTGCTGACTTCGAATCCGA
>NZ_JAGEMN010000038.1 GCF_017921835.1 Sporosarcina sp. 6E9 | reverse complement strand
GTAAGCCGTCTTTCAGAGTTTGTTCATGCGAACAAACTGATTATTCGGTATTAGCCCCGGTTTCCCGGAGTTATCCCCATCTGCAGGGCAGGTTGCCCACGTGTTACTCACCCATCCGCCGCTAACGTTTTAAGAAGCAAGCTTCTTAAAACGTTCGCTCGACTTGCATGTATTAGGCATGCCGCCAGCGTTCGTCCTGAGCCAGGATCAAACTCTCCATAATAGAGAAACTTGAATAGCTCGAGTTTCATTTTGCTGACTTTGAATCCGAAGATTCG
>NZ_JAGEMN010000037.1 GCF_017921835.1 Sporosarcina sp. 6E9 | reverse complement strand
GGTGCATACTCATCTTGAACTGGTGATAGTTCAAGCTTTTCAGGATTATAGTCATGAACAAGAGATTGATCTCCAGCTTCCATCTTCTTAATCTTCCATCCATGTTGTTGCTCAAACTGTTCCCTTTCACTGTGTAATACCTTCAGTGCATAGGCGACACCACTCATCAATGGCCTTTCAAAAGTTGTCCTTGCTGTGAAGTCCTCAAATGTTTTCTGGAAGGGTTTGTGCAAGCAAAAGTACATGATCATTGAAAAACGTACAGCTAAACCCTAATTAACAT
>NZ_JAGEMN010000036.1 GCF_017921835.1 Sporosarcina sp. 6E9 | reverse complement strand
TGCAACTAGTGGAGAAGATTTAAGTGAAGAAGAGTTTTCGATGCGGAATGGTGATATCTTCATCTGAATCGCTTCCATATCATCCTGTCCGTCGGCGTAGAGAAACATACGGCGATTGAAAATGGCGCGACGGAAATCGATATGGTGATTAATATTGGTGCATTGCGCGGCAAATAAACAATTGGCGAAAATTGAAAGTAACTTCCGAACTTCAGATGCAAACAACGGGTCGGAAAGTTGACCTAGAAGCCGATTATATCGGTTTTAACGTTCCGGAATTTCTT
>NZ_JAGEMN010000035.1 GCF_017921835.1 Sporosarcina sp. 6E9 | reverse complement strand
CAGAGGCTGATCTTCGCCGGCAAGCAGCTTGAGGACGGCCGCACCCTTGCTGACTACAACATCCAGAAGGAGTCAACTCTCCACTTGGTGCTGCGTCTGCGTGGTGGTATGCAGATCTTTGTCAAGACCCTCACCGGCAAGACCATCACCCTTGAGGTGGAGTCCTCCGACACCATTGACAATGTGAAGGCGAAGATCCAGGACAAGGAGGGCATCCCCCCGGACCAGCAGAGGCTCATCTTTGCTGGCAAGCAGCTAGAGGATGGAAGGACCCTCGCTGACTACA
>NZ_JAGEMN010000034.1 GCF_017921835.1 Sporosarcina sp. 6E9 | reverse complement strand
CTACAAGTCTTTTCTTCTAGGTTATCGGCATGCACAGCTCACGTCAATACCACGGCTAGCACACGTGCACATTGGTTTGGACTCAGTAAGAAGAATACTGTGTTAATGCTATTGCTACCCCACACCTGTCTGAAGATTATCAGCTCTTGTTGCCTCTCAGAGGAAAAGAAAGAATGTTCTGATTGGATAACAGCTTTGTTCCAATAATGAAACAAAAGGAGCCCAGTGTTACTCCACGAGCCTCTCTACAGCTAAACCCTGACATGGTGCCTCACACCTAGTTAAGA
>NZ_JAGEMN010000033.1 GCF_017921835.1 Sporosarcina sp. 6E9 | reverse complement strand
CAATATTTCATCAACAGGAGAAATTTTGAATCAGATAATTCAAGAGGAAGGATTCATGAATGAGACACTGAACAGTTTATCTCATGTCCATATTATTTCTGATAATGATGGCTCCTCAAAAGCGAGTTATGGGGCTTCATCTTTTCAAAGAGGATCTGACAAAGCAATCACTGACTTCTATTTTGATTTCTCTGCCTCGTGGCCACGTACTCCTAGTTGGATTTCTCTAGTGGGTGGTCACATGTTCTATTCCAGCTTTGCTATGATATTCAAAAGGCTTATACAAC
>NZ_JAGEMN010000032.1 GCF_017921835.1 Sporosarcina sp. 6E9 | reverse complement strand
AGATTAGTAGCCCCAACGACAAATCTCTTCTTCAGCACGAGGAAACTTCTGAAAACGAAGTGACGCTAGTGCCATACCGCTTGCTGATTTTTTATTATAGCATGCGGGAAGGCAGTTCGGGGAGATTGTCGCCCTGAAGAAGAGGCGATTTGTTGCTGGGGGCGACGAATCTCCCCGTGTGCCCTTACCCTAAGAGCTCTGGAAAGAAACAATTCAAGTTTTGTGGCCATGTGAACTTGGTAGAACCTTGCCAAAAGCATTTTGTTAAGGCAGATATTCGAAAACCC
>NZ_JAGEMN010000031.1 GCF_017921835.1 Sporosarcina sp. 6E9 | reverse complement strand
GTCTCTGAGAAGGAAACAATTCATGTCTTTATGACAGGCAACACAAGACACCTGAGGCTTAGCCTTATCTCGGATTTTACAGTCTCCCTGATGATCGGCTGGAGTTTTCTTCATACATGAGGTGGGTTTTAATAACACATGCACCATGCCTATTCCATCATTAGCTTGTAAAATAGAAGAATAATCAAGGTGTTGGTGTTGTCCAAGTTCCTCATTGGCTTTTTTTATAGCCTTGTCAACAATTACTTTTTCAGGTGCGTTTAGTTGCTCATAAGCCTCGATTCCCTCG
>NZ_JAGEMN010000030.1 GCF_017921835.1 Sporosarcina sp. 6E9 | reverse complement strand
CTTCCCAGAAAAAGTCTGCCACTGAAATCATAACTGCGCAACGAAGATATTATTCGGGTTATCATAAACTTCTTTTGGTTCGCCTACTTGTTGGATAATACCGTCTTTCATAACGACTAAACGTGTAGCCATTGTCATCGCTTCTGTTTGGTCATGCGTAACATAAACAGTCGTCGTTTGAAGACGAGCATGTAATTTTTGAATTTCTGCACGCATTTGAACACGTAATTTAGCATCCAAGTTAGAGAGAGTCAATTTGGTTATCGCTTCTTGGAGTTGGGGGTTCTCCATG
>NZ_JAGEMN010000029.1 GCF_017921835.1 Sporosarcina sp. 6E9 | reverse complement strand
CCTCAGTAATGGCGGAAGTCTAGCATCCCGATTACGGCTTACTAGTTCCCACCAACGATCGGCCTCTCCTTCTAAGCGAAACGTGGCAAGAGAAACTTTCTTGTTCTCAGCACACTCTAACACACCAAAGATCTTCTGCATACTCGCTATCCACGATTCAGCTTCATCCGGGTTAGGAGCTCCCAAAAATGAAGGTGGTGAAAGCTTCGTGAATTGGTCAATTATGCTCCTCTGGTTCCCATTATTCCTTCTCCCTCCATTGTTATTTTGTTGCCTCATCTCTCGTATGTTCT
>NZ_JAGEMN010000028.1 GCF_017921835.1 Sporosarcina sp. 6E9 | reverse complement strand
AGAACATACGAAATTGGCAAGAGAGAGAGAGTGAACTTTGATCAAAAAATTGAAGCTGTTCAAGGAGGAATTGGAGCAAGAGATCAACTACAAACTTGTAGAGGAAGATCATACGAAGCTAACCATCCAAGAACAGAAGCAAGAGGCATAGCCAATTGGGAGAATTGGAGCTCAAACAGTGTTGCAGAAAACAGAGCATAAAGGGGACTTTCCAATTCAGAAATTCAAGTGTTCTTCAAGAGGTATAAGCATCTAAACTCAATCCATAGCTAGTTCTAAGCATGCTTTACGTT
>NZ_JAGEMN010000027.1 GCF_017921835.1 Sporosarcina sp. 6E9 | reverse complement strand
CCTACGGGCGCGACGGGCGACATTGGACCTGCTGGACCTACGGGCGCAACGGGCGACATCGGACCTGCTGGACCTTCGGGCGCGACAGGCGACATCGGACCTGCTGGACCTTCGGGCGCAACGGGCGACATCGGACCTGCTGGACCTACGGGCGCGACGGGCGACATCGGACCTGCTGGACCTTCGGGTGCGACAGGCGACATCGGACCTGCTGGACCTACGGGCGCAACTGGCGACATCGGACCTGCTGGACCTACAGGCTCTACGGGCGACATCGGACCTGCTGGACCTACAGGTGCAACGGGCGACATCGGACCTGCTGGACC
>NZ_JAGEMN010000026.1 GCF_017921835.1 Sporosarcina sp. 6E9 | reverse complement strand
GCACATCAAAGTCGTCTGCAAGGGATTCGACCCCGCTCGTGCTGAAATTACAATTCGCAAAGTACCAACACCCGTTTCCAGAGCGTTGGCGTTCTTTGCCTGCTAAGACGCTAAGCCAGAGGCCTATTCGTGTCCATCTATACGTGCGGGAGGCGTCGTCGCTTTCTGGCACGGATTCTGACTTAGAGGCGTTCAGCCATTATCCGGCAGATGGTAGCTTCGCGGCACTGCCCGGTCGGACAGCCGCAAAAACCAATTATCTGAATGAGCGGTTCCTCTCGTACTAAGCTCAATTACCATTGCGACGAGATCATCAGTAGGGTAAAACTAACCTGTCTCACGAC
>NZ_JAGEMN010000025.1 GCF_017921835.1 Sporosarcina sp. 6E9 | reverse complement strand
GCTAAATAGCGCCCCCGAGTCCCTAATCATTCGCTTTACCTCATAAAACTGGGATCAACACTGCTATCCTGAGGGAAACTTCGGCGGAAACCAGCTACCAGAAGATTCGATTAGTCTTTCGCCCCCATGCGCATGTTTGACGATCGATTTGCACGTCAGAACCGCTGCGAGCCTCCACCAGAGTTTCCTCTGGCTTCACCCTACACACGCATAGTTCATCTTCTTTCGGGTCCAACCCTATATGCTCTCACTCAAATCCGTCCGAGGACATCAGGATCGGTCGGTGATGCGCCGAAGCTCTCACCTACGTTCACTTTCATTCCGCGCTGGGGTTTTACGCCCGGGCACTCGCACATAAGGTTGACT
>NZ_JAGEMN010000024.1 GCF_017921835.1 Sporosarcina sp. 6E9 | reverse complement strand
GTGAGGGTTGCAGTACCACCTGTGAATACTCCGCCGGTATGAAAAGTTCTTAATGTTAGTTGAGTCCCTGGTTCTCCAATAGATTGACCCGCAATAATACCTACAGCTTCTCCCAATTCGACCAGGTCGCCATGAGTAGGACTCCTACCATAACATAATCGACAAATCCAAGATGGACTCCTACAAGTAAAAGGGGTTCGAATAGATATTGGTTGTGTTCGAAAGGTTATGAATCGATTGACAAGTCCAATTCCAATATCTTGATTTCGAATAGCAATACATCGCGCGCCCAGATATATATCGTCTGCTAATATACGACCAATTAATGTTTGAATCAAAATTCTTTCCGGTATCATCCCATTTCGAGGACTCACAGAAACCC
>NZ_JAGEMN010000023.1 GCF_017921835.1 Sporosarcina sp. 6E9 | reverse complement strand
GGTAGGAATACCCGCTGAACTTAAGCATATCAATAAGCGGAGGAAAAGAAACCAACAGGGATTGCCTTAGTAACGGCGAGTGAAGCGGCAACAGCTCAAATTTGAAATCTGGCTCCTTCGGGGTCCGAGTTGTAATTTGCAGAGGATGCTTCGAGTTATGGTTCCTTCCGAGTTCCCTGGAACGGGACGCCATAGAGGGTGAGAGCCCCGTCTGGTAGGAAACCATGCTCATGTGAAGCTCCCTCGACGAGTCGAGTAGTTTGGGAATGCTGCTCTAAGGGGAGGTATACTCCTTCCAAGGCTAAATACCGGCTAGAGACCGATAGCGCACAAGTAGAGTGATCGAAAGATGAAAAGTACTTTGAAAAGAGAGTCAAACAGCACGTGAAATTGTTAAAAGGGAAG
>NZ_JAGEMN010000022.1 GCF_017921835.1 Sporosarcina sp. 6E9 | reverse complement strand
AGTCGTAACAAGGTAGCCGTATCGGAAGGTGCGGCTGGATCACCTCCTTTCTAAGGATTATGTTCGGAAGCGAAAACACTTCGTGTTTGACCTTTCAACATTCGGAATGTGGAATTACTTCCACAAAACTTGACGTTTTGCGTTCAGTTTTGAAGGCTCATTTAATTTATTAGGTGTTTCTCACTTAGTAAATCATGAACTTTCAAAACTTGTTCTTTGAAAACTGGATAAAACAATAAAAAGAGTAACAAATCAAGTAATCAATCGAGTCAATTACTTTTGTAGTTGACAATGCAATACCTTTTTAATGAATATTGACTCTACATCGCTGTTTAGTCGTATTCAAGAAAAGTATTTAACAGTGAACAGCGCGGTCAAATGCACTGGAATCTGATGAATATTTTAGGTTAAGTTAGAAAGGGCGCACGGCGGATGCCTTGGCA
>NZ_JAGEMN010000020.1 GCF_017921835.1 Sporosarcina sp. 6E9 | reverse complement strand
AGTCAGATTCCCCCTGTCCGCGCCAGTTCTAAGTTGATCGTTAAACGCGCGCCGGACGGCCGAAGCCTGCCAAGAGCGTCGAGCTAAGCAGCAGGGAGCCTCCGGCTGGTTGCCCAGCTAGTGACCTCCCGCCGCCGAACCGTCTATTCAAGGCCCAACGCGCCCGATCCTTAGAGCCAATCCTTTTCCCGAAGTTACGGATCTGTTTTGCCGACTTCCCTTATCCACATTGTTCTATCAACCAGAGGCTGTTCACCTTGGAGACCTGCTGCGGTTATGAGTACGACCTGGCGTGAGAATTATTCCCTCCCGCGGATTTTCAAGGGACGTCGAGGACGCACCGGACCCAGCAGAAGCGCTGGGCTCTTCCGACCGTTGAACCCTATCTCCGGACAAACCGATTCCAGGGTGATAGATCGTTAAGAAGAAAAGAGAACTCTTCCCGGGGCCCCCGCCGTCGTCTCCGCGTTCGGTTGCGTTGCCGCGCAAAACCCACATCCAGGTGCTGGAATATTAAC
>NZ_JAGEMN010000019.1 GCF_017921835.1 Sporosarcina sp. 6E9 | reverse complement strand
TTTGAAACGGAACTTCCCTATAGCTTAGGATCGACTGACCCACGTCCAACCGCTGTTCACATGGAACCTTTCCCCACTTCGGTCCTTCAAGTTCTCATTGAAGTATTTGCTACTACCACCAAGATCTGCACTAGAGGCCGTTCCACCCGGACTCACGTCCTAGGCTTCGTCACCGACCTCCACGTCCGCCTACTCCTCGACGCGCCGAGCCCGCGCCGAGGGCGAGGTATGGGTGGGACGCTTGAGCGCCATCCATTTTCAGGGCTAGTACATTCGGCAGGTGAGTTGTTACACAGTCCTTAGCGGATTCCGACTTCCATGGCCACCGTCCTGCTGTCAAGATGTACTAACACCTTTTGTGGTGTCTGATGAGCGTCCACTCCGGCACCTTAACCTCGCGTTCGGTTCATCCCGCATCGCCAGTTCTGCTTACCAAAAATGGCCCACTAGTGTTGTTTCATTCCAGCGTCCGCGTTCAATAAAGTAACGGGGACTTCTTACATATTTAAAGTTTGAGAATGGATGAAGGC
>NZ_JAGEMN010000017.1 GCF_017921835.1 Sporosarcina sp. 6E9 | reverse complement strand
AGTCGTAACAAGGTAGCCGTATCGGAAGGTGCGGCTGGATCACCTCCTTTCTAAGGATTATGTTCGGAAGCGAAAACACTTCGTGTTTGACCTTTCAACATTCGGAATGTGGAATTACTTCCACAAACTTGACGTTTTGCGTTCAGTTTTGAAGGCTCATTATGGTTTGCTAACTAGCTATCATATTGAACTTCATAATAATACAAATGAGGGGTAAGTAAGTTCCCTTGTTTTGCTGAGAAATAGAGTGTGTTTCTCTAAATCCCGAAAGGGGCCTATAGCTCAGCTGGTTAGAGCGCACGCCTGATAAGCGTGAGGTCGGTGGTTCGAGTCCACTTAGGCCCACCATAAAAATTCTGGGGCCTTAGCTCAGCTGGGAGAGCGCCTGCCTTGCACGCAGGAGGTCAACGGTTCGATCCCGTTAGGCTCCACCAATTATTTTAATGGAAGTAAATTTGTTCTTTGAAAACTGGATAAAATTATATTACTAGTAACAAATCAAGTAATCAATCGAGTCAATTACTTTTGTAGTTGACAATGCAATACCTTTTTAATGAATATGGACTCTACATCGCTGTTTAGTCGTATTCAAGAAAAGTATTTAACAGTGAACAGCGCGGTCAAATGCACTGGAATCTGATGAATATTTTAGGTTAAGTTAGAAAGGGCGCACGGCGGATGCCTTGGCA
>NZ_JAGEMN010000013.1 GCF_017921835.1 Sporosarcina sp. 6E9 | reverse complement strand
TGAACTGCGCCCTAAATTTCGGACAGTTTAATAAAAGACCGGCTGCTTTTTAGGCAGCTATAAGATGGCTTCGATATTCAATCGGAGTCATCTTTTTTAGATTCCATTGTCTTCTTGATTCGTTGTAATAAATCATATATTGATCAATCATTTGTTTTAATTCTCCAAAGTTCTTTGCTTCTTTATAGTCCAATTCATCCTTCATGTGACCGAAGAAAGATTCCATTGGCGCGTTATCAAGGCAGTTGCCTCTCCGAGACATAGATTGCTTCAACTTCATTTTTCTTACACGTTTTTGAAATTCTGGATGCGTATAGTGAAATCCTTGATCAGAGTGAATCATTGCTTCCGGATGTACATTTCCTGCTATCTTGTCGTTTAATTTCTTGAGAGTCTTGTAAACAATCGACATCTTGAGAGTACTTGATAATTCATATGCGAGAATTTCGCGCGTTGCGACGTCCTTTACGCAAGAGAGATACGCTGTTTTTCCATGATATTTGAAATAGGTAATATCAGTTAAGAGCACCTTACCTGGTTCGTCTTGGGTGAATTTACGTTTCAATATGTTTGGTAATGTTTTGTGTTCCTGAGTCGCTTTGGCAATGTTTTTGTAAGGATTGGCACGTCGGACTTTCGCAAAAAAGTTATATTTGCGCATAAGGCGACGTATTTTCTTCGGATTTATCGGTGTTTCAAGCAGTTCGCATACCTTCATATAAATCCTGCGGTAACCAATTTTCCCTTTGAATGCATCGTAGATGCACTTTAAAAAAAGATAATCCTCATAGTCATTATTTTCTCGAATTTCATGTTTTTCCATGTTTTGTAACCAGTCATAATAGCCACTTCGACTGACATTTGCTTCTTTACATAGGACTGAAACACAATTTTGAAGTCCGTGTTTACGAATGACCTCATAGATTACCTCGTATTTTTCATGTGGGGCTACTTGCGTTTCATCGCCATCCTTTCTAGTACCTCTAGCTTTTTTAAAAGCTCATTTTCCGCTTCTAAATATTTAATACGCGCTTCGGCTTTCTCCAATTTCTTTTCAGCCGATAAGCGCTGTGTTGATGGGCGTCCGACGCTTCCTTTTCCTCGACGCTCTTCCAAAAAGCCATCTTCTCCATACGTTTGAAATGTTTTTCTCCATCCTTTCAAAGCACTATTCACACGTTCTCTTCCAATCATCTCTATATCAAACCCGTTTTCTATAAAGATTTGGGTAGGACCTTTTCCAGCCCGATTATCTTTAACGGCCTGTATTTTAAATGCCGGTGAATATTGAATTGCTCGATCAGACACAGAGGCGACATTTGGATTCATTTCCAATATTTTTCGTTGGTGTTCATTGAAATGGATTTTACTCATAGTATTTTCCCGCTCCTTCAAGTTAAGTCTAGTATAGCGGGTTTTTTCCATAGAAAAAACCCCGAAAGGGGTCTTTTTTAAAGTGTCCGCTTTTCGGGGTTCAGTTCA
>NZ_JAGEMN010000012.1 GCF_017921835.1 Sporosarcina sp. 6E9 | reverse complement strand
GACTCTACATCGCTGTTTAGTCGTATTCAAGAAAAGTATTTAACAGTGAACAGCGCGGTCAAATGCACTGGAATCTGATGAATATTTTAGGTTAAGTTAGAAAGGGCGCACGGCGGATGCCTTGGCACTAGGAGCCTAAGAAGGACGGCACTAACACCGATATGCTCTGGGGAGCTGTAAGTAAGCTTTGATCCAGAGATTTCCGAATGGGGAAACCCACTGCCCGTAATGGGGTAGTACATGTACGTGAATACATAGCGTACTTGAGGCAAACCCGGAGAACTGAAACATCTAAGTATCCGGAGGAAGAGAAAGAAAAATCGATTCCCTGAGTAGCGGCGAGCGAAACGGGAATAGCCCAAACCAGGAAGCTTGCTTCCTGGGGTTGTAGGACACTCTATACGGAGTTACAAAGGAATGAATTAGACGAAGCGACCTGGAAAGGTCCGCCGTAGTGGGTAATAGCCCCGTAGTCGAAAGTTCATTCTCTCCAGAGTGTATCCTGAGTACGACGGAACACGTGAAATTCCGTTGGAATCCGGGAGGACCATCTCCCAAGGCTAAATACTTCCTAGTGACCGATAGTGAACCAGTACCGTGAGGGAAAGGTGAAAAGCACCCCGGAAGGGGAGTGAAATAGATCCTGAAACCGTGTGCCTACAAGTAGTCAGAGCTCCGTTGATCTTTTCTTCGGAATTGATCACGAGTGATGGCGTGCCTTTTGTAGAATGAACCGGCGAGTTACTGATTCCATGCAAGGTTAAGCAGTGAATGCGGAGCCGCAGCGAAAGCGAGTCTGAATAGGGCGATTTAGTATGGGGTCGTAGACCCGAAACCAGGTGATCTACCCATGTCCAGGGTGAAGGTAAGGTAACACTTACTGGAGGCCCGAACCCACGTATGTTGAAAAATGCGGGGATGAGGTGTGGGTAGCGGTGAAATTCCAATCGAACCTGGAGATAGCTGGTTCTCTCCGAAATAGCTTTAGGGCTAGCCTCAAACGTTAGAATCTCGGAGGTAGAGCACTGTTTGGACTAGGGGCCCATCCCGGGTTACCGAATTCAGACAAACTCCGAATGCCGAAGATTTATGTTTGGGAGTCAGACTGCGGGTGATAAGATTCGTAGTCGAGAGGGAAACAACCCAGACCACCAGTTAAGGTCCCCAAATATCCGTTAAGTGGAAAAGGATGTGGCGTTGCCCAGACAACCAGGATGTTGGCTTAGAAGCAGCCACCATTTAAAGAGTGCGTAATAGCTCACTGGTCGAGTGGCGCCGCGCCGAAAATGTACCGGGGCTAAACGGATTACCGAAACTGTGGATTGACACCTTTGGTGTCAGTGGTAGGAGAGCGTTCTAGGGGCGTTGAAGTCAGACTGTAAGGACTGGTGGAGCGCCTAGAAGTGAGAATGCCGGTATGAGTAGCGAAAGAAGGGTGAGAATCCCTTCCACCGAATGCCTAAGGTTTCCTGAGGAAGGCTCGTCCGCTCAGGGTTAGTCGGGACCTAAGTCGAGGCCGAAAGGCGTAGACGATGGACAACAGGTTGATATTCCTGTACCACCTCCCCGCCGTTTGAACAATGGGGGGACGCAGTAGGATAGGGTGAGCGCGCTGTTGGTTATGCGCGTCTAAGCAGTAAGGTGTGAAACGAGGAAAATCCCGTTTCTATAACATTGAGCTGTGATAGCAAGGGGAATTATCCCCGGAGTCCCTGATTTCACGCTGCCAAGAAAAGCCTCTAGTGAGGCGGGAGGTGCCCGTACCGCAAACCGACACAGGTAGGCGAGGAGAGAATCCTAAGGTGATCGAGAGAACTCTCGTTAAGGAACTCGGCAAAATGACCCCGTAACTTCGGGAGAAGGGGTGCTCTGGTAGGGTGTTAAAGCCCGAGAGAGCCGCAGTGAATAGGCCCAAGCGACTGTTTAGCAAAAACATAGGTCTCTGCAAAACCGCAAGGTGAAGTATAGGGGCTGACGCCTGCCCGGTGCTGGAAGGTTAAGAGGAGAGGTTAGCGCAAGCGAAGCTTCCAATTGAAGCCCCAGTAAACGGCGGCCGTAACTATAACGGTCCTAAGGTAGCGAAATTCCTTGTCGGGTAAGTTCCGACCCGCACGAAAGGCGTAACGATTTGGGCACTGTCTCAACGAGAGACTCGGTGAAATTATAGTACCTGTGAAGATGCAGGTTACCCGCGACAGGACGGAAAGACCCCGTGGAGCTTTACTGCAACCTGATATTGAATTCTGATGCAGTCTGTACAGGATAGGTAGGAGCCTTTGATTCCGGAGCGCCAGCTTCGGAGGAGGCGTTGGTGGGATACTACCCTGACTGTATTGGAATTCTAACCCATGCCCCTTATCGGGGCAGGAGACAGTGTCAGGCGGGCAGTTTGACTGGGGCGGTCGCCTCCTAAAGAGTAACGGAGGCGCCCAAAGGTTCCCTCAGAATGGTTGGACATCATTCGTAGAGTGCAAAGGCATAAGGGAGCTTAACTGCGAGACCTACAAGTCGAGCAGGGTCGAAAGACGGGCTTAGTGATCCGGTGGTTCCGCATGGAAGGGCCATCGCTCAACGGATAAAAGCTACCCCGGGGATAACAGGCTTATCTTCCCCAAGAGTCCACATCGACGGGAAGGTTTGGCACCTCGATGTCGGCTCATCGCATCCTGGGGCTGTAGTCGGTCCCAAGGGTTGGGCTGTTCGCCCATTAAAGCGGTACGCGAGCTGGGTTCAGAACGTCGTGAGACAGTTCGGTCCCTATCCGTCGCGGGCGCAGGAAATTTGAGAAGAGCTGTCCTTAGTACGAGAGGACCGGGATGGACACACCGCTGGTGTACCAGTTGTCTTGCCAAAGGCATCGCTGGGTAGCTACGTGTGGACGGGATAAATGCTGAAAGCATCTAAGCATGAAGCCCCCTTCAAGATGAGATTTCCCATTACGCAAGTAAGTAAGATCCCTCAGAGAAGATGAGGTTGATAGGTCCGGGGTGTAAGTGCGGCGACGTACGTAGCTGACGGATACTAATTGATCGAGGACTTAACCTATTCAAGTTAAAAGGGTTTGATTGACCCTGATTTGTGAA
>NZ_JAGEMN010000011.1 GCF_017921835.1 Sporosarcina sp. 6E9 | reverse complement strand
TGAAATGGATTTTACTCATAGTATTTTCCCGCTCCTTCAAGTTAAGTCTAGTATAGCGGGTTTTTTCCATAGAAAAAACCCCGAAAGGGGTCTTTTTTAAAGTGTCCGCTTTTCGGGGTTCAGTTCACACTTTGGGGTGGATTTTATTATACTTGTAACGCCTATTTACTTTATTAATCCCGTCAAGTGCATCGCCTCCTCATTTTTAAGGGAAGTCGATTCTTTATGAACTTTTCAAATTTATATTTTCATCTTTTAACCGATTAATGATCAAGTATTTTATTTCTGCTATATAGCCATTCTCAATTACGATAAGCTTTTCGCCATCATTAAAGAAAAATTCATACTGCCATCTATTATCGCTAGATGAAACTGGTTTGTATATGACTTTCTCAATGTCTTCCCACGGATGCATATGCTCTTTTGATGAGAAAAGTAGGTTATATGAGATCACGTCGGTTCCTATTGCAATGTAGTGTTTGGATGCAACGTAAAAACATAAACCGCTGATCAACAAGGCGCCTATCCCAAGAAAAACAGATGATTTATTTCCCCATAATAGCTAAACAAACAACGCACTTCCAAACAACAATGAAAACCCAATGAAATAAAGAATGTATGATCCGCTTGATACATATAAAACGATGTGCGATGAAGAATGGTGTATTCTGTTTGCTATTGCCCTTGGGACTAACAAAGATAATAATGGCGTTGATAATAATGCCCATTGCAATCGCTAAAAACCATTCCCTACTTTCACTTACTCTATGCATACGCATTGCCCTTTCGAGTAAAGATTTCTCAATTTCGTATATCACACGAAATGTTCTCCTCGCCCCTCTCAATTTTTAGTTCCCTTCCATTACACGTTGCCATCTTTGGATATATCTAACAGTATTTTATCACACCACTATTCTGAATAGGGGGAAGAATATGAAATCGTATAAAGATAGAAGTATGTATGTTAAAATTAATGTTTAACCACTAGAAACTTTGATAGGATCTGAAAATATTTTATCCTACAATAGAAAATTGTTGAAATGCCGATACACATATGCGAGCTTGCACAAAAGTCGAACAAACTTTATATCAATTCAAACCAAACAGAAAGGAGATTGATTCCAAACTGCAACCAGTTAATTTTCTTATGTGGATGTTACGGGTCAATCAATACTATTCTTTAAAAGAATAGTATTGATTGACCCTCAAATAAAATAAGTCTAAAGCAATAAGTAAGGGTGTTTCGAATTTTGTGTTCAGGTCTGACAATTCGCTCGTATTAATTCAAATGACGAAAAGAATATTTTAAGAAAGGATGAGTTAGTTTGAGGTATGATGCAAGTACAAGAGAGTTTTTAAGAACCTACGTGAAGGCAATCCAAGATTCTAATGCAGCAATATTTGCTGGTGCAGGTCTCTCACGTCCATCCGGACATGTGGATTGGAAAGATTTACTACGTGAGGTCGCTGAAGACATACAATTAGATATAGACCTAGAAGTTGATTTAATAGCACTGGCACAATATCATGTCAATGAATTTAACGGACGGGGAAAAATTAATCAGATTTTGATAGATGAATTTACTAAAAGTGTCACTACTACCGACAACCATAAAATTTTATCCCAACTACCTATTGATACATATTGGACAACCAATTACGACCAATTAATCGAATCCAATTTAGAATCAGCAGGTAAGAAAGTAGATAAAAAAATCACATCTGAAAACTTAGGTTATTCGGTATCAGGAAGTGATGCAATTGTATATAAAATGCA
The DNA here is from genome assembly GCF_017921835.1 of Sporosarcina sp. 6E9. NCBI lineage: Bacteria > Bacillati > Bacillota > Bacilli > Caryophanales > Caryophanaceae > Sporosarcina > Sporosarcina sp. 6E9. Next base: position 12,568 of record NZ_JAGEMN010000011.1, on the reverse strand, counting down.
TGGCGATAGCAGTTTACCTCATGACGCAGTTTTAACAAAAGATGATTATGAAGGTTATGATCAAAAAAGAGAATTATTTAGTACAGCTCTCCGTGGCGACCTAGTGTCTAAGACATTCTTATTTATCGGTTTTAGTTTTGATGACCCCAATTTATCTCAAATTCTAAGTAAAATCAGAATTCTGCTAAATGAGAACACTCGAACCCATTATTGTTTTATGAAAAAGATTGATGCAAATGATTACAGAAATAAAGAGGAATTCCTATACGCTGAAATTAAACAGAAATTAAAAATAAAAGATTTAAAAAGATATGGTATTCAGGTTCTGCTAGTTGATGATTACTCAGATGTGACAGAAATTCTAAACTACATTTCTTCTCATGTAAAAAGAAAAAATATTTTTGTATCTGGTAGTGCGAGCGATTATGGTGAATGGGGTGAGACAAGATCATTTGAATTTAGTACATTATTAAGTAGAGCTTTGATTAAAAACAATTATAATATTGTTTCTGGATTTGGTTTAGGAATAGGGAGCTGTATTATTTCAGGTGCACTGGAGGAGCTTTATTCAAGTCAAAGTAAGAAAGTAGAAGAAAGGCTCAAATGTAGACCATTTCCGCAAACTACAACTGGACAACTCTCGAGATCTGAATTATGGACTCAATATCGCAAAGAAATGCTTTCTAATGTTGGTGTATCTGTTTTTATATTCGGTAACAAGATTGATAATGAAACTAAAACTGTTATCGATGCCAGTGGAATGATAGAGGAATTTAATATCTCTGTAGCAAATGGGGCAATTCCTATACCAGTAGGAGCAACCGGTTTTACATCTAAGGCTTTATGGCAAAAGGTCATGGGCGATTTTGACGCGTACGTGGGAATTGAAGAATTAAAGTCGCTTTATGCTGATTTGGGTGATGAAAGCAAGACGCCGGAGGAATTAATTGAAACTATAATAAAAATTATCAACCAATCATCAAGGCACTAATTCAATCTATTATTGTTTAGACAAAGGGGGAATTCGTTTGGCACGTAAAACCTTTATCTCTTATAAATATTCTGAAGCTAAGGATCTAAGAGAGAGAATTGTAGAAGCTTTAGGAGATGATGCTGAATATTATCAAGGTGAGACTAGCGACTCACCTGATATGTCCGATAGAACAACTGACTACATTAAAGACAAATTAAAGGATATGATTTATTCTACTACCGTTACTATTGTTATAATTTCTCCAAACATGAAATTAAGTAACTGGATTGACTGGGAAATCGAATATTCACTTAAACAAATAAAAAGAAATGACCGTACATCTGGAACCAACGGTGTTTTGGGAGTTGTTATGAAATACAGTGGTGGATATGATTGGTTAAGACCCTCGGTTACAAACTCCGACGGGCATACTGCTATACTAACGAATAACGAATATCTCTACGAAATTGTAAGCCAGAATAGGTTCAACCAGGAGCCCCCTGAATATACTTGTGGTGTGTGTAAAAACGTAAATTCCTTAACAGGCTCATATATTTCTTTGATTAATGAAGAAGATTTTCTTGAAGATCCAAATAAATATATTGAAAACGCCTACGATAAAAGTAAAAATACAAACAATTATAACCTAACAAGAAAAAGATAAAGATTATTATAAATCCATTGTTTCATCCAAAAAAGGTTCTTTTTTATCGTAATAGACTTGAAACCAGCTTTGTTCTTCCTGTTCTTTCAAAAAACAAATTCCTGTTAAATAGAGTTTGGGCCATTTCTTATGCAAGAAAAGCCCCCGATAATGGAAGATCAAGATAGTTGCATATTAGTTCCTTTGCTAGACATCCAATGCCCTGAGTTCAAGTTTTACAGGAAGGGTAGACCCCATAGACTCTCGAGACAACAGTTACATGCTCTCCATAATGAAACGCACGGAATTCAAAATACTCTGCATTTTATTGGAGAAAGGTGATATAATTTGTCAGAACCATCATTCAATTAGGGAGGTAGAAACATGGCTAGATGCACAGCTCCAATAAGAGGACATAACTCAGCGAGTGCCGCAGACAACTGTCCAGCTTGCAGAGGGCGTAATGGCCGCTATGGCGGCTACAGGTCGTACTCGCCCTCATCTTACTCCTCGTCGCTGACAAGTGGGGGCGGTCGAAGCAGCGGCGGAGGTTCCGTCCGCAATTCAAAAACACCTTGGTCAGGAGCAGGTTCGTCCATATTGTACACGCCGGAAGAGGTTCGGGCACTCACACCAGTCCGAAACAGCGTCGAAAATCTGGCAAAACAGCTTGACCTTCGGGACGTCTTCCTCTGCCATGCGTGGGACGACCGGAAGGAGGCCGCCAAGGAGCTGCACGACCTGCTTGAGTCACGTGGTGTCTCCGTCTGGTTCAGCGAGAAAGACGTTGGCCTCGGTGTGCCGTTGCTTCGCGCCATCGACAAAGGCTTGGCAAACTCGAGAGTTGGGATTGTGCTGGTGACCCCTGCGTTACTACGCCGACTCCCAGCAGAGGGCATCGCCGACAAAGAACTTTCGGCACTCCTCGCGGGTGATCGGCTCATTCCTATTGTGCACGAGACAACGTATGAAGCTCTCCGCGAAGTCAGTCCCTTGCTTGGATCGCGAAGCGGCCTAAACACTGTAGAAGAACCAATGGCAGACGTCGCGGCCAAGCTCGCGGAGCTAGTCGCCCTCTAAGCTCTGTTGGTCTACCGAAGTTTGAGTTTGCTGTTCAGATGGGGCTATATGGACTCGGTTACTTGTTGAACGCTGTTGTACTAATGTTTAAACCCAATGCAATTGCATTGGGTTTATTCTTTGTCGGTAATGGAATAAAGTTTTCGGCAACCGACAGCTTCAAACTAAATGGGCCCGTTCGTATTTCAGTGCAGTGTCCTCAGTCTAATCATAAAAAAGATTATTTTGATTCCACAGTTAATTTTGTCGGCATAGATAAGTGTAGTCTAAGTTCCCGACTCATTGCTCGTAAAGAAATCATGCCAGTCACCCAAACAAACACTCTAATACAAAGATATGACAATCTATTTCCATACTTCTATTCTCCATCAACTCCCATTAGAAAAGCTTCCCAATTTATGCGATAATAACAGAACTAACGTTTCTATCATCGAAACCAATGAGGTGTTGTTATGAAAACAGTAATCCTAGCAGAAAAACCATCCCAAGCGAAGGCATATGCCGAGGCTTTCACCGTAAAAAGTCGCCATAAAACACATATTGAGTTGGCGCAAAGTCAACTGTTCCCACAAGGCGCAGTAATTACATGGGGTATTGGACATCTCGTCGAGCTAAAAGAACCGAAAGCGTATGATGCGCGTTGGAATCGATGGACGCTGGGCAGCTTACCAATTTTACCTGAACGCTATGAGTTTCAAGTCGCAAAGGGAAAATATGCGCAGTTTCAAGTCGTTAAGAAGTTCATGCGTGCGGCAGACATCATCATTAATGCTTGTGACGTGGACCGTGAAGGATCGAATATTTTCTACAGCATTTACAACCAGACAGGTGCACGCGAGAAAACAATTAAACGACTTTGGATTAACTCCTTAGAAGTCGATGAAATCCGAAAAGGCTTTATGAATTTGCGTGACAATCAAAAAGATTTACTCCTTTATGAAGAAGCGAAAGCCCGACAAATTAGTGATTGGCTCGTTGGTATGAACGGCTCCCGACTCTATACGCTCTTACTAAAGGCAAAGGGTTATGAACAAGTCTTTCCAATCGGACGCGTTCAATCCCCTACTGTCTATCTGATTTATGAACGACAAAAAGAAATTGAAACTTTCATATCTGAACCGTTTTTTGAAGTTGAAGCCTTATTCACCGCTGAAAACGGTGCTTATAAAGGAAAAGCTAAGGTAAGAACGAAAAAACGGGAAGAGATTATTGAATTACTTAAGAAACACACTATACAACCAAACACGCCAGGGGTTATCACATCCGTTGAGCAAAAAGACAAGCGTATTCCGCCGCCTCAACTCCATTCCTTATCGACTTTACAAGCAACCGCAAACCGTCGATGGAAAATGAGCCCAGCGAACGTCTTAAAAACAATGCAAAACTTGTACGAAAAAAAGCTAGTCAGCTATCCAAGAACCGATTCGCGCCATATCACGACAAGCGAATTTGCTTATTTAGTTGACCAAGTGGAAGACTATCAATCACTTATGAAGCAACCGTTTCCAATTCATTCGCGTCAACCAAAAAAACGCTATGTTGACAACGAGAAAGTAAAAGAACATTACGCCATCATTCCGACAAAAAAAGTGCCTACGGAGGCTGCACTTACAAAGTTGCCGCCTAATGAAAGGAAACTATACGAAGAGGTTGTCCGAACAACACTTGCGATGTTTCACACGGACTATCTCTACACAGAAACTAAAATAACGACAGACGTTAACAAATTATTGTTTTTTACGACAGGGAAAACGGAGCGAGATCTTGGTTGGAAAGTATTATTTCCAAGCTCATCAAAAGAAAAAGATGAGTCATTGCCCCTGCTTCGACAAAATGAGCCCGTAAACAGCAAGATTGGCATTCATGAAGGCAAAACTACACCACCGAAACCGTATACGGAAGGTCAACTCATTACTTTAATGAAAACATGCGGAAAGTTTGTAGAAGACAATGAAGAAACAGAAATATTGAAAGAAATCGAAGGTCTTGGAACAGAAGCAACTCGAAGTGGAATCATCGAAACGATTAAAAAACATGGCTATATTCAAGTCACGAAAAACATCGTATCACTAACTGATAAAGGGCGTATTTTATGCGAAGCCATCGAAGGCGGTCTACTCGCAAGCCCTTCGATGACCGCAAAATGGGAAACCTACTTACGAAAAATCGGCAATGGCGATGGTGCTGCCGATCACTTTTTAAACAATATCGAGAAGTTTCTAGATTCATTGATACAAAATGTGCCTAAGCAGATTGAAACGGCCACTTTCCAAGTTAAATCTATCCCATCGACAGCCAAATCACCAAGAAGAAATGTTGAAGTAGCCCCTTGCCCAACATGCAAAAAAGGCATGATTGTCACACGAAAAGGATTTTACGGTTGCACCGCATACAAAGATGGTTGCAAGCAGACATTTCCAGGTATTTTTCTCAAAAAGAAAATAACAGCAAGCCAAGTGAAATTGCTCTGCACGAAAGGTCAGACGAATGTCATTAAAGGCTTTGTTGCAAAAAACGGCAACAAATTTAACGCAGCATTAAAATTAGACCAGCAAAAGCTCGTCTTAGATTTTGCAAATACACCAAAATAAAATCCACTGAAGTCCTTCATTCTACATAGAATGAAGGACTTCAGTATTTTGAACACAAAAAAAACGCTTGTTAGTGTATCCAAACGTTTTTTCTGAAATAATGATTTTTTTTATTTTTTAACACCGGACTGAATATACGCTTTAACTTCTCCTTCATTCGACAAACTTCTTTTAGGAATTAGATAAGCGCTAATCGCACTATTGTACAGGTAGATAAATTCGTCGTCCTCTTTAACTTCCTGAATCCCTGACCATTTTACGTTCGTTTCTCCGTATGCATTGGATTCAACAAATCCTTCATCCATGAAAATCATTGCATGCTCACCTAATAAAGACTCATTTTTGCCTTCTTTGAACATTTTCCTTACGTTTTTTCGAACATGACGATAAAATAATTTTGGATAAAAAATTACCCATAAAACACTCAGTCCTAAAAAAGGAATAAGCGTGCTCAATAAGTGAAGATCGCCCATAATTGCAAATACGATTGCAACAAAAATGAAGAAAATCGGTGAACCATACCTTTGTATGTTCAATGATTTTAATGCCGTATTAGAGTTCTTAATATGAAACAAATTAAAGTGAATATAGTCTTCTGCCACTAGATTGTATTGGATTTTCATTGATAGTCTCCCTCTAAATTTTCTACTCTTATTTTACCACTTGAACGACCAGTTAGACAGAGTTCTTTCTATTTACAAGCGCAATTTTCTCATCTACAATTGATGCGCTGAATGATATTCCAGAAATAAATACGCACCCAGAAATCACAGTAGGAGGAAATAAAAATTAATATAAATAATGCTAGCGATATAAGTACAATTGTAGGATTGAGGTTTTCACTTCATCCGATGGCGGACAACTTTATAGAGATTATTAAAGGAGCGCTCGCTGAAGCTGATACCTCAAAGGTTTGGATGCATACCGATGACGTCAGCACAGTGATGCGCGGGAAAGATATTCATGTATTCGACACAGCAAAAGCGATTATTCTGCATGCTTCAAAAACGGGCGTACATGTCGCTTTTAACGGGACCTTTTCAAGTGGTTGCCCTGGAAATACAGCAGACAATACTTATTTGGTGAAAGACGCTGTCCCATTAAATGAACTAAAAGTCTCCAGCATGCATCAATATGTATCCACGCAATTCTCTTTGTATCCAATGAATAATCCAGATTATATCTCGGTCATTTACACAGAAGTCGACCGTGCAAAAGAGCGCGGGTTGTTTAATGAGCGCATGGATTACGCGAGTGGGTTGCACGGGGATATTCATGATGTGTTTTCATTCTTAGCTGAGACGTTTGAAAACGCAAGATCCGACGAACATCGCCATCTTGTGATGACAGTGAACATGAGTATCAATAGCCCTTCACACAAAAAGTAATTTGAAAAAAGGTCACTTCCATTACAGAAGCGACCTTTTCAAATTACCTTATTTTCTTTGGCCAAAAACTCCATTTTCCAAGCAATATCAAAATGGCTGGAATAAGCACAGGCCGTACGATAAACGTGTCGATCAAAATACCGAGAGCCATTATAAATCCAAACAATTTCAATTCATCGATGGGCATCGTCGTTAACACAAGGAATGTAGCCGCAAGAATGACACCGGCAGAACTTATCACCCCACCAGTCTTTTCAAGTCCTTTTCGAACTGCATCCTCGAATGGCAATGACTTCATCTCTTCACGAATTCGAGCAATCAGCATAATTGAATAATCGACACCTAAAGCTACGAGAAAAACAAACGTATATAGCGGAATTCGATAGGCAATCGCTTCAAGCCCTAAAAACTTATCAAAGAGAAAAAGTGATAACCCAAGTGTTGCAGCATACGACAGCAAAATAGTTCCCATCATATAAATTGGCGCAATGATTGATTTGGTTTGTAAACCTAGCATAAGCGTAATGAGAATTGTCATGGAAATCATCACAAGCCAAGTATCGCGATTATTGATATCGCGCAGGTCAGCATTTTTGGCGCTTTCACCTGCAATATACAAATCTGTATCGATAATTCCTGCTGCTTTCAAAATTTCCTGACCTTCATCACGAAGCGCTTGCACTGTATCAAAAGCTTCTGCACCATATGGATTTCCTTTAAATGTGACGGAGAACTTCGCACTTTTTTCGTCCTTTGATAGTGTATTTCCTTGCGCTGTCACACTTTCAATTCCACTCTTCTCTTCAACTGTTCCAATGACCGTTTGTAGATCTTCCATGTTAAGTTCCTGTTCCGAAACAAACAATAACGTACCAGGTGCAAGACTACCAGGAGAGAACGAATCTGCAAGTCTTTCATAACCGACACGGGAAGATAAATCTTCAGGGAATGACTCGATTAAATCATAAGACTCTTCCAGATTCGTTACATTCCAAGCCCCAAGCAAAAGCAATAACGTAATTGGAATCGAAAACAAAACAGGTCGTTTCGTTACTTTCTCCGCAACTTTACCCCAAATCGTTTTCTTTTCAATCTTTTCTTCACCGAACTTTGGAATGACCGGCCAAAATGCTCTCCTGTCAATTAATGCAAACAATGCTGGGAGCAATGTCAGCCCTGCAATTAACATAACGCCTGCTGCAATCGCAAAGACCGGGGCAAAGTTACGATACGGTTCGTACAGCGTAAAGAACAATGTCGAAACCCCGAGAACAATCGTGCTTCCGCTAAAGAAAATTGGTTCTTTTACATGACGCATTGTCTCTCGCATAGCTGTATCTGTCGATTCATGTATTCTTAATTCTTCTCGGTATCGCGAAAAGATGAGTAATGAATAATCGGTCACGACAGCAAACAGTAATATCGTCATAATCGAAAGCGCCTGGCTTTCCGCCGTAAATAATCCAGCCGAAGCAGATAAACCGATAAGACGATCTACAACCGCATAAGCAATTGCCGCACCCACCAACGGGATTAATGTTAACAATGGTGAGCGGTAAATAACGAGCAACAATATTAAGATAAGCCCTACTGTAGATAATAAAAGAACGACATCCGCCCGACTAAATAACTCGGTTGCATCAGACGCAATTGCTCCAGGACCCGTCCAGGAGACTTCAATACCTTGATCAATTATCGGATCAACGCGATCTTTTATCGCACTCACTAAATCGTGTAGCTCATTGCCCTCTACATCCTTTTTCAAGGTAAGCGGGACGAAGAATGTTTTCTCATTCTCCGAAAGAAATGTTCTCTGTATTTCCGGATTCATTTTAGATAATGGTAGCGTTTCTACTTCGTCCAAACCAATGCCTTCAAGCGTATCTGCAAAGGTATCAATTTCTTCGTCCGTGACGCCTTCCTCTTTATGAAACACTGCGAAAATCGGCATCCCGCCGTCTTGAGGAAAGTGTTTATCCAATTGACGGTCTGCTATGATTGACTCAACATCCGCTGGCAGGCCTGCATCTTTATTTGCCTGCACAAATTCTTTTCCACCTGGGGCGAGTGCTGACAATATAATCGTCAGACCAATCCAAACACTTACGGACAGCCACCACAGTCGCTTCCCCTTCAATTTAGTCATTTATTAGCATCTTTTTCAGCAAGAAATGTGACTACGACAAACAATGCAAAGCTGACGAGCAGAATTGTTCCACCCACGATGTAAAGTATGAGCGAAAGTGTTTCATTCACATTAAAAGGCTTTAAGAACTGTAACCACATACCAGCCGTTAATCCAGTCGCACCAATAATTGCTGTCCAACCTTGCGCGGTGATTAGTTTGCCTGCGCGAACTTTATAAACCTTATAGAATACGCCCCAAGCAAACATCGACAACCAACCGACTAAAAGTATATGCGCGTGAATCGGTCGAAACGCATACGACCCAGCCCCCGCCATATGTGACCCTAACACTGTTCCGATCAAACCAAATATCGCTGAAATTCGAATAAGTCGCAAACTCCATTTTTCCTGCATACAAAAATCCTCCTATGTTGTTTATGTTATATCCTTATCTTAAACATCCAACATGAACGGAAGATTAACTAGACATTACAATTTCGGCAATGTGATAATAAATGTCGTTCCCCTATCTTTATTACTAACGACACGAATGGTACCATCATGAAGTTTCACAACTTGTTGAACGATCGATAACCCCAACCCGGTTCCGCTAATCTCCTGCGTTCGTGAATTATCTGCCCGATAAAAACGATCAAAAATTCTTTCCTGTTCTTCATCATTAATGCCAATGCCGTTATCTTGTACAGACATGACAATACTGCGCTCTTTCTCCTTTAAACTAATTTCAATTACGCCTTCTTCAGACGTATATTTTAACGCATTGGAAAATAAATTCTCCCATACTTTTTCAAGAAACGCGGGATCTCCGTTAAAATTCACCTCATCTAGATCCATCGATAACGTCATACGCTTCTCTTCCAACAACCACCTATATTTACGAATCGTTTCTTTTAATTGTTTATCCAATCTGAAATTCTTTATGGCAAGCGGTGACGATAACTGATCTAACGAAGTCAAAAGAAGTAACTGTTGCGTCAATGACGAAAGCCTCTCCGTCTCAGATTGAATGACAGACGCATAACTCTGGCGTTTCTCTATGCTAAGACTTTCATCCAAAAGTAATTCGGAATAGCCTTTAATATTCAATAAAGGCGACTGAAAATCATGCGACACATCACTGATGAATTCTTTACGGATTCTATCATTTTCACTCAATTTCTCAGTCATCTCTTGTAAACTTTTTACCAATTGCCCAATTTCATCTTTTCTATTGATATCAAGAACATTTGTAAAGCGTTCATCCCCAATCTTTTTAGTCGCGGCGGTTAAGGCAGTTATTGGATCTATCAACTTTTTAGCAACAACCAACATTGATAATAAACTAATCACCGCCATAATAAGAACCATACCGCCCAAAATATAGTGCACTTCCGTAAATAACATCTTTATATCCGGCCTCAAAAATAGGGCGTACTTACTTCCCTCATACGAAAAAGGAACACCGACCGTATTTGCTAATTCACTCGAAAAAAAACCGGTAACAAAAGTTTCACTCGGCAGATTGCGCATCCCGTGATATGCATTTCCGTTCAACACACCTTCAATCGCACTTTTCGACAGATTTTCCACACGAAAAGGCTCACCATATAAGGTCGCCGTTTTTCCCTCATTCACTACATATAATTTATAACCAGTGGCAGCTTGGGTCTCCAAATACTGTTCAAGATCCAAACCTTCATTTGTCTCGATAAAACTTGCAATGCTTTCAGCAATTCCCATATTCTTTTCGTCATTATATCCTTTTAACACTTGATGATAATATGTATTAACAGCCAAGAATGCAATCAAACTACTTACAATCATAATTGCAATTGTATTTAGTAAAAACTTACCGTATAGCGACTTCATAATGAGTCTACCTCTAACTTATAACCAACCCCGCGAACCGTCGCAATCCGAACTGCCTGGGTTAGTTTCTCTAATTGTCCACGAACCCGTTTAATGTGAACATTCAACGTCTGTTCATCACCTTCATAATCATACCCCCACACACGTTCCAAAAGCAGTTCACGAGTAAAAACAGTATTTGGTCTTGAAGCTAAAACCGACAAAAGCTCAAATTCTTTTAAAGGAAGTAACAAAACCTTATTCCCAACAGACACTTCATAGCTCTGCCGATTAATTGTTAGTGGCCCAGCTTGAATAAATACATCTACAGCTTTATCATATCTCCTTAAAATTGCGTTAATCCGGAACTGTAACTCCTTCGGTTCAAACGGTTTAACAACATAATCATCAGAACCTGCAAGAAAGCCTTTCTCCTTATCTTCAAGTTCCCCTTTCGCCGTTAACAATAAAACTGGAATTTCTGTTTCAGTGCGAATCTTTTTCGTCAAAGTATATCCATCCATCCCCGGCATCATCACGTCAACTACCGCTAGATCAGGAGATTCTTCTTCTATTATTTCAAGTGCCTCAAAACCATTTGAGGCTTTTAAAACACGATATCCGGCCTGCGTTAATTGGATGCTTACAAGTTCTAAAATATTCGGATCATCGTCCACTACTAATACTTTCAACATAATATTCAACCCTACTTTCAATTAGGAGGCTTACGCCATTCAGCATTTAATAAACCAGCAAATAAAATTATAACCGCTGTAAAATAAAACCACAGTACGAGAAGAATGATACCAGATAATTGACCGTATAGCCGTGTATAATCTACTTTTGCGGCATAATCACCAAAGTATAAAGAAAATAGTTGCCAAACCAACGCAGCAAAAGCTGCACCTGGAAGTGCCCCCTTCAACGTTACCTTGCTTGTTGGAACAACTTTATAAAATAATAGAAAAAACGAAAACAAAAACAAAGTCCCTAGTGCCCACTTCAAATTCGGCCAGATGTAAAGCCAAACATGTAAATCCTCAATCGTATCCGAATAAGCAACAAGCTTACGCAATAAACGTACAATAAAAGGAAGAAATAATGACAATGGAATAACAATCATAAATAACAGCGTAATACCTAGGTCCCGAATAATCACTTTCCAAAAAGGTAAAGAACGTACATGACCATAGGCTAAGTCTAAGGATCGACCAAGTGATTGAACAGCTATCGAAGAAATCCAAAACGCCAAAACTAAACTTGTGACAATTAAATTCCCATTGTTTCTTCCTACTATTTCTTGAACACTATTTTCAACTAATTTAAATGACTCGATAGGAATAAACGGTTCTAGGAAGTCTAATAATATTTCGTCATTAATAGGAAATATACTTAACAAGGAAAGTACAAAAATTAGAAAAGGCAACATAGATAGAAGAAGGTAATAAGCAGTCTGAGCTGCCTGGTCAAAAAAACGTTCTTTCATAAAACGAACGATTACATCTTTAATAATCATTATTTTCCTCCTAGGACCTTCATATTTGAAAGTACTACTCTATTCTATTCTGTACGAAGTAATGTAGAAATTACAAGAAATAAACTTAATCTTGAACTGTATACCCTAAAATTAATTTGTAAATAAAAAAGTCATTACCATATAAGGTAATGACTCTTCCTTGCAAAAATCACTCAGAACTAGAGGATTAACCTCCACTAAGATTTTAATACAAAAAAAGCCACTACCATTAAGGTAATGACTCTTTAAGTGCCTAGCAACGTCCTACTCTTGCGGGGGGAAGCCCCCAACTACCATTGGCGCTGAAGAGCTTAACTTCCGTGTTCGGTATGGGAACGGGTGTGACCTCTTCGCTATCGCCACTAGACTACCTGAGCTTGTTCGCTCAAAACCGGATAAAAC
>NZ_JAGEMN010000010.1 GCF_017921835.1 Sporosarcina sp. 6E9 | reverse complement strand
GCTCAGGTAGTCTAGTGGCGATAGCGAAGAGGTCACACCCGTTCCCATACCGAACACGGAAGTTAAGCTCTTCAGCGCCAATGGTAGTTGGGGGCTTCCCCCTGCAAGAGTAGGACGTTGCTAGGCATCTTGAAAGTCATTACCTTAGTGGTAGTGGCTTTTTTTTGTATGTTATTTAGATTATAAAATAAAAATTTACCGTTAGGTAAAACCTTAGGTGAATATTTAAGCAAAGGCCTTAAGGATTCATATAGATTTTTGTTGACTATATTCGTTATAGAAAGACCAATAAATGCCGAAAATAAACATAGTGGTCATCTAAATGATCACAAAACATACGATATTATTGTTAAAGTAAACTTCCAAACGGTCAAAAGCCTTGAATATTTCGGGAAATACACGCGATAAATGAAATATTTCACTTCATTATAAAGTGAAAGTATTGTAGTTCTTCGTTGTTCAATTTATGATAAAAGGTATAGGAGATGTGATTATGGAAGATATATATAGCTTTTCGGTAAAAAAAGCAGATGGAACTATACAATCGTTGGCTGACTTCAAGGGTAAAACCTTATTAATTGTAAATACTGCAAGTAAATGTAGTTTTGCGAGTCAACTTAATGAATTACAAAAGCTTTACGAAGAATATAAAGACGATGGTTTTGTTGTTCTATCCTTTCCATCAGACAACTTTAGAAATCAAGAATACGATAATGTTGAAAAAACGATGAAAGTTTGTAAATTAATATACAATGTGACTTTTCCAATGTTCGCAAAGGTAAATGTTAAAGGTGATGATGTGGATCCACTGTTCAAGTTTTTAACCTCAGAGAAAAAAGGTTTACTGACAAATGGTGTTAAGTGGAATTTCACGAAGTTCCTAGTGAACAAAGATGGTGTAGTTATTGATCGTTTTGCACCGCAAACATCACCATTAAAAATACAGAAAAAAATCGAAGAAACCGTTCAGTGAAAAGTACGAATACATTTACTACTTGGGAGAACCTTGACAGTTGATACAGTCGCTGATAATATTTTACTAATATTCAAAACAGACTAGGGAGGCAAAATTAAGATGTGGGAATCAAAATTTGCACGTGAGGGACTAACTTTCGACGATGTATTACTAATACCGGGGCCTTCTGATGTACTACCTAAAGATGTATCTCTTTCTGTCGATTTAACAGAAAAGATAACGTTAAATATACCGATTATCAGTGCAGGTATGGATACAGTTACTGAATCACGAATGGCTATTTCCATGGCGAGACAAGGCGGCCTAGGTATCATTCATAAAAATATGAGTATCGAAGAACAGGCTGAACAGGTTGTTACCGTTAAACGCTCAGAAAATGGAGTTATTACAAATCCATTTTACTTAACGCCAAACCACCAAGTTTTTGACGCTGAACATTTAATGAGTAGATACCGAATTTCTGGGGTTCCAATTGTTAATAATGAAGAAGAGCTTAAGCTAGTTGGAATTATAACAAACCGGGATATGCGTTTCATTCAGGATTTTTCGCTCATGATCAACGACGTAATGACGAAAGATAATCTGGTGACTGCACCCGTAGGTACAACATTGAACGATGCTGAGAAAATCCTTCAAAAATATAAAATTGAAAAACTTCCTATTGTCGATGAAGAAGGAATCTTGAATGGTTTAATTACGATTAAAGATATTGAAAAAGTAATGGAATATCCGAATGCTGCAAAAGATAAGCAAGGTAGACTACTTGTCGGTGCAGCGGTTGGTGTTACATCTGACACGATGATTCGTGTTAAAAAACTTGTTGCAGCAGAAGTTGATATCATTGTAATTGACACTGCACATGGGCATTCAAAAGGCGTTATAGATACAGTTGCATCTATTAGAAATGAATTTCCAGATCTTGAAATTGTCGCAGGTAATATTGCTACGGCTGAAGGTGCTCGCGCTTTATATGAAGCGGGCGCAGACGTTGTTAAAGTTGGAATCGGTCCTGGTTCTATCTGTACAACACGCGTTGTTTCTGGCGTCGGGGTGCCTCAAATTACAGCAATTTATGAGTGTGCCTCTGTTGCGAGAGAATTAGGGAAAACAATGATTGCTGACGGTGGTATTAAGTATTCGGGTGATATTGTTAAGGCACTCGCCGCCGGTGGACACGTAGTCATGCTAGGAAGTCTCTTGGCTGGTACTACTGAGAGTCCGGGTGAAACTGAATTATTCCAAGGTCGTCGTTTCAAGGTATATCGTGGAATGGGATCTGTCGGTGCGATGGAACGTGGCTCAAGAGACCGTTACTTCCAAGACGACGCGAAAAAACTTGTTCCAGAAGGAATTGAGGGCCGTCTTCCATACAAGGGAGATATAGCGGATACGATTCACCAATTAGTTGGTGGAATTCGTGCGGGTATGGGTTACTGCGGTTCAAGAAGTCTTCTTGAACATCGGGAAAATGCCCAATTCATTCGCATGACAGGTTCAGGTTTACTGGAAAGTCATCCACACCAAGTTCAAATTACAAAAGAAGCACCAAACTATACACTTTCATAAAAAAGTAATGGAAGTTACTACTCTATAGTTATGGGAACTTAAGCATCTTTCCTGCGTCTTGATATAAGCGGAAAGATGCTTTTTTTTCTATAGTCCCCTCGTCGCATGAGATTTGTGGTAAAATTGATAAGGGGAAATCGCATTAACGGAGGTAAGGTTTTGAAACAGAAAATAAGAAAATATGTTGCAATGATTGTAATCCCACTGTTGTTTGTTATGTCAGTTGGAATAGTCCCGGCCGATGCTGCTGAAGAAGGCATAGGAATTAATGTCGACGGAGCGATTCTAATTGATGCGGATAGCGGAAAGATTCTTTATGAAGAAAATGCAGATGCTCCACTAGGCATTGCAAGTATGACGAAAATGATGACAGAGTATATCCTTTTCGAAGCGATTAAAGAAGGTAAAATCACTTGGGATCAAGAATACCGTGTGAACGATTATACGTATAAGATTTCACAGGATCGTAGATTGAGTAATGTTCCACTCCGTGCGGATGGTACATATACGATTCGCGAGTTATATGAAGCAACTGCAATATATTCTGCAAATGCGGCAACGATTGCGATTGCTGAATCCATTGCAGGAACAGAAACAGAGTTTTTGAAGTTAATGAATGAAAAGGCTGAAGAACTGGGTCTTAAAGATTATAAATTTGTGAATACGACGGGTTTGAATAACTCGCATCTTCAAGGCATGCATCCAAAAGGGACAGGTCCTAAAGATGAAAACATAATGCCCGCAAAATCGGTTGCAAAACTAGCTTATCATTTGCTGAAAGACTTTCCGGAAGTTCTAGATACGACAAGTATAAAGAAAAAAGTATTTCGTGAAGGTACTGACGATAGGATTGAAATGGCTAACTGGAACTTCATGCTTCCAGGATTGGTTTTTGAATATCCGGGTGTTGACGGTTTGAAAACCGGAACGACAGACTTTGCTGGACATTGTTTTACGGGTACTGCTGTGAAAGATGGCAAACGAGTGATTGCCGTCGTAATGAATGCAGTTAACGAGGAAGGTAAAGGATCCTATAAAGCACGCTTCGATGCCACTCGCGCTTTGTTTGATTATGGTTTCACTCAATTCTCTGAAGTTGAACTTGTACCAGCTGGTTATAAATTTGAAAAGAAGAAATCAGTAAGTGTTAGTAAAGGTAAAAATGATTCAGTGGAAATAGCGGTTAAAGAACCTGTAAAAATGATGATTAAAACGAGAGACAAGGATTTATATAAACCAAAGCTTGTTATTGATGAATCTAAGTTAACGGAAGGTAAACTTGTCGCACCTATTAAAAAAGATACAGTTGTCGGTCATGTTGAACTTGTTCGTGAAGATGGCAAGGACTATGGTTACATCGATTCTAATCATCATTCACTAGAGGTTGTAACGACTGAGACTGTAGAGAAGGCTGGTTGGTTCTCGCTTTCAATGCGTGCAATCGGTGATTTCTTTGTTAGTATTTGGGACAGTGCAGTAGGATTTGTTAAAGGTTTATTTAAGTAAAATAAAAAGCGATGAATCTAAATAGATTCGTCGCTTTTATTTATTTTCCATACTTGCATTAGATCCTTAATAGTCTTTTCTATCGTATCTACGGATAAACCGCCGAATCCTATGAGAAATGATGGTTTGCCTTCTACCGGATTCTTTCGATAGTTGTTTAACCCATATATGCGTATGCCGGCTCTCTTGGCTGATTCGATTAGTTTTTCTTCAGTTGAATCTGTATGAACTGTAATAATAATATGCATTCCTGCTTCCTCACCTGAATATGTTATATGTGGCGAATAAGGGAGAATTGCATCGACCAGTGTTTGAAGTTTTCTTCTGTAAATTGTTCGCATTCTATTTAGATGTCGTGAAAATTGACCGTCTGCCATAAAACGTGCAAGAATGTGCTGATCAAGCCGCGGGACAGTGGATGCATAGTGAATGAAAGCATCCTTATACCGTTTAAGTAGGACGCCGGGCAACACCATATAAGCGATACGTAAGGACGGCATAAGTGATTTTGAAAATGTACTGATATAAATAACATTGTCGCCTTTGTCCATTCCTTGTAAAGCAGGAATCGGTCTTCCTGTATAGCGAAATTCGCTGTCATAATCATCTTCAATAATAAAATGATTTTCATGAGACGTTGCCCAATTTAATAATGCTGTCCTTCGGGAGACGGACAAAACAGTACCCGTTGGAAATTGATGTGATGGCGTTAAATAGGCAACAGACGCACCGGAGTCTTGAAGCATGCTGATGTCCATTCCTTCTTGATCGACTTCAATGGGAAATACTTTACGATTATTATGATAAAAAACATGGTGTGTTAATGGGTAACCCGGGTCTTCAATAGCATAAGTTGCATCGAGTCCAAGGATACGAATTACGAGCGGCATAAGTTGTTCTGTGCCTGAGCCTACAATAATCTGTTCGGGAGTACAGTTGACGCCCCTGGAATGGTATAAATAACGTGCGATTTCCTGTCGAAGCGGAAGGTCACCATGTGGGTCGCCAAGGAGTAAAAGATCTTTTGAAGATTCATCTATGACATCTTTCGCATACTTTCGCCATTGTGTGAATGGGAAAGATTCCGTGTCAATATGGCCAGGTGATAAATCGGTATGTATTTTTTCGGATTTTTGCGCAGTTATTTCCTCAATTCGCTCCGTCGGTTGTACATAGGCGAGTTCCTCGATGGCTTGGACGTAAAAACCTTTTCTAGGTACAGAAGAGATAAATCCTTCGGCGGTCAGTTGGCCATAGGCAAGTTCAATGGTCGTTTGACTAACATTAAGGAATTCACCTAGTTTTCTTTTTGAAGGCAATTTCCGCCCGATTTCCAGTTTTCCATTCGTAATATCGACACGAATTTGAGTGTATATTTGTTCGTATAAAGGGATAGCAGTATTTTTATCAAGCTCAATTAATAGCATTTCCATAAGAAACCTCCACTGACCCTTTCAACTTGTATGAAACTGAGTATTTTAATATGGTCAACCTCTAGTATACTGAACAATATGAATAGGAGGAAGAATTATGACTATAAATATGAAATACGGTGGCGTCATTATGGACGTTATTAACGGTGAACAGGCTAAGATAGCGGAGGCAGCAGGTGCAGTTGCGGTTATGGCACTTGAACGTGTTCCATCAGATATTCGAGCAGCAGGCGGGGTTGCTAGAATGGCTGATCCTCGTATCGTAGAAGAGGTACAAGCAGCAGTATCGATTCCTGTTATGGCAAAAGCAAGAATCGGCCATATTTCTGAGGCGCGTTTACTTGAAGCAATGGGTGTTGATTTCATTGATGAAAGTGAAGTATTATCACCAGCAGATGATGAATTTCATTTATTGAAAAGCGATTATTCCGTGCCGTTTGTTTGTGGGGCACGTGATCTTGGAGAAGCGGCAAGAAGAATTGGCGAAGGTGCAAAAATGCTTCGTACAAAAGGAGAGCCAGGAACGGGGAATATCGTTGAGGCTGTCCGTCATCTTCGTAAAGTACATGCACAGGTGAGTAAACTTGTTCATATGAATGAGGCAGAAGTTATGACTGAAGCGCGTATTTTAGGTGCGCCATATGAAACGCTACTTGCGATTAAAAAAGCAGGCCGTTTACCTGTAACAAATTATGCGGCGGGTGGTGTAGCGACACCAGCAGATGCGGCATTAATGATGGAATTAGGTGCGGATGGTGTATTCGTCGGTTCTGGAATTTTTAAATCTGAAAATCCGGAGAAGTTTGCACGAGCTATTGTAGAAGCTACCCAGAACTACCAAAACTATGATTTACTCGTTCAATTATCAAAAGATCTTGGTGAACCGATGAAAGGCATTGAAATGTCATCACTTTCGGCAAGTGAACGAATGGCAGACCGTAGCCAATAAAAATTATGCGCCAGCTCTTATGTTAAACATTCGAGTAGGCGCTTTTTTTATCGATGAAAATAAAAGTTCATCTGGCTTGCCAAAGAACCGTCAATATAGTATGTTAATAATAATTTCAAATATGAAACGATGATGGGAAATAGTAGCAAGCATGTTTTTTGAAGAGAGTCGGCGGGTGGTGCGAGCCGATAAAAACAGATGCGAATCCGTCCCTGAGTAGCTGGACTGAAACAATTAGTAGGTCTATGCCGGTACTTGAACCGTTATTTCAATGAAGTGAATCAGACACTTGGTAACGTCTGGTTAATTTGGGTGGCAACGCGGGTAGTTCTCGTCCCTATTATAGGGGATAGAGGGCTTTTTTTGTTGCCTAAATTCCGAGTTTCAACAAAATAAGGAGGAGTATACGATGTTAGACATTAAAAAAGTACGGGCTAATTTTGATGAAGTAAAAGAAAAGCTTTCTAAGCGCGGAGAAGATCTTTCAGATTTCGATAAGTTTGGGGGATTAGATGAAAAAAGACGGGAACTTATCGTCAAAGCGGAAGTACTGAAAGCTGAACGGAATAATGTATCTGGGCAAATTGCTGAGATGAAACGTAATAAAGAAGATGCTGAAGAAGCTATTGTTCGGATGCGTGAAGTTGGCGAAGAAATAAAAGAATTGGATGAAGAACTTCGTGATGTCGAAGAAAAATTGAATTATATCATGATGCGAATTCCTAATATACCTCACGAAAGCGTCCCATTTGGGGATAGCGAGGACGATAATATAGAAATTCGTACTTGGGGTGAACGACCTGAATTCGAATTCGAAGCGAAACCGCATTGGGATCTAGGAACTGATTTAAAAATTCTTGATTTTGAACGCGCGGCCAAAGTTACAGGCAGTCGTTTTGTTTTTTATCGCGGTCTAGGTGCACGGTTGGAACGAGCGCTAATTAACTTTATGCTTGACCTTCATATTGATGAACACGGTTATGAAGAAATCTTGCCGCCGTACTTAGCAAATCGAGAAAGTTTGACAGGAACAGGTCAACTCCCTAAATTTGCAGAAGATTTATTTCACGTGGAAGAAGAGGATTATTTTCTCATCCCTACATCTGAAGTGCCTGTAACGAATTTTCATCGCGATGAAATCTTAAATGGAGAGCAACTTCCGATTGCGTTTACAGCCTATAGTGCAAACTTCCGATCAGAAGCAGGATCTGCCGGTCGTGATACGCGCGGATTAATTCGTCAGCATCAGTTTAATAAAGTTGAGCTTGTCCGTTTGGTGAAGCCAGAGGATTCTTATGCAGAACTTGAAAAGTTGACGGGGCATGCAGAGAAAGTATTGCAACTATTGAACCTTCCTTACCGCGTGTTAAATATGTGTACAGCGGATCTTGGTTTTACTGCGGCTAAGAAATATGACATCGAAGTATGGATTCCAACGCAAAATATGTACCGCGAAATATCTTCATGTTCAAACTTTGAAGACTTCCAGGCGCGTCGTGCGCATATTCGCTATCGTAGCGAAGCAGGCGCGAAGCCTGAATACGTGCATACGTTAAATGGAAGTGGGCTAGCAGTAGGTCGAACTGTGGCAGCTATTCTTGAAAATTACCAGCAGGAAGATGGATCAGTTATCATTCCTGAGGTTCTTCGTCCATATATGGGCGGAAAAGAAGTTATTACAAACTAACTAATAAAGAAGAGGCTCCGCCATTAGTCAATTATCGACTTTTGGCGATGCCTCTTTTTTTGCTTTTTTTTTGCGTTCCCGGATATCCTTGAAAAAGGAAGTTAACATTTCCCCGCATTCATCTCCCAGTACACCTTCGGTAACTTCACATTCATGGTTAAATCTTGGATCATTTAGAAGCCGGTATAGTGAATCGACACAGCCGCCCTTGAGATCTCGTGCACCGTAGACAACGCGTGGAATTCGTGATTGTAAAATCGCGCCTGCGCACATCGGACAAGGTTCAAGTGTTACGTATAAAGTTGTTTCTTCGAGTCGCCAACTACCAAGCTCACTGCATGCATCTTGTATAGCCGACAATTCTGCATGAGTAACCGCATTTTGTGTCGTTTCTCGCAAGTTATGTGCACGTGCAATAACTTTGTCATTATGAACGATGATTGCGCCTATCGGGACTTCACCGAGCAATTTCGCTTTCATTGCCTCATCGATCGCCATTTGCATGTATTTTTGGTCATTTTTATCCATAACTATCGCTCCCTAGCCATAGTGTAGCATTTTTCATGCGGAAATTGTTCCACGTGAAAAAACATTGTAGAAATCCGTCGATAAATAGGCCGTACACTCTATTTTTCATTTCACTCGTATGTTAAAATAAGGAGCACTATAATTATGAAAGATGAAGGGGGACTTCTGATGCCTGTTCCGTTTATTACAGTTGAAGGTCCGATTGGCGTCGGAAAAACGTCACTTTCCAAAGCAATTGCAGAAACACAACAATTTCATTTGCTTCAAGAAATCGTCGACGAAAATCCGTTTTTAAATAAATTTTACAAAAACATTGAGGAATGGAGTTTCCAGACCGAAATGTTTTTCCTATGCAATCGCTATAAACAACTTAGCGATATAAAGACTGAAATCACAATTGGGCAAAAGTCGGTCGTCGCGGATTACAATATATTTAAGAATTTAATATTTGCACAGCGCACGCTTGATACAGTCGAATACAAAAAATATGAAGAAATTTATACTATTTTAACGAAAGACATGCCAATCCCGAATATCATCGTTTATTTGCACGCCAGTATCGATACACTTATGGAACGTATTTCGCTACGCGGACGTGATTTCGAGAAAAACATGGATCGTTCATATTTACAACAGCTTTCGGATGATTACGATACCTTCATTAACCATTTTGAGTCAATACATCCTGATATTCCAGTACTTCGTTTTAACGGGGATGATCTTGATTTTGTAAACAATAAAAATGACTTGCAATTTATATTAGATAAAGTCGATTCAACGATTCGAAAAGGAGTTAGTTTTAATTGAACAACTTACGTGAAAAATATGGTATACCCAAAAATGCAGTAATTACGATAGCGGGGACAGTAGGTGTCGGTAAATCAACGATGACACAAGCGCTTGCAAATGCATTGGACTTTAAAACTTCTTTTGAAAATGTTGATGAAAATCCTTACTTGGATCGTTTTTACGACAACTTTGAAAAGTGGAGTTTCCATTTACAAATATACTTTTTAGCGGAACGCTTTAAAGAACAAAAGCGTATTTTTGAAAGCGGTGGCGGTTTTATCCAAGATCGTTCCATTTATGAGGATACTGGTATATTTGCGAAAATGCATGCCGACAATGGTACGATGGATCCGGTCGATTATGATACTTACACGGATTTATTTGAAGCGATGGTGATGACGCCGTACTTCCCACATCCCAACTTGCTCATTTATTTGGACGGCTCAATGGAAGATATTCTTCAGCGTATTGAAGAACGCGGGCGCACTATGGAGAAGCAGACATCGATTACGTACTGGGAAGAGATGCATGGCCGTTACGAAAAGTGGATTAATTCCTTCAGTGCATGTCCTGTACTTCGTCTTAATATTAACGATTATGATCTAATTGAAGATCCACATGAAATTGAATCAATCGTTGGAAAAATAGGAAACGCGCTTTCTTAAGGGGATAGGAAAGTATAAGTTTTAAAACTACCACAACCGTTAAAAGTTGTGGTTTTTTATCTGTAAAACAGGGAAAAGAGAACGGGAAGGGAAGGTGATTCTACTGAATACGAGAATGATATGGGACCGTCTTAAAATACCAATAACGTCAATGAGTTGGTTATTGTCGATACTTTTTATCCTAATTTATACATACAATACGGTGCCGCCTTACTACTATTTCATATTCGGCATACTAGCGTTGCTATTTTTCAGTGTGTCGGACCGAGTTGCATTTTTCTTTTATATAACTTTCGTGCTTGTAACTGTATTCTATTTTTTATTCCTGGCATTCAAAGACGACTGGCAGCCGAGTCAACAGGCAATGGCAATTGGCCTTCATTTCGTTTTTCTACTTCATCTATTTTCGTTATATAGTTTATCGAAATACATGTATCAAGTTAGTTCGGAGAATAGAATGCTAACAACACGTATCGAAGAATTAGAAGATTACGTTTTAGAAGACGAAGTCCTAACGAGAAGGGAATTCGAGAAACGGTCTGAATCTGTCCTGTCCAATATGCGTAGACGAAATGAAACTGGTTTTTATTTAAAAGTTAGCCTAATTGGATTGAAACGTACAGTACGAAAGAATGTACTGCTTACACTAGCTGGTATGATGCATACAACATTTCGAAAAGATTATGACCTTGTCGGTCAATACGATGACACAACAATTGTCGTTCTAGTACAAAATACCAACGAACAGGGACTTGAAGTTGTAATGGGACGGCTTGATAAACTAACGGCAGAACGGCTAGAAGAGAATGCTCTTAAGCAAATTAGATGGACGATAAAGAAAATTGACGGAGATAAGGTGCTGGATGAAACGGCGGTGGTTAAGTGAGAAGCCGAGTGGTTTTTTTAATACTTATCTTTGTACTCTTTCTCGCACTCCTAATTACGGCAGCTATTTTCAATGTGAAATTGTTACTTTTTTGTACCACAGCACTTTTTCTAATTTTACTTTTATATTATTCAATCCTGACGATAGCAGGTCTCTATAATCGGTTGAAGAGTAAAGAAGTTCCGGTATTGGATTTTTACCCAGGTGTTGATATTTTAATACCAGCACATAACGAAGGTGTAGTTCTTCAAGATACGATTGAAGCAATGGTGTCAATCGCCTATCCCGGTGACTTACAAATTTATATTTTGAACGATAACTCTTCCGACAATACCGGAGAAATTGTAGATGCATTTGCAGAAACATTTAAAAATGTACATCATATCAATGTCCCGCCCGGCGAGCCCCGCGGGAAATCGAGGGTACTAAATTATGGACTTAGTATTTCCAGCAATAAGTATTATTGTGTGTACGATGCGGACAACCAACCTGAATCAAAGGCGCTTGTAAAACTAGTCGCTATTGCTGAAACGTATGAAGATGCGGGTGGTGCTGTTGGATATGTACGAACCAAAAACGAATCGGCAAATTGGCTTACTCGGATGATCTCGATAGAGTTTCAAGTTTTTCAATTGCTTATGCAATCAGGTAGATGGCAACTATTCAAAACAGGCTCTTTAACGGGCACGAATATGCTTGTGAAGCGATCAGTTATTGAAGAATTAGGTGGATACGATCCGTACGCCATAGCGGAAGATGCTGAATTAACCTTACGTATCACACAAAAAGGCTACTTTTTGCCAATCGTTCCAACTTCAATTACATGGGAGCAGGAACCTGAAACACTTAAGGTTTATATGAAACAACGGACAAGGTGGTTACAAGGAAACTTGTATATTGTTGAAAAAACGTTAACGGACCCTGGATATTTTAAGGGTAAACTGCTGGTCCATTCGATTCATCAGTTGCTTGTTTATGTGGTTTTTTGGTTTTTTCTCATCCTATCTTATATATGGTTTTCACTTGGCATATTGAATGTCTTTTACATTGAATATACATACCCGTTGCTGTTCATCTGGTATATTGCCTACATTGTATATACCATGCAGTTATTTGCAGCCCAAGCATCCCAAAGGAGCTTTACCCCAATCAATGTCTTTATTAGTGTTATTATGTATTTCACATACGCGCAATTATTTTCATATTTGTTTGTGCGTAGTTTGATCCTATATATCAAAGCAAAAAAAAATCGTCAAACAATTGGTTGGGAAAAAACGACGAGATTCAAATCAAAATAAAACTGTTATGCTTTCCAATTCAACGGAGTATGCTAAGAATCAAATACAAGTAAAACATAAAAAGGCAATCACAACTCTCTGTGATTGCCTTTTTATGTTCTATACCTATGAAAGTAATGGGTTTTGGAAGGAAATTGTTGATATGTGTTATTAAACGTATGAGACTACTTTAGAAAAAAACTCTTTATATAATTCTTTTAAAATTTTCGTTTCATCTTTTTTATCGACGCCGAAGACGAGACTTACTTCCGAAGACCCTTGGTTGATCATTTCTATGTTTGCGCCAGTACGAGAAATAGCTGACGCTGCTCGTGCTGCCAGGCCCGTTGTATGGCGCATTCCTTCTCCGACTAGAACAACCATAGAATAATCCGTGTTTCGTAAATGGACATCATCCACTTCTAATTCCTCTTTTACACGTCGAACAATGCGTTCACTATTCTTTTCATTTAAAAATTTACTTCTAATAATAACGGACAGATTATCAATTCCAGACGGCGTATGTTCAAACGGAATTTCTTCATCTTCCAATATTTCCAATAGACAGCGTCCGAAACCTATTTCTAGGTTCATTAAATATTTATAGACGAAAAGTGTTGAAAAACCGCTATCAGCAGCAATGCCGATGACAGGTTGTGCGGAATGATCACGATCTCTCACGATTAATGTGCCAGGCGCTTCCGGATTGTTCGTGTTTTTTATACAGACCGGCACGGACCGAAGAAAAGCAGGCATAAGTGCCTCATCATGAAAAACAGAAAACCCTGCATAGGCAAGTTCACGCATTTCACGGTAAGTCATTTTTTCAATGGCAACAGGTTGATCCACCACCGTTGGATTTGCTGTAAACACTGAATCAACATCAGTAAAGTTCTCGTATAATTCAGCGCGAATGGCAGCGGCAACAATCGACCCCGATATATCCGAGCCACCGCGGTTAAACGTCCGTAATGTCCCGTCTTCCGTATATCCAAAGAAACCAGGAAATACAATGATGCCTGGTTCATCTTTCAACTTTTCAAGTCTATCGTAACCCTCAGGTAATGCTCGAACACGTTCGGGGCGATTATTAACAAGAAGCCCCGCTTTTTTAGGACAAACATATTGTGCCTTAAGCCCAATGTGATTAAAGTATTCAGCAACTAACTTTGCATTATTATCCTCGCCCGCGGCTTTAATTGCGTCCGTAAATAAGCTTTCATCTTCCAGGTTTGTAGAAAGGCGTTCGCGTAGGTCATCTTCAATAATGTTGGAAATATTTTCACCAAGACCTAGCCCTTCTGCAATTGAACGATATCGAGCGACAACATTTTCTAACTCATTGTCAACATTTTGTCGATTCAGCGCTGCTTCAGCAAGTTTAATCAATAAATCTGTAACTTTTTCATCTTCACCAAATCTTTTCCCCGGTGCAGACACGACGATAATTTTTCTGGAAGGATCGCTCTTTACGATATTTGCAACTTTTTTAATCTGTTCCGCCGAAGCAACTGATGTTCCACCAAATTTACACACTTTCATTTTATCAAATCCTATCTCTCTATTAGTAATATAAAGATAATTTAAAACAGAATTGACTATTGGGCTTGTTTTTATTGAGGAACATCTTTATAATGTCCTTATGCACAGGTCAATTGTATTTACATAGTGTACATATAGTTAGGAGAATCGTCAAATGAAAAATGAAATTAATATCGGTCTATTAGGTTTTGGAACAGTCGGAAGTGGAGTGGCAAAAATCATGCACGGCCATCAACAAGACTTGCAATATAAACTTGGCGTGCAAGTGTCTATTAAAAAAGTGCTAGTTAAAGATATTTTAAAAACTAGAGATACAGAACTAGCATCTGAAGTATTTACAAACAACCTAGAAGAAGTACTAAATGACCCTTCGATTGATTTGATTATCGAAGTGATGGGCGGCACGAATGGCGCAAAAGATGCAATTGAACGAGCGCTTCTAGCTGGGAAAGGTGTCGTTACAGCTAATAAAGATGTTATGGCGGAGTATGGACAAGAGTTGTTGCAACTTGCTGATGAAATGAAATGCGACTTGTTTTACGAAGCAAGTGTTGGCGGTGGAATTCCACTTATCCGCACGATGGAAGACGGACTTGCTTCAGATCGTATCAGTGCATTAACTGGTATTGTCAACGGCACGACGAATTTTATTTTGACGAAAATGAAACACGAAAATATGACTTATGAAGACGCGTTAGCGGAAGCAACGCGATTAGGTTTTGCCGAAGCAGATCCATCTGCAGACGTGGATGGCATTGACGCGGCAAGAAAGATGGTTATTTTAGCTTCTTTGGCATTTTCTACAGAAGTCCATTTGGATGATGTATTCGTTAGAGGATTGAATGAAATTCGAAATGGCGATTTAGAACTGGCAGAAGGATTCGGCTATACAGTGAAGCTAGCGGGTTCTGCGGAAAAAGATGAAGATGGGATTGCCGTTGCAGTTGAGCCAGTCCTATTTCCGAATTCCCATCCACTCGCCTCAGTAAATAATGAATATAATGCGGTTTATATATACGGTGATGCGGTTGGTGAAACAATGTTATATGGGCCAGGCGCTGGATCACTCCCAACGGCTACTTCTGTGACAGCCGATATTGTCGCAGCTTGTCGCAATCTACTGCTTGGCATGAACGGAAAAAGGCTTCACTCACCCCAGCACGTACGTAAGGTGAAAAGTGATGATAAACGATTCGCGCGGTATTTCCACCGGATCTTAGTGAAAGATGAAGTTGGTGTCTTAACAAAACTAACTGCAATTTATAGTAATCAAGGGGCGAGTTTAGCAACTGTCGTTCAACATCCTGATAAAAAAGAGTCAGATGCGGAACTTGTTTTCATTACCCATCGCATGTCGCGACAACAACATTTAGATGTTATGGAAGAATTAAATCAAACACCGGAAGTGCTTGAAGTATTAAGTCATTACCGCGTTGAAGGAGAGAAATAACGATGAGATGGAAAGGGTTAATTGAAGCGTATAAAGAATGGCTACCTGTAACAGAAAACACACCTAGTTTAACGTTGCAGGAAGGGAATACACCACTCATTCACTTGGAAAATCTCTCTGAGCAATGGGGCATTAATTTATATGTAAAAGTAGAAGGTCTTAATCCGACAGGTTCTTTTAAAGACCGTGGCATGGTTATGGCTGTTGCAAAAGCAAAAGAAGAAGGAAAATCGATCTTAATATGTGCATCTACAGGTAACACGTCGGCATCCGCGGCAGCTTATGGTGCACGCGCGGGAATGCGTACAATCGTTGTGATCCCCGAAGGCCGTATTGCACTTGGCAAAATGGCGCAGGCAAAAATGTATGGTGCAGAGATAGTTGAAATCGAAGGAAACTTTGACGAGGCACTCAGAATGGTTCGTGAAGCGGGGGAAGGCGACATCGCGCTAGTGAACTCTGTTAATCCGTACCGCTTGGAAGGCCAAAAGACCATTGCTTTTGAAACAATAGACCAATTAGGAGAAGTACCGGATGTGTTTGCATTGCCGGTGGGGAATGCAGGGAATATCTCTGCGGCTTGGAAAGGTTTTACAGAATATGCGACTAAAAAAGGCACAGCTCTTCCCGAGTTATTGGGCGTGCAAGCAGAGGGAGCTGCCCCCATCGTTTATGACCGGGTTTTTGAAGAACCGGAAACGGTGGCAACGGCGATTCGAATCGGTAACCCAGCAAGTTGGGAATTAGCTAACAACGCTTTGAAAGAATCAGAGGGTACAATTTTAGCTGTGACAGATGAAGAAATTTTGGAAGCCTATCAGCTGATTGCATCTAAAGAAGGTGTTTTTGCAGAACCGGGCTCATGTGCGTCTATCGCAGGTGTGAAAAAGCAAGTAGAAAATGGTTCGTTGAAAAAAGGTACAACCATTGTTGCAGTGCTAACTGGAAACGGATTAAAAGATCCAGATACAGCTATCGATGTGAATAAAGATCGACCAATGTTATCTCGTGAGCAGTTTGATCAATTGCTAAATGACTTGAAAGCGGGGAAAAACTAATGAATATGCCGGGATTTTCGGTCGTCGTTCCGGCGTCAACCGCCAACCTCGGCCCAGGATTTGACTCTGTCGGGCTCGCATTAAGTCTGTACATGACAGTAAAGGTAAGTAGTCATACTTCATGGAAAGTATCTTACAATAATGAAGAATACAGTGGAATTCCAACCGACGAACGAAACTTAATCGTAACAACAATTATTAATGTAGCCGAAAAGTATGGTAAGAAGTCACCGACCTTATTGTTGAATATCGATAGTGAAATTCCGCTCGGTAAAGGATTCGGAAGTAGCGCAACCGCAATTGCCGCGGGAATTGAAATTGCTAACCAAGTTCTTGAGTTAAGACTTACAGATCATAAAAAAGTAGTGATAGGAAGCGAAATCGAAGGACATGCGGATAATGTATCCGCAGCATTATTAGGCGGCGCGGTTGTATCTTATTTCGAGGGAGAGAGTATCGACTATATTCATATTGAAAAACCTGAAGTAGGTATTGTGGTTCTCGTTCCTCCAAAAGTTTTACCAACTGAAGATTCAAGAAGTCTCTTACCAGATAAACTCAGTCACAAAGAAGCAACAAGAAGCAGTGCTTCAGGCTGTGTGTTATCTGCAGCACTCGTGACAAACAATTGGGATATAATCGGACGCATGATGGAAAAGGATGGTTTTCATGAACCTCATCGAAAACATCTATTTCCCAGTTTTGATGAAATTAGGCAGTCCTCAAAGGAATTAGGCGCTTATGGCATGACGGTAAGTGGAGCAGGACCATCGCTCTTTGTTGCAGTTCCTATTGGAAAAGAAGAATGGATTGCTAATGAATTAGCCAACTGTTTTCCATTTTATAAAAGCATTGCTACGCAACCTTCTGAATCGGGAACAACCGTAAAATAAAAGAAGCGAAACTTCAAATGGAATGTTCCCCATTGAGTTTCGCTTTTTTATATTAAAAAAGATCCTCTAAATGAGAATCTTTGAATGACGTCTATTTTTTATTGAATACCGCTGACTATATAAGATAAAAATATGGCGGAGGAAGAGGGATTCGAACCCCCGCGGGCTTTAACACCCCTGCTGGTTTTCAAGACCAGTCCCTTCAGCCAGGCTTGGGTATTCCTCCATAGGACAATTAATAATTTATCATGTGCCGATTAAGATGTCAACAGTTTCTTTGTAAAAGAAGAAAAGTTATTTTTGTATTGATTTTTACAAGTTTATTTAGTATACTTGGTAATGCCGTGCTAGGTGGGGGAGTAGCGGAGCCCTGTAACTTGCAATCCGCTCTAGCAAGACTGAATCCCTTCCCGAGGCTGTCCGAGTGTTTGGTCTGCCTTGTGCACGTAGTGTTGACGTTTGGGTCCTGCGCAATGGAAACCCATGAACCATGTCAGGTCCGGAAGGAAGCAGCATTAAGTGGAATTTTTCATGTGCCGTAGGGTCGCCTAGACTGAGCTGGCGACATGAGTAACGCTTATGCTCGGCTGTCGGAGGAAGGTGCACGGCATACATAATTTATTCAACTCGTCCGAGGAATTGGACGGGTTTTTTATTTCATAAAAATGTTATGTGAAGTCATTTGTGGTATAATTGAAATATTATTGTATCGCAATGAAAGGAGAGGGAAATGTTGGTGTATCAAGCCTTTTACCGCGTGTACAGGCCCCAAACTTTTGGTGAAATGTCTGGTCAACAACATGTGAAACAGACGCTTCAAAATGCCCTCCTTCATAATAAGACAACACATGCATATCTTTTTTCGGGTCCACGGGGTACTGGTAAAACAAGTGCCGCAAAGATATTTGCCAAGGCATTGAACTGCGAAAATGGCCCAGCGAAAGAGCCGTGTAATGAATGCCCAACATGTCTTAGCATTACCGAAGGTTCGGATACAGACGTTATTGAATTTGATGCTGCGTCGAATTCACGTGTTGAAGAAATGAGAGAGATTATAGAAAAAGTTCGATTTGCACCGTCGAATTCACGTTTTAAAGTGTATATTATTGACGAAGTGCATATGCTTTCAAATTCAGCATTTAATGCGTTGTTGAAGACACTTGAAGAACCGCCGTCTCATGCTGTTTTCATTTTAGCAACGACAGAACCACATAAACTTCCTTTGACAATTATCTCAAGATGTCAGCGTTTTGACTTTAAACCAATAACACAAAGTGATATTGTTGACCGCATGAAAATAGTACTTCACGATACTGGAATAGAATCTGATGAAGACGTATTAAAAATCATTGCGCAAGCAGCATCAGGCGGAATGCGCGATGCACTTAGCATGCTTGACCAAGTAGTATCGTTTAGTGGAGAAACGTTAACTGTTGAAGATGCTCTTCTCGTAACTGGTTCTATTGGAGAAGATGTCTTTTATCAGTTGGCCGGAGCGCTACTTGAAAAAGATGCAGGCGCGGCATTATCATTATTCGATCGTCTAATTACTGAAGGAAAAGATGTTTCTCGTCTGGCAGAGGATTTAATCACATTTTTCCGCGACTTATTATTGCTACGCACTGCACCTGAATTGGAGAATTTATTAGAACTTGTTTCCGGTGATGTCCGTTTTAAGGAAATGGCTAAAGGGTTCAATCCAGATACTTTGTATTCATTCATCGATATACTTTCGAAAACACAACAGGAAATGCGGTTTTCCAACCATGCAAAAGTATATATAGAATCTGCTCTTTTAAAAATGATTCATATAGAAGGAAGCGCAATTCAAGTTCAATCCGAAAGCAGTTCTGTCGTTAATCCGGCTCTAATGGATAAAGTTACAGAATTGGAGCGAGTTATTAACGAGCTACAACAACAAATCAAATCGGGTGTTTCTATGCAAACAGGTGCAGCAGATGCCCCTGTACAGCGCAAAAACCCGTCGAGATCGTCACAGACGTTAAGGGTTCCGACTGGTAAAATAAATGAGGTATTAAAATCAGCTACAAAAGAAGATATTCAAACAATCCGTGAAAACTGGGCAGGCATGATGCAAACTATGCAAAAGTCGCATTCAGCACTTCTCGAGGAAACGGAGCCTGTTGCTGCATCAGGGCAGGCATTTGTGTTAAAATTCAAGTATGAAATTCATTGTCTAATGGCTTCTGAAAACACGTCACTCCGATCAAGTTTGTCGAATGCATTACAATCCCAAACTGGAAAAGCCTATGAGGTTGTGTATGTACCTGAGGATGGATGGTTAAAAGTTCGGCAAGATTATATCCAAAATAACAATCTTGAACGTACTGAACCTTCGAATGATAAACAATCAATAACTGAACAGGAAGCCGAATCTGTTCTATCTTTTGTACAAGAGGCTGAACAAGAAAACTTAGATCCGATTGTTTCAGAAGCGGAAAATATTTTTGGCAAAGAATTCATAGAAGTATATGATGATTAAAGAATGTAGTTAGTTTTACATCGCTACAAATAATGAGTGAAAAATGAGGAGGAAATAATAATGCGTGGTATGGGAAATATGCAAGGTATGATGAAGCAAATGCAAAAAATGCAAAAACAAATGGCAGAAGCACAAGAAAAACTAGGTGAAGAGCGTCTAGAGGGTACAGCAGGTGGCGGCATGGTTAAAGTGGTCGTTTCCGGAGATAAAGAAGTACTTGAAGTTGTTATTAATCCTGACGTGGTAGATCCAGAAGACGTAGAGATTTTACAAGACCTAGTTGTTATTGCTACGAATGAAGCGATGAAAAAGGCAGAAGAATTAACGAGCTCCACGATGGGACAATTCACGAAAGGATTGAACCTTCCTGGAATGTTCTAGGAGGAACAATTATGCATTATCCAGAACCAATTTCAAAACTAATTGATAGTTTTATGAAACTGCCAGGTATCGGTCCGAAAACTGCGGGCCGACTGGCGTTTTTTGTGCTAAGTATGAAGGAAGACACTGTCCTTGATTTTGCAAAAGCACTTGTCGATGCAAAACGGAATCTACGTTTTTGTTCAGTGTGCGGGCATATTACTGATATTGATCCTTGCCATATATGCCAAGATCAATCGCGTGACAGGTCATTAATTTGTGTTGTTCAAGATCCAAAAGATGTAATTGCGATGGAGAAGATGAGAGATTATCAAGGTCTTTACCACGTTTTACATGGCGCGATTTCACCGATGGATGGCATTGGCCCGGAAGATATTAATGTACCTTCACTGTTAACACGGCTTCAAGACGAGGAAGTAGAAGAGTTGATTTTGGCTACCAATCCAACGATTGAAGGTGAGGCAACTGCAATGTATATCTCAAGACTTGTTAGACCGTCTGGTATTATGACGACGCGAATTGCTCACGGATTGCCTGTGGGTGGCGATCTAGAGTATGCAGATGAAGTAACTTTGTCCAGAGCACTTGAAGGGCGTCGCGAACTTTAGTGGTTCATAAAAGAAAATAGCGATAATATTCAAGCATTCCGAGTGCGTTTGATAGGAGTGGTGTCGATGTTTAAAAGAAAAAGCAAGCTTAAAAGAGAGTATGATGAGCGTCTTCGTTCATTAATGGTAGAGACTAGAACCGAATGGGAACAAGCAAAGATTATTGAACAGCATCTTGATGATTACGATCAAGAAGTAATTATTCGACGGAAAATAGCTGAAAGTAAACACTTCTATTTATATAAAGAGGCAAAAGCACGCAAGCTTGGAAGTGAATAATATTGTTTCACGAGATCGCATATGATGTATTAATCATAACGAAATGGGGCGTTCTCGTGAAAGTAGCTATTGGGATAAGTATAGCAGGGCTAATTCTTCTCTTCCTATTAATGGACAAGAAGCAAGTGAAAAAGGTTTTTGAACGATTATCAATCTACTGGTTCCGGTTAGCGCTCGCTTTTTTAGTTTTATTCATCATGAATGTTGCGGCAGGATTTATTGGTATTTATGTCCCTGTAAATATAATATCAGGTATAGTTATTGCGGTCTTGGGTATACCCGGCTTTGTATCAATATGTGCTTTAGCGTTCTTTTTATAAAAAAGGGTTGCATTACTAAATGTATGGTGTTATAGTTATGAATGTCGCCAAAACGACCACATAAACAACGAAAAAGAAATTATAAATAGTTGTTGACACGGTCAAGTAAGTTTGGTATGATATAAGAGTTGCTGTCGAGAGATGGTAACGCAGAAGATAATATGTGAGCGAAATTCATACTTATATAATGAACCTTGAAAACTGAACAGCAAAACGTCAAGATATAATGTTTCGTTAAATCGAAACAAAAACGAATCTTCGGATTCAAAGTCAGCAAAATGAAACTCGAGCTATTCAAGTTTCTCTATTATGGA
>NZ_JAGEMN010000009.1 GCF_017921835.1 Sporosarcina sp. 6E9 | reverse complement strand
CATTCGCTCGACTTGCATGTATTAGGCATGCCGCCAGCGTTCGTCCTGAGCCAGGATCAAACTCTCCATAATAGAGAAACTTGAATAGCTCGAGTTTCATTTTGCTGACTTCGAATCCGAAGATTCGCTTTTGTTTCGATTTAACGAAACGTTATATCTTGACGTTTTGCTGTTCAGTTTTCAAGGTTCATTATATAAGCATGAATTTCGCTTACATATTATCTTCTGCGTCACCATCTCTCGACAGCAACTCTTATATCGTACCAAACTTATTCGACCGTGTCAACAACTATTTATAATTTCTTTTTCGTCGTTTATGTGGTCGTTTTGGCGACATTCATAACTATAACACCATGCATTTAGTAATGCAACCCTTTTTTAAAACTTTTTATCATCTAACAGGAAAAACATGCGAAACCAACTAGTTATGGCTTCGCACGATGGAGGCCATTTTAAACAAATCTACTAAGCGTAGATGCCTCTACCTACTTTGCTTGCAATGCAGAAAGCAAAGTAGGCAGGAGCCGTACACTGAACATTATTGATTTCTATCTAACACAGAGTTAACCCTTTAATGAAGTTAGTCTCGCGGACGCATTTGTGGGAAAAGAAGAATATCCCGTATTGATGGTGCATTCGTTAACAACATAACAAGGCGATCAATTCCGATTCCAAGTCCTCCTGTTGGTGGTAACCCGTACTCCAGTGCTTCAATGAAGTCTTCATCCATATCATGCGCTTCATCGTTCCCTTGTTCTTTTTCAACGAGCTGCGCTTCAAAACGTTGACGTTGATCGATTGGATCATTAAGTTCCGTGAAGGCATTCGCATGTTCACGACGCACGATAAATAATTCGAATCGGTCGGTAAAACGCTCATCTTTAGGATTCTTTTTCGCAAGTGGAGAAATCTCTACTGGGTGTCCGTAGATAAATGTTGGTTGCACTAACTCTTCTTCTACCTTTTGCTCGAAGAATTCATTAAGTACATGTCCAACTTCCATCATCGCCGTTACTTCAACGCCATGTTCTTTCGCTAGTGCGTGAGCTTCTTCTTTCGTCATTTCGTTCCAAAAGTCTACACCCGTATACTCTTTAACAGCATCCGCCATATGAAGTCTTTTCCAACCTGGCGCTAAATCTATGACATCTTCTCCATAGGTAACTTCTGTTGTACCAAGTACATCTTGAGCAATATGTGCAACTAAATTTTCGGTAAGTGCCATGATGTCTTCGTAATCAGCGTACGCTTCATACAGTTCAATCATTGTAAATTCAGGATTATGACGAGTTGAAGTTCCTTCGTTTCGGAATACACGTCCAATTTCATATACCTTCTCAAGACCACCAACGATTAATCGCTTTAGATGAAGTTCAATCGCGATACGCATATAAAGGGTCATATCTAATGAATTATGATGGGTAATGAATGGGCGCGCGGAGGCACCACCCGCAATTGCATGCAGCATTGGCGTCTCAACTTCTAAGAAACCTTGATCATCCAGGTAACGTCGCATCGATTGGATTATTTTACTGCGTAAGATGAACGTCTCTTTGCTACCTTCCGTTGAAATCAAATCTAGGTAGCGCTGACGGTAACGTTGTTCGATATCTTGTAAACCGTGAAATTTCTCAGGTAAAGGGCGAAGTGCTTTCGTTAAGAATGTAAACTCTTTCACCTTAATCGATAGTTCACCGACATTTGTTTTGAAGATTGTACCAGCAACGCCGATGATATCCCCAAGGTCAGTACTTGTATATAGTTTGTACGCCTCTTCTCCAATAGCATCTTGTCGTACATAGATTTGAACTTGGCCACCTAGATCTTGAAGGTGAGCAAATCCTGCTTTTCCTTTTCCACGCTTCGTCATGATGCGTCCTGCAACCTTCACTTCATATGAAGCTTCTTCTAATTCTTCTTTCGTAAAGCCTTCATATTTCTCGTGGATTTCCTCAGATAAATGTGTTCGTTCAAACTTCGAACCGAACGGATCGAGTCCGCTTTCCCTTATATCTAACATCTTCTGTCGTCTCACCAGAAGTTGGTCATTTAAATCGTCAAGATTGGACATTTCGTTCACTCCTCTAATAAATTAAAATCGTATATTTTTTAATATGTACCTATTGTACACAAAGAAAAGAGCTACCACAATTCGCGGCAGCTCGAAACCATTAGAATTAGACAGCACTTCCAGCAAGTTCCGCCTGCTCATGCTTCATCATTGCCTCGAATGCCTTTTAAATACCAGGCGGCGTGCTTACGCATTTCTTTTATTGAATAAAGTCTTCGACGCCATTAACTTTCTGCTTAAGTAAAACACCGCGACCGCGAACTGCCGCCTCTTCGGAATAAAATCGTTCGGTAACCGGATGCACAATTTCTGGTGCAATTTCAAGAAGTGGTATAAGAACGAATGCACGCTCATACATCCGCGGATGTGGAATGATCAAGTTCTCCGCTTTAATATTGTCGTTATTATAAAGCAAGATGTCAAGGTCTACAATTCGCGGCCCCCACCTCACTGTGCGTACGCGACCTAATTCATGCTCGATTTCCTGACAAACCGCCAGCAATTTATAAGCGTCAAGCGACGTTCTAATTTCAATGACTATATTTAAAAAGTCATCTTGGTCTGTATATCCAACAGGCGCTGTTTCATAAACAGATGACACCGACAAAACCGACACCTCATTATACGTATGAAGTGCACGCACAGCGTCTTTCAAATGAAGCAATCGCTCACCGATATTCGATCCAATTGAGATGAATGCACTGTTCACTTGAAATCTCCCCGTGTAATATCTACGGAAACGGATATATAATGTCCAGCGATTGGGGGATCTGGTTTAATGAGAACCACACGCACTCCTGTCACTTTAGTCGAATAACGACTTAGTAAATCTCCAGCAATTTTCTCTGCGACTGCTTCAATTAGCTTTTTAGGCGCCCCTTCAATGATTTCCTTACAGAGCTCATAGACTTCCGCGTAATTTACCGTTTTATCAAGATCATCCGTTTTCCCAGCTTCTTCAAGGTTTGTTGCAAGTGATACTGTCGCACGAAAACGCTGACCAAGCTTCGTCTCTTCCGGCAATGCACCGTGGTAACCGTAAAACTCCATTTCGTTTAAATGAATATAATCCAATTGGCATGCTCCTATCCCTTATATATAGACTTACCTGTTAATACATCCATCATTTTAACCGCACGTTCAATTTCTTTTACATCATGAACGCGTACGATGTGACAGCCTCTTTCAATCCCATAACAAATCGTTGCGCTCGTTCCTTCAAGACGTTCTTCAACCGGCAAATTTAAAACATTGCCAATCATTGACTTCCGTGAAGTTCCAAGTAATTGTGGATATCCTAATTCCGCGATTTTCTGTAATCCTTGCATGACCACAATATTTTGTTCCGTATCTTTTGCGAATCCGATACCAGGGTCTAACCAAATATTATCCTGAGTGACGCCTGCATTCAGTGCAATATCAATGCTATCAATCAAATCAGCAATTACTTCATCCATTAAGGGGCCATCATAATCCACTTGTTCTCGATTGTGCATTAATATGATTGGTGAATTATGACGCGCAGCAACCTTCGCAATTTCCGGTTCGCGTTTGGCACCCCATACATCATTAATAATGTGCGCACCCGCTTTTAGGGCCGCATCCGCAACCGCCGCTTTATATGTATCAATTGAAACTGCGCAATTTAACTCGCGAGTGATTGCCTCGATAATCGGCACAGTACGTTCAAGTTCCTCATCTATTGAAACTGGTTCGTGTCCAGGTCGCGTTGATTCACCACCAATGTCAATGATTTTTGCGCCGTTTTGTATCATTTCTTCCGCATGTTTCAGGGCACTATCAATTCGCCCGTACTTTCCTCCGTCAGAAAACGAATCGGGTGTTACGTTTAAAATTCCCATGACAACCGTTTCTTTCCGGAAGTCAAATTCAACCTCTCCGAAATGGTAAACTGCTTTCGCATTTGCTAATTCCATTAGTTGGTACCTTCTTTCATAACTTCAATGGCTTTTCTATAGAAGTTGTGCAGTTTTTGATAATAAACTCCAGTCGCTCCTGGTAATGATATTTCACCAATACTTCCTATTGGCACAATTTCTTGGATAGCATTCGTGACGAATAGTTCGTCCGCCGCTTCAACGACTTTTTGAGTGTAAAACCCTTCATTCACAGTCATTCCATCCATTTCCGCAATTTCCATGACAATTGCTCGGGTTGTTCCGGGTAAAATCCCCGTTTCAATCGCAGGTGTAAATAATTCTCCGTCTTTTATCCAAAACACATTGGACGTCACGCCTTCTGCGACAAATCCTTCTTTGTTAAGAAATAAACCTTCGTGTTCTTTTAACGAGGGTAGCTCGAGTCTTCCACGGACGTTATTGAGAAAGTTATGCGATTTGTGGCGCAATGCACTTTCCGGATCATTCCGAGTTGTATCAAGCCATATTCCCTCTTTTTCTGCACCAGCGTTAGTGACGGGTAATTCTTTTCTGAATAAAATCACGGTCGGCGTCTCATAAGAAGATGGCGCCAAGCCAATATCGTGAACCCCGGCCGATACATTAAGACGGAAATAGCCATCTGTACCCGCGGAATCATTTAGTTTTCGAACAGCGTCTATTATATCTTCATTTTCATACGGCATCGCAATCCGGTATTCGGAGAGCGCCGTTTTTAGACGATCCATATGGGCTTGAAATAAAAATAAGTGTTCGTCATAGGTACGAAACGTTTCGAAAAATCCAACGCCGTATAAAAATCCGTGGTCGAACGGAGAAATCCTTAAATCTTTCGCTTTCACAAATTCACCGTTCATCCAACACAACATCGAATAGACCTCCTTTATTTCTCCGCCATCGCTTTGGCTTGCCATAGCGCCTTTCCTTTTGCCAATGACTCGATATATTCGTTTTTCGGGATTGAATCGGCGACTAACCCGGCACCCGCTTGAATATGTGCGACTCCGTCTTGAATAAATGCCGTACGAATAACTACGTTCAATTCGAAATCTCCATTGAAACCGAACCAACCGATTGTTCCTGTATATAAACCTCTTCGCTCCGACTCAAGTTCTTCGATAATTTCCATTGTACGTAGTTTCGGTGCACCTGTAATTGTACCACCAGGAAAAACCCCTTTTACGACATCGGCATTTGAAAGGTCGTCAGCGACTACTCCACGGACATTCGATACGAGGTGCATGACATGTGAATAGCGTTCAACAACCATGAACTCGTTGGTTTCCACCGTTTTAGATTTACAGACTCGTTCAAGGTCTTCTTTTTCCAACTCGACTAGCATGATGTGTTCGCCTTTTTCTTTTTCATCCGATAAAAGATCTTTTTCGAAGGCTTTATCTTCTTCGTCTGTGACGCCTCTAGGTCTAGTTCCGCCAATTGGTCGCGTATTTAATTCATTACCACGTTTTTGCAGTAGCAATTCCGGCGAACTTGATACAACCGAAAACTCAGGAGCACCCATTGAGGCCATGTACGGAGATGGATTGACTGACCGTAGCGCTTCATACATGGCTAGCGGATGGGTTGTTAATGGTTTCGATTGCCTAACAGAAAGGTTTACTTGAATGACTTCACCTTTTGCGATATATTCCTGTACATCTTCAACCATTTTCTCAAATTGTGGTCCGGTAACGGATACTTCAAGTTCATCTGATGATTCCGTAGCAGTTTTCACGAATTCAACTTTAGTTTTTGCTGCTTCCACCCATTTTGTCTCGACATTTGCTGGATTTATTCCACTACCTGGAAGTGTAATGAAATAAGCAGTTTCTGCATGGATATCAAACACTACCCACTCGTCGAATAAATAAAAGAATAAATCTGGTGTTTTTAAAACATCTATCGTGTCGTTTGGTATGTTTTCATATCTTCGAACGTAGTCATAACTAATAAATCCAGCTACACCACCTTGAAATTCAGGAAGCTCCGGATTGAAATCCACCTCATAAGCTGCAACAAATTGAGTAAGTTCTTCCAGTGGGTCGCCTTCTTTAATTTCTTCGGCACCATCACGCCATGTGATTTTTAATCGATGACCATCTAATGCCCGAAGTGTAGCTAATGGGTTAATACCAGCAATTGACA
Organism: Sporosarcina sp. 6E9; assembly: GCF_017921835.1. Classification (NCBI taxonomy): domain Bacteria; kingdom Bacillati; phylum Bacillota; class Bacilli; order Caryophanales; family Caryophanaceae; genus Sporosarcina; species Sporosarcina sp. 6E9. Next base: position 48,447 of record NZ_JAGEMN010000009.1, on the reverse strand, counting down.
AGTTGCCGCCGCGTCCACTTTCCAGAAGGATGTGCGCCTGCTTTTCATATGCCAGTTGTTGGTAGGCAGTGAAAAACTGATCTTTTGTCATTGGGGTAGCCGTGAAGGCCGGTACTTGTCGTGTCATGTTTTATTTTCCTCCCTGTACCGATTGATACTCCTATCTTAACGTTTTGTGCATAAAAAAAGAAGGAGCAAGTTTACTCCTTCTTCCTGCAACTTATTGGTCTTCAAATTGATAGAGCGGCGTACTTAAGTATCGTTCGCCATTTGACGGAAGAATAGCGACTACTTTTTTTCCTTTACCAAGCTTTTTCGCAACTTGAAGCGCTGCAAAAATAGCAGCTCCTGAGGAAACCCCGCCGAGAATCCCTTCTTCACGTGCCGCGCGTCTTGCTGTTTCGTAAGATTCATCATTTGATACAAGAATTATTTCATCGTAAATATCCGTATTAAGTACTTTCGGTACAAAACCTGCACCAATCCCTTGAATTTTATGTGGCCCTGGTTGCCCGCCTGACAAAACAGGAGAATCTGTCGGTTCAACGGCAACAATTTTCACGTCTGGAAAACGTTCTTTTAGCACGCTTCCAGCACCAGTAATTGTACCACCCGTTCCAATCCCTGAAATAAATGCGTCTACGCGGTCTAGCGCATCTGCAATTTCAGGACCTGTTGTTAGCCGGTGAATTTCAGGATTCGCTTCATTGTTGAATTGTTGAGGCATGAACCAATCTTTTTCTTTTGCCAACTCTTCCGCTTTTGCGATAGCGCCTTTCATTCCTTCAGCGCCTGGCGTCAAGACCAAATCTGCACCGTATGCACGTAATAGGTTTCGGCGTTCGGTACTCATCGTATCCGGCATGACTAATACTGCTTTATACCCTTTTGCTGCTGCAATCATTGCCAACCCAATTCCTGTATTTCCACTTGTCGGCTCGATGATTGTGCCACCCGCTTGCAATTCACCGGACTTTTCAGCTTCTTCAATCATGGCCAGCGCAATCCGGTCCTTGACACTAGAACCCGGGTTAAAATATTCTAACTTCAAATAAACATCTGCGTCTTCGGCACCTGTCATTCGATTCATTTTAACGAGCGGTGTCTTTCCCACTAAATCCGCAACTGAGTTCCCAACGATAGTCATAGTACCCTCTCCTAATCCCTACTATTTTGATATGCTTTATACTATTAATCCTACTACGATAGTGTGCATAGTGTCAAATATATTTACCTATATCTTCCCCCTCCCACCGTAAGTAATCCTAAAAACAACAAAAACCATCTAATAGATGGTTTTTGCTAGTTTAGTAGTTTTATTCGCGATAAAACCAGCTAGTATCGAATTCCTTCCAAAAGTCTTCCATACTGACCGTTTCAGTTAGTTGTTCCATCGCGAGATTGCGCTTGATATGATCTTTTACTTCTTTTAATTTAAAAGTTTTCCCTTTCATGACATCACTAACATGGAGTATCGCAAATTTTCCATCTGAAAGGGAGATAACTCCGCTCGTTGTATTAGGTTTTAATGATGATGCTGTTTTAATGACCGCAGGATCGATGGAGTCTTTTTTCTCGCTAATATACCCGAGATCACCGCCAAGACTGGCTGATGAAGCATCGATTGAACGTTCTCTTGCCAATATGTTAAAACTCGAACCTTCATTTAATTCATATAATGCATTCTCTGCTTCATCTTTTGACGCAAGAACTATAATTGCTGTGCGGTAAGCACTCGCAATATTATATAAATCGGCATTAGCATCATAACTTGCCTGAATCACCTCATCGCTAACGACAATATCTTTTGTCAGAATCTTTTCTAGAATCATCGAAGCGCTGATTTTTTCTCGCTCTTGTTCGGTGGTCATGCCCATGTGAATCTGATCGTCCAATGAATGAATAAGCGCAAGTTCCAGATCGATTTCTTTATCGGAAACTTTTATTTTATACTTTTTGGCTGCCGCTTCCATAACTTTATTATTGACGAGTTCTAATAACGTTTCACGGCCGATTTTTTCTTCCATTGCCGCCATCCAGGTTTCACGCTTAATCGTTTTACCGTCGACGGTGGCAACTACTTCACCGGTTTCCCATGATTTATCCGTTACTTTCCAGGCGATAAACCATAATAAATTACTGAATAACAGAATACCGATTACAATTAAAAGCGGTTTCGCTTTCAATCTACGTGTTCCAATTTTCTCCGGGTCCTCTTTATGACCGCGATTGAATCTCATGGATGTACCCTTCCAATTCCTCTTTATCATATACATAAGACTCCAAACAAAAATGGCAATTTGCTTCGGCTTGGCCGTCTTCTGCTATCATTTCACGAATTTCTTTTTCACCCAGGCCAATGATTGCATTGCCAAAGCGTTCTTTTGAACAATTACATTTGAATGAAACATCCACCATGTCAAGGATTTCTACATTTTCAGCTCCAAGAACTGAACTTAATACTTCTTCAGGGGATAATCCACCATCAATCATTGTCGATATCGGTTCCATATTCGCGATTCGCTCTTCTAAGATACCAATTGTTTCATCAGTTGCACCCGGCATGACTTGAATGATAAATCCACCCGCCGCTTTTATCGAATTATCCGGATTAACGAGCACGCCTAGCGCAACGGCCGACGGAACTTGTTCAGATACAACAAAATACTCCGTAAAGTCTTCGGCAATTTCCCCAGAGACGATCGGAACTTGGCCTGTGAAAAATTCACGAAGACCCAAATCTTTTACGACTGTTAGCATTCCAGAAGTTCCAACAGCACGTTTGACGTCTAGTTTACCCATTTCATTTAATTCAAAGTGAACATCAGGATTGGATGCATAGCCGCGTACTTCCCCGTGAGCGTTGGAGTCAATTACCATCGGTCCGATGGGTCCATCTCCTTCAATTTTAATCGTTAATTTATCTTCACCTTTTAGCATTGCGCCCATCATAACTGCTGCCGACATCGATCGACCCAGAGCCGCGCTTGTAGTTGGCCATATATCATGGCGTTTTTGTACTTCGGAAATCGTGTCTGTTGAACGGACAGCATATGCCCGGATTGTTCCATTAAACGCCAATGCTTTTACTAAATAATCTTTCATTATTATCTACTCCTTTAAAATCGGTTCAATATTTTATACGTTTCGTTGATAAATTAGGTGTAACCCTTTAAGCGTTAAGAAGTTATCGACTACATCAATGATAGTTGTTTCACTAGCGATAAGATCTGCTAGGCCGCCTGTTGCGATAACAGTTGGCTCTTCTTTACTTTGTGCTTTCATGCGGGCAACGATACCTTCAACTTGTCCGACATAACCAAAGACAATTCCTGCCTGCATTGCGGCTACCGTGTTTTTTCCAACGACGTTATCAGGGCGCGCTAATTCAATTCTGGGAAGTTTAGAAGCGCGATCAAACAGGGCTTCCATTGAAATGCCAATCCCCGGCGCAATTGCTCCGCCCATATAACCTCCGCTTTCATTGACATAACAGTAGGTCGTTGCTGTTCCAAAATCGACTATGATAAGTGGACTTCCATATTCCTCGATGGCTGCAACGGCATTCACGATTCGATCTGCACCAACCTCGCGCGGATTTTCATATTTGATATTCAAACCCGTTTTTATCCCCGGACCGACAATTAGCGGCTTGATGTTGAAATATTTACTACACATTTGTTCAAGGGGGAACATTACCGGTGGTACGACGGACGAAATGATAATTCCGTTAATCTCTTCGAAGGTTAAACCAACGTGCGTGAATAAGGATTTTACTTGCATCGCATATTCGTCTTCTGTTTTTTGGCGGTACGTTTCCATGCGCCAATGGTATTTGAGTGTTCCTTGGTCATAAACACCGAGGACAATATTTGTATTTCCTGTATCCATCACTAAGATCATTTGGGATTCCCTCGCTAACTTCAAATTTTCAAGTTTGAATAAAAAAAAGCTGACCGCTTCAAAAAGGGCCAGCTTTCATTTTTTTAATCTCTTCGTTTTTCGTCAAACGGATTTGGTGGGCTTTCATACTCCCGTTCATTTGGCAAATTAGCAATTGACGGATCTGATGGAGCGCCTGTTGAATCAGAGATGGTATTATCATCTCTTTTATTTGACTCCGTTTTGTCTGTATCTTTTCCATTATTGTCATATGGACGCTCTGGTAATGTCCCATGATCTTTCAAATGGTTGATTTGTTCCGCATCAAGCGTTTCTACTTCTAGAAGAGTCGTAGCAATTAAATCAAGCAATGCACGATTTTCTGTCAGTATTTGTTTCGTACGCTCATATTCTTCTTTAACGATGCGTTGCATTTCTTGATCAATTTCATATGCAATCGATTCGGAGTAATTTTGTTCAGAACTGAAGTCTCTGCCAAGGAAGACTTGACCTTGGGATTGACCGAACTGTAACGGGCCGAGTTTATCACTCATTCCGTACTCCGTCACCATTGACCTTGCAATTCCAGTGGCACGTTGGAAGTCGTTATGCGCACCGGTAGAAACCTCACCGAGTGCAATTTCTTCTGCAACACGTCCACCAAGAAGTCCAGAAATTTTATCAAGTAGTTCCGGCTTCGTCATAAAGTAGCGATCTTCTTTCGGAAGCATAACCGCATAACCGCCTGCCTGGCCTCTAGGTACGATTGTAACTTTATGCACAATATCCGCTTCATCAAGAATGAGTCCGACAACAACGTGGCCCGCTTCATGGAATGCTACAATATTTCTTTCTTTTTTAGAGATCACTCGGCTTGTTTTTGCAGGTCCTGCAATTACACGGTCCGTTGCCTCATCAATATCCGACATGTCAATTTTCTTTTTATCACGTCTTGCAGCTACAAGTGCAGCTTCGTTTAACAAGTTTTCAAGATCTGCACCTGAGAAACCTGGTGTACGTTGAGCAAGTGCTTTTAAATTCACTGAGTCGTCAAACGGCTTGTTGCGCGCATGCACTTGAAGAACCGCTTCTCTACCTTTTACATCCGGGCGACCGACTGTAATTTGACGGTCAAATCGACCTGGACGAAGAAGTGCTGGGTCCAAAATGTCTGGTCGGTTCGTTGCCGCTACAATAATGATTCCTTCGTTTTCACCGAAACCATCCATTTCAACGAGTAATTGGTTAAGCGTTTGTTCACGTTCATCATGTCCGCCGCCAAGCCCTGCGCCACGTTGACGTCCAACCGCATCAATTTCATCAATAAAAATAATACATGGTGCATTCTTCTTTGCATTTTCGAAAAGATCACGAACACGTGATGCTCCGACCCCGACAAACATCTCAACAAAATCAGAACCTGAAATTGAGAAGAATGGTACGCCGGCTTCACCAGCAACTGCACGCGCAAGCAACGTTTTACCTGTACCAGGTGGTCCGACAAGTAAAATCCCTTGTGGTATACGTGCGCCAACCTCTTTAAACTTTCGTGCGTCTTTCAGGAAATCAACTACCTCGACAAGTTCTGCTTTTTCCTCGTCTGCTCCTGCAACGTCATCGAAACTTACTTTTTCTTTATCATCCGTATGAAGCTTCGCCTTACTTTTACCGAAATTCATTACTTTACCGCCGCCACCGCCCTGTGACTGATTCAACAGGAAGAAGAACAGAATAATAATAATGATAAATGGAACGAGTCCGGTGAAAAATGATACTAGCGCGCTTGTCTCCGGTGCTTTTAAATACTCAATTTTAACAGACTGTGACGCTGCTACCTCATCAATATCATTTAGCAGTGCATCATGTGACTGCGGAATATTTGTTATAAAGGTTTCGCCATCTTTATAGCCTTTCATCTCACCTTTAACTTCATAGATGAGTTGGTCGGGCTGAATTGTGGCGCTTTTTACATTTCCTTCTTCGAGTGCTAGCCGAAATTCATTGTAAGTGATCGGCTTTATTTTCGGGTTTGTTTTATTCAGTGAACCAAATATCCCCATTAGAGCCAGGAAGATTAGTCCATATAGTAGAAAGTATCGAAGTATTCGATTCATCCCTAGGCCTCCTCATTTCATTAAACAGAAAACTATTGTAAATCTTACCATAAGTAATCTTCAATCTACAAAGAAAACGCCTTATAATTGTTGCGCAAAAAAAGCGTTCCTATACCCCCTATATTGGGGAGGTTCGGAAAGCTTCAAAAAGAGTAAATTTCTTTTTTCAATACTCCGATATAAGATAGATTTCTATATTTCTCCATGTAGTCTAGACCATACCCGACAACGAAAGCATCCGGAACGTTAAAACCGATATAATCGGCTTCTAGGTCAACTTTCCGACCCGTTGGCTTGTCAAGTAGCGTAACAATCTTAATGGAGTTTGCTTTTCGATACTTCATTAAATCAACAAGATAACTTAACGTTTTTCCGCTATCAATAATATCTTCAATGATTAATACGTCTCTACCCTCGACGCTTGTATTCAAATCTTTCACGATTTTCACTTCACCGGATGATACAGTTGCATTCCCGTAACTTGACACATCCATAAAATCGAGCTCAATATAAGCATCAATGCGTTTAATAAGATCACTCATGAATGGCAGGGCACCTTTAAGTACACCAATCGCAAGCGGAAACTTATCTTTATACTCTTCAGTAAGCGCGGCACCTAGCTCATCAATCTTTTGTTGAATTTCTTCTTCCGTAATTAGTACTTCTTCAATGTCTTTGGCGAGCATCGAGATTCCTCCTCAGTAATGGCTTAATACTTCCCTAAAATAAATATGTACCGGCTCGTCGTTAGCCTGTTCTTGGAAAACGAGGCGCCGTAACGTAAACCTGGTACTGCACATACATCATCATTATTTGTAACGATAACTGGCAACTCGTCACGTAATGACAACATCACTTTTTCATCGATAAATATCCTTGATAACCGTTTAGGATTTGTCATCCCAGTTAATAACATCCTGTCGCCTTCTTTTCTTTGCCTGACCGAAAGCGGCAATGCATCATCGAGTAAAGTAAAATACCTGATTTCCTTAGCTTGGACAAGTAAATCTGGTCTTGTCTCATCAATCTCCGCCCAATAAATCCAGCCACCATTTAACCAATCCGTTTTCTCACCTTTTGGCATGACTTTTATCATTGCTGAAGCACTTGACAGGTTATCTTCTTTTGCGAAGGTTAACTTGTCGTATTCTCTTACAAACCGATAACCTAATGGGAGATGAATCGAGACGTTTCCATCCTCAGATCCGAGATGATGTAACAACTGGTCGATGAGTGTATATTTATAACGAACGTGGACTTTATAATTATCATAAAGATAATCTAATAGTAGTTTAATCATTCGCCTTTGTAAAGCAGTTGGCATGCTTCCAAATGATTGTTTGCTTATTGTCGGCAGACCCTCTTCCGTAAAACCAATTATCTTGCCTAATTGTTCTTCCGCTGTAGCCCACAGAAATGCCTCATCCTCTTGTAACTTCCCAGCCATTTCGGCAACCCTTTCCGGCACTTTTGGATTTTCACTCATCATATGTGGGATAACGTGTCTTCGAAAACGATTTCGCATATAAGCATCACTATGATTACTAGGGTCTTCGCAAAACCTTAAGTTATTTTCCTTCACGTACGCATAAAGTGCTTCTTTCGTTACTGGTAGAAAGGGACGAATGATCATACCTTGGCCTATTTCCCTTTTCATCGGGATGCCTGAAGGTACAACCCCCTTCGTCATTTGCATTAACACCGTTTCAAGTTGGTCTTCTGCATGATGTCCCGTAGCCAGGACATTATATTCTTTTTCACTCAACATTTTTTCGAATAAATTATACCTTCCCTCACGGCATACCGCTTGCACATTGCCCCCTTCTTCTTCGAGAATTTCAGGCACCGGTACTCGTCCACCGTAAAAAGGGATATTTAGTCGTTTGCAAAGGTCGTTTACAACGTCACCTTCCAAAGCAGATTCATTTCCTCGCAACATATGGTCTACATGAATCGCAGCAACCTCAATAGCCAATTCCTCACGGTGCACCGCAAGAAAGTGAAGAAGTGCAATCGAATCCACGCCTCCTGAACATGCTACGAGGACGCAATCTCTTGCTTTTAAAAGACGTTTCCCTCTTATAAATTGAAGTATTGTATCGTTAAAACTGTCCACCAAGCCACCTACCTTCAGCTTTTATCGAGCAGCAACCTGCGAATAGGGGGTAAAACTCGACCATTCCGGAAGAACGTGATCGATTTTCATAACCAGTACCGTTCGATCGTCTTCAACAGCTCGAAACCGCCTTTCTAATTCATTGACGACTCGATTCGCCACGTCTTCGCAATGCATATTTCCGTATTTCCCAAGTATACCGTAAAGTGCTTTTTCTTGTAACTCGAGTGATACATCTCCTTGAAACATTCCATCGGTCATCATCACTAACATATCGCCCGCCTTTAGTTTTACTTGTTTAGCTTTGACGGAAAATGATGGAAGAAAACCAACCGGGACAGACATACTGTCAATTCTAAAATATTCATTCCCTCGTTTAATATAAGTACTCATAGAACCCGCTTTCCATGCCCACAACTTGCCTTCCTGCAAATCAATCAAAGCAAGATCGATGGTTGCATACATATCATCCAACCCATTTAAGGACATCATATAATGGAGTGTGTGCATGGCAGTTTCAGGATCCATTTTACGATTAAGACATTCCCTCATCAAACGGATTACTTTACGACTTTCCCGATAGGCGTTTATATCCTGCCCCATACCATCGGATAATAGAACGGCCGTTAACCCTTCATGAATTTGAAATACCTCATAGGCATCTCCCGCACGAAATGACTTCTCACCGGATGTCGCAACAATCCCATACTCAAACAAATAGCGGACCGCTGATGTAAGCGTGACGCGAATATGCGTAAACGGTTCATGCTTTACGACAGATTTTTGAACTTGAAAAGGTTCTTCGTATAAGTCTTCTAGAATTGGTAGTATTAATCGTTCCGCAACCATGGTGTCGGTTTCGAAATCAGACTTTGTCTCTGGAAGACTGCAAACAATTTTGCGCGCCCCCCGCTCTTCCGACAAAACATCTATTTGAAAATGTTCAATTCCTTGCCGATCCAATTGTTTCCCCAGTTCCTCCTCCGCTGTAATATGAACAGATAAATCACCTTTAATCTCTTTCATCAATTTATCAAGATGGGTACTTAAATCTCTTAATTGAAGCGCAAGCATTTTTCTCCCGTGTTGCAGTTGTCCGCTTAACAAACGATTGGCTGACGTTTCTTCCAGTTCAACAGTGAGCCCAGTAAAGCGTATGCATTTATACTTAATTTTTTCTTCAACCCGGTGTCGTGCCGATTTTTTTGTTAATGAATAGGATGCTTCCCATTCATTAATCAGCCGCGCCATATCATCATCTTCACTTTCCCAGCATTTCGCATAGCGAAAACAAGAGTTGCAAACTGTTGGGGTTTTCAGCGCTACATTTTCCGGATTGCCATGCCCCAACTCCCGTTCTTCAACTAACGATGACATAAACTCTGCAAACTGTTGAAAATCATTCAGCTGTTCATCAAGTCGTTCAGAAACCCACTCCTGCCTTTTCTTTGAGTTATCAATCACTTCCGGGAACAGTATTTTTTTCAGTGGTTGCGTTTTTTTCTTTGGAATTAACAAAAAGATAACAGTTGCCAAACCAATTGTATAGAAGTGGGTGCTATCAATTGGCAAGGTCAAGTCGTACAAAAAGAAAAAGAGGGAAACGACTCCACCGCCAACAGCAATCCCAAGCTTGCCAAACCGCTTCATCGCACCCGCAAAAAATCCAGTCATACCATATACTGCAATCATTCCGGCGAATGATAACTCCGCGATTCCGATAATCGCAGCAATAATCATCGCCACCGTCGTTGAAAATAAAAGACCACCTGTAGAAGCAGCTAAAAGAATCGTTAAATGAATAAGAACGCCAGCAACTGATATATATCCAAATGCCACACCTTTCATCCCAGTCAGCGCCATAGCTCCAATTACAACTGCAGCACCTAACCGCTCATTCGACCATTGTCCAAAAAAGATACGATTCTCAGGCGGAAATGCAACAAATAAAAAGAATGTCATAAATAAGGCAAGGATCACTTCATAGCCAATCAACAACTGAATATCTAACGGTATTTTACCGGCATACATAATTAACTGCCAGCCGAACTGAACCATTAGAATACAAAGGGCAACAGTTATTTGTATAGACTTCTGAGAAATCCGATGCCGAATAACCGTGGTGAAAAGAATAAGTTGGAACAAATGGATAAACGCTTGTCCAACCCCTAGAAAAGCACTCCCCGCCATCCCTCCGATAAAGACCCAGATCAAATATTTACGAAAGCGCGCAGCCGCCAATGCCCAAACAGGCAAGAAAAATGGTACCGCGGCATCGAACAACACTGCTTGTGCCAAGAAAAACGACCCAAGTAAAAACAAAGTTGCCATCATGATATGCGTTTTCTTTTTCTTGATTTCCCCGATATTCATCCTCACCGTTTGGGTAATCGGTCTTTCAATATTCCCCGTTAACTTCATTTTCCATTCCCCCTATGCCGACGTATGTTTGAGTATACATAGGGAGCGGAAAATAATTTGTCTGTTCGTGGTATCAAAGTTAATAAACTTTTCGACTCTTTCCGAACTATTTTTCTTTTCCACCGAGTCTTGACATTTTTCACTTGGACAAGTAAGATACAAGATGTTGTGAAAAAATGGCGGCGTAGCTCAGCTGGCTAGAGCGTCCGGTTCATACCCGTAAGGTCGTGGGTTCGACTCCCTCCGCCGCCATTAAAGAAAAACAGGCGAACTTAGCCTGATTTTTCTTCCCTATAGATTTCATCAAAACGAAATTTTGATGATTGGGGCATATTTTCGAGGCATCTGTCGAAAATAGTTCTGCCGGAAAGACCTTTCCACACGTGTCTTCCTATAAAAAGACACGCTATTCACTATTCCACCAAGGCCCCTTGGTCAAGCGGTTAAGACACCGCCCTTTCACGGCGGTATCACGGGTTCGAATCCCGTAGGGGTCATTAAAGAAATTTGAAACGCAAAGCGTTTCATAATTTCATCCCAGAAGCACTCATCAAAACAAAGTTTTGATCTCGAGGCATATTTTCGAGGCACCTATCGAAAATAGTTCTGCCGGATAAGAAACTTGAACGCGCACTTTGCGGTCATAGTTTCAACCTAGAGTAACTCGTCAAAATGAATTTTGACACTAAGGCATATTTTCAAGGCTTTTATTGAAAATAGATCTGCCGGAAAAGAAACTTGAACGCGCACTTTGCGGTCATAGTTTCAACCTAGAGTAACTCGTCAAAATGAATTTTGACACTGAGGCATATTTTCAAGGCTTTTATTGAAAATAGATCTGCCGGAAAAACACTAAAGTTTCAATCCAAAAACATATCACAAAAACCTAAAACGCGACTTCCATAAGCAAATGGAAGCCGCGTTGTTTTCATTCTAATGATAACAAAAAGTGGCGTATCAGATAGAATCTAACAGCCACTTACATATATGAATCATTTTTCTTATTGTAAAACAGCTAGCAAGTTACCCTCTTCTTGCACCTCGACCGCCACGTTTAGATTCTGTTGCACGCTTCAAAGTAGAAAGACGTTCTTCACTATCTTTCATGAAACGTGCCATTTTCTGCTCGAAATTTTCCGGACGAACAGCACTTGGGCGTCCTCCACCTGGACGTCCCCCTCCACCTTGGCGTGGGCGTTGCGGACGTTGTGGACGTTCAGATTCTGGTTTTGCTCGTCTAATCGACAATCCAATTTTACCATCTGCTCCAACATTCATCACTTTCACTTCAACCATATCGCCGACTTTAAAATGTTCATTAATGTCCTTAACATAGCTGTCTGCGACTTCACTAATGTGAACAAGGCCTGTTGAACCGTTCGGTAGTTCAACGAACGCTCCAAAATTTGTAATCCCCGTTACCTTACCCTGTAACTTGCTATCTACTTCAATTGACATAAAAAAAATGCTCCTCCTTAAGATTTAAGCGGGCTTCGTAAAAAGCCTTCCAACCATATTCACAAGTCCTGAAAATAAACAATATACTACCTTCTACTATAACCAATAAAAAAAAGAGTGTCAATAAGACTACTCTTTTTCATCTGTTTTCTTTTTATCTTCAACTTTTTTATTTGGCATTGAAAAAATAATTTCATTGTCATCCGATAGGAAATATTCCTGCCTTGCTAATTTGGCGATGTACTCATCGTCTTCTAGTTTTGCAAGTTGATTCATCAGCATTTCCTGTTCGTCTTCTTTTTCTTTTAACGCGGCAAGCATTTCAGTTTTTTCCTGTTCTTTTAACGCCAAAACTTTTCTTTGTTCAAAGAACGAGTGCGTAAAATAACCGAGCATTAAAAGGGCAACAACCGCGAAAACTGTTAATCTACGATACAAACGGACCTTACGTGCTTTCTTCCGATCAACTTTTTGTTGAAGGGATTGGACATATTCCTTATTAATGGACGCGATTGTAGCAGGAGACTTTCTGTTTTGTTTTTGTACCATGCCCAGCACTTCCTTTCTAAATAGAACCCATTCCGATAGTCCATAGATTATATATCATTTCTCTTTACTTTTAAAGAGTTTTCTATGAATTCTATGGAATATTGAAATAAAAGGGTTAATTAGAAAGTCAATAATCCTTATAAAAAGATAAATGATTCGACCAATAATCCTTACTATGCCGCGGCCTATAACCCATAAAGGTTTTATCAATAAAACGAATAGGATTCTACCGAAAAAACGAAATGGTTTATGAAAAAAACTTGTATACAAAAGTAACCCGCTCACTTGGGCAAATGGATCGTAAATACGCCACTCACCGTCCCGGACGATATATAAAATATAGAATGACCCACAACCAACAATTATCCAACCAATCACTTCAAGTACAGCTGCACGCCTTCGTATAATAGACTTTTTCCCAGCGTGCGCCGTACCAGTCCCAATCATATCAATGAATCCCGCCGCCACAATGCCCGTTCCAATCATTGCCAGGAGGCTAAGAAACTGTACGGATAAACTCATCCAAATAATTTATGGAGGAAATTCCGCGATTCTGATTCTTCTTCGTCGTATTGAATAAGGCTAACTGTCCCCTCCAACGTAAGAAGGCCTTTGTCGACGTCAAGGTGTACAATGCGCAACTCCTCCCCGCGTATTTGCAGGAGCCCTTGAGATGTTCGAACGAGAAATTCTTCATGGTCGAAACGGTCGATGGATTTTACCGAGGTTAAGTCCATTCTTTTTCGATTGCGCATTGTGACGACGTGATCACCTGATGGAATTGTATACGTTGGACTGTCTGTTTGAATATGCATATGCTTCCCCCTCTGCTTGTACGTTCACAGCCATCTTATGCAGGGGGATAAAAAAACATGTCAATCTACAGACGACTTATTCAATTTGTTATTGACTATTGTTCACAAGTTCCGTTATTAATTCCTCATCCAATGAACTAATAACTACTTCGGTGATGATTCCTTCTGGATTTATCATATACGTTGTCGGATAGGCCATCACCTGATATAACTTCATCACTTCACCGTCCTCATCCAATAGGACTGGAAATGTAAGGTTGAGGTCGTCGACAAACCCTTCAACTTTTTCTACTTTATCGCCTCCGCCTCTTTCCGTTTTCGTCATATTAATAGCAAGTATTTCTACATTTCCTGAATCTTTATTTTCACCGTAGTAATTCTCCATATACGGCATTTCAACCCTGCAAGGCGGACACCAGGATGCCCAAAAGTTAAGGATCACTGTCTTTCCTTTATAATCGGACAAACTTACCGTTTCTCCGGTTAAAGTCGTTAGTTTGAAGTCCGGCGCTTGCTCATTCTTTTCAAGGCCTGATTCGGTATTTATATTTTCATCCACAACACCGTCGGGAAGATCCTCTATTAATCCGCTTGGGTACTCTTCCATCTCCTTTGAAGAATCTTTAGCGATGAAATTTGTTTTTATCGTTACAACAATCATAGAAACAATGATTAACACCGATATAATCATTCCCATAATTTTAAAGTTCCTCAATTTACTCAACAACCTTTTCCTCTAACAAACTGTACATCGATTCAGCTTCGTCTTTTTTCGTCGTGTTTTTAATCATATTAACTTGTACCGTGACTATTTTTTGCCCGAAACGAATGGCTACTTCATCGCCTTCTTTCACAGTTGATGAAGCTTTCGCGACTTGTCCATTAATTTCTATTCTCCCTTGATCGGCTACTTGTTTCGCCAACGTTCTTCGTCTTATTAACCGAGAAACCTTTAGAAATTTATCTATTCTCATGAATTTTTTCCCTCCTCTTTTGCTAATTGCCAAAATGACTCGAGTTCATCTAATGTGTAGTCCAGAAAATTACCTTTATCGTTTCGCACACTTTTTTCTACAAAGTTGAACCGTGTTTTAAATTTTTGATTTGCATGGATCATTGCTTCCTCCGGTGATAATTTTAAGAACCTTGCAAGATTAACGAGCGTGAAGAGAACGTCGCCAAGCTCATCGGTTTGGCTACTTTTCGTTCCGTTTTTTATCTCCATCCGGAACTCTTGCCATTCTTCTTCAAATTTGTCGAATGCACCGTTTATATCCGGCCAATCAAATCCGACTTTTGCGGCTTCTTTTTGGTAATTCATCGACGTTAACAACGATGAAGAATAGCTTTTTTGATTGTCTAACAATGATTCCGGCTGGGGTTTCTCTCGTTTTTTAATTTCCTGCCAGTTTTGAAGCACTTCCTCGGAGTTTACAACACGTTCATCTCCAAAAACATGGGGATGGCGGCGAATCATTTTCGAGCCGATTGCTTGAAGGACATCTTCCATTGCAAAATAGCCGTCATCTTCTCCGATTTGCGCATGAAGAAAGACTTGTAGTAAAACATCTCCAAGTTCTTCAATAACAGCTTCATCATCTTCCTCGTTAATCGCTTCTAGAAGTTCATGCGCTTCTTCAATTAAAAACTTTTTTAACGATTCATGGGTTTGTTCACGGTCCCATGGGCACCCATCAGGCGCACGGAGCTTGGCTATAATCTCCCTAAATGTCGACCATTCTTTCAACCTTTTTTCCATTTCGGCTACAGGTGGTACATAAACCGTGGTTAAATTGTCGATTTCAGTTACCCGATCCAATTCAAATAATGGCACGGTTCTCAGTTTTTCATTAACAGAACCTGCTGCTGTGACAATTGTTATCAGGTGTTCATAGTCGTATTTTTCCATAAGTGACAATTTAACTTCTGACGCGATGAATGCATCATACACTTGCCCAATGAGAATATGTTGCGACATGTTCACCTCATCACGTTTCATATCCGTGCCGTCCAAAAGTTGAAAGCCTTCGATTGGGTCAATCCGAAGGGCTGCGAAAATTGGATCTAGAAAGCTGTTTCCTCCTGCAATATCAAGTTTGACTATGCCTTGTCGTTCTTTCTCCACAAGTAGTTGGATGGTTTTTTCCGCTACAAGCGGATGTCCCGGTACCACATAGGTCACTGGGTGCTCTATACATAACTGAAGTAGTTTTTCAACAATTTCTTCGTAGACAAGTTGAAAAGAGTCATGCTTTTCATAAACATTATCAAAACTAAATATCTCAATTCCATCAGCTTTCAATTCCGTTACAGCAGGATGTTGATCAGTCCGCGCGATGATAAAATTTGCTTTCTTTAATTTTCGATAGGTTCCTAAAGATAATTGATCAAGATCACCGGCGCCGAGGCCGATTATTGTTAATGGGTGCATGTTATTCACCTTTTCTTTTAGTTAGTCGTAATTGCAATGTAGCTAAACGTTTTCCAAACGGCAGAAGATACCATTCTCTCTCATCCATTATACGTGATTTCATAACCACTAGGAGGAAAACAGCTGCGCCAGACCCAACAGATGTGAGCGCAATAATCGTTGAGCTAAGCCGACTTGGTAATCCATCAAATATATACGAATCTGCCAGTATCATCCAGGGTAACACAACCACTATCATGAGCACAGTTGCGACGATGACCCAGCCATAGAAACGAACAGGAGCAATTCGGATTGGCCAGACTTTTTTAAAATAAAGAACAAGTCCTAGTGTAATTAATGCAAAACCGATATTTCCAGCAATCGCCGCCCCGTTAATATCGTAAAGTGGAACGAGAATGAGGTTGGATATCACTTTCACAATAAGCCCACCGATTAGAAGGAGAGCGGGCACTTTAACTTTCCCCGTACCTTGAAGCATCGCAGTCAACGGCAGAATGAGGGAAAGCCAAAAAATTTGAACAGCAAAAATGATCAACGCAACGGACCCTGTACGAGTCTCAAATAGCATTTCATTCACAAATGGAAGGACAAGTGCTAACCCCGCTGTGGCTGCCCAACCAAATAAAAAAGCCGTTCGGAAAGTGAGCCGGATAAACGGCAACGCCCCTTTCCCCTTATTTTTCGTCGTGTGGTGTGCGATGAGGGGTACAATCGCTAGTGACAGGGTCGATGCTATCAAAATCCCCATTTGCACGAGAGGTTGTCCACGATCATAAACCCCTTTGGTCTCCATAGCTGTCTCTTCCAAGAAACCATTCGATAACAAGATTTGAAAAACTGTAAACGAATCGACAAGCTGAAATAACAGCAAAATTAGTGAACTTGCGCTGACGCTCAAACTGATTATGGTTAATTCCTTGATGACTGGCCAAGTGTCAACTTTTTCTAAAGGGCCTTTGAATGTTCTTTGGAAATAAAGCGCAAGAATGACGACCCCAGCGAATTCTCCGACAACTGCACCCCACATGGCGATTTCACCCGCTGTATATAAGGAAGCCCCTGCGCGTACGGCAATCCATGTGCCCAAAAGTATCACGACGACACGGAATGCCTGCTCACCGACTCCAGATACAGCAACAGGCACCATCCGGCCTTCCGATTGAAACGATCCTTTAAGAACCGCCAAAGCCGGCATTAAGAGAACGATATAAGCGCCTGCACGAAGAAGAGATACGAGTTGTGGGTCGCCCATTGAACGGGCGAAGAACGGAGCGAATACAGTTAATAGTATAAAAAATGATATCGATAAAAATAGTAAATAAGTAAATGCAATCCGCATCTTCGCTCTTGATTGGCCGTAATTTTTACTTTCGGCAAGTAGTTTAGACACGGCCACCGAAAATCCGTATGATGTCCAGACGATAAAAATCCCGATAAATGGATATACTTGCTGGTAAATGTAAAACCCTTTATCACCGACAAGGTTTTGAAACGGTACCCTGTAAACAGCACCGAGCAACTTGACGATGATTGCAGATACCGTAAGAATCGATGCGCCTTTCATGAACGTTTTCATATTCCAGGTTGTTGAAGACATGCATCGCGCCTCTTTCCTATGTAATGCATATAGTATATCATCATCCGAAATTGGAGAGAAATTCCTAAAGCGAAGAGGTGAAATAAAGATTTCACGAAATTATATAATTTTATAGGTTTATATTTTTAGGAAACGGGAAAATCATTATTAGTTCGATTTTCACTCGGTTTTCACTTTAAATTATACCTTTACTCCTAACAATTATGACAAATTTGTTACAATTTATATTTTGTACATGCTTCGACATTTTTTTCAATAAAGCTATTATATGATGGAAATTGTGTGTGTCAAAAAACTACTATTAATTTAATGAGAAATGCATAATAATTATATGGAGGAAAGAGGAGCTATGAGAAAAAAAATACTTTTAGGCAGAATTAAATTGAAACAAAGAGATATGTATATGAAAGCAGAAAATCTTGGCTTTACTCATCCTAGCGTCATCAGATGCAGCCAAGAGTTGGATACTTTGTTAAATAGGTACCAGGGATTAACAGCGATGTAAGCACGAATTTTATACAAATGAAAAGAGAGCGCATATAATTATGCAGCTCTCTTTTCATTTCATTTTACGGAGCAAATAAAGCAAGTACGGCGTACCGATTAGCGCAACAATCAAACCACTCGGAATATCTTTCGGCGCAATAACAATTCGCCCGACGAAATCTGCAGTAACGAGCAGCAATCCCCCTAATAATCCAGAAACAATTATAAGTGGCAGATGACGAAATCCAACTAGTCGACGTGCGATATGCGGTGCAACAAGCCCCACAAAACCAATAGTTCCTACAATAGAAACGGCCGCTGTACTTATTGCAACGCCAATAACCAACGCCCAAACACGGGTTGTTTTTACGGATAATCCCAGTCCTGATGCGACATCATCCCCAAAAGTCAATGTGTCTAAGCTACGCGTCAAATAAATTGCAGGTCCTATGAACAATGTAAATAACAATACTGCGAGTTGAACATCGTCCCAACCTTTTGCATAGGTGCTTCCTGATAGCCAAACGAGTGCAGCCGCAACAGCAAGTTTTGCTTTCACGACAAACACTTGTGTCGCAGCCGATCCGAATGCAGAAATTGCAATCCCCATTAATGCAACGAGCATCGGTTGAAAATTATTCTTCCAAGAAGTCCCCAAAATGATCCCTAAAGCTATGGTCGCACCGAGGACTGCGCCAAGTGGCATGTATTGAACCGGAAGTGCAGGAAATAACACAAGAAGCATCATTGCGCCCGCGCCGCCCATCGATGTCACCCCTAAGATACTGGCATCTGCCAACGGATTCCGTAAGACCCCTTGCAATAAAACACCTGCAACTGCAAGCATAACGCCAATGATAAACGCCGTTAACACTCGCGGAACCCGATAATTCCAAATGACAGGTTTCAACCATTCAAATGTCCAAGCGGCACCGTTAAATGATAAAGCGAATGACATCACAACAATAAGAAGTACAACAACAACAGTTACAACAATAGGAAGTCTCACGGGCTTTAGCGTTCCGCCCATTTGACGATCCCCCCGGCTATGCGTTTTCGCAGTTTTCCACGCCAAGTACAATAACCAAGGTCCGCCAATCAAAGCAGTCATCGCTCCGACCGGAACTTCTTGCCCGGGTTGAATTAAGCGTCCTAACACCTCCGCCCCAATCAACATGACACTTCCCCACAAAAATGATTGCAGGAAAATTTGAAAGTGGCCGCGAACGCCAAGCATCCGAACGATATGAGGTGCCATTAAACCAACAAAACCAATTGGACCGACAACACTTACCGTTGCAGCTGCAAGGACAATTGCGACAGCCCATGCCAACAACTTAACGAAGCGGACATTTTGACCGAGTGACGATGCGATATCCTCACCTAGCGATAACGTGTCCATAGGTTTGGATAAAATTAACGCTATGATGAAAAATATCCCGATAATCGGTCCCGCAAATGACACGCCGTCCCAATTCAACTGGACAAGCGTCCCCGAGCCCCATAAAAATAATCCGTTTGTTTGGTTCTCAAATAATAATTGCAACGATCCGGTTAATGATGCAAACAATAACGAAATAATCATTCCCGTCAGTGCTACGCGTACCGGTTCCATCTGTTTTCCTGCGAGTAGCACAACAAGAACTGAGGATAATACAGCACCCGCTAATGCGACAATGAACGGAAAATTCCCAAGAACTGTGGGAAAAAAGATCATAGAAATTACCACGAAGAAATACGCGCCCGCATTTATGCCAAGCGTACTAGCGGATGCTAACGGATTATTCGTCAACGTCTGTAAGACGGCACCCGCGACCGCTAGAGCGCCGCCCGCCAATATCCCAATGACTAAGCGCGGGAGGCGTAAAGAAAGGACTATGTCTTGCACGCGCCCTTCTATCCATACTTCTTTAACCAATTGCGAAACCGTGTAATCTGCTTGCCCTTGCGTTAAGTGAATAAATGAAAGCAGGGTCAACAGAAAAAAACCGACAACCATAATATAAAAGGATCTTTTTCCTCCTGCTGTTTTGACCATTATTTTGTTACCATTGCATCCACAATTTTATTCAATAATGTTTCAGCTGAAAGAGGCCCGCCGTATAGCCAAGTATCTCCACCGAGATTAAATAAGCGATCTTCTTTTACGAAATTCAAGTTTTTCCAAACGGCATTCTCTTTTAGTTGGTTTTCATAAATATTATCTTCGTCTTGAACAGTGTATAAATAGTTCGCATCTTCGTATTTTGTTAATCCTTCAACATTAAACGTGCTGGATCCGAACATTTCATATTGATCGGGTACATGGACGTTTTTCAAGCCGATTTTTTCAACGATTTGCGAAGCCATTGAGTTCGGTGTCAACACGCAAATTTCTGGTGCCTGAGGACCGGTATATGCATTCGTCAATACAATATCTTTCGTTTTCAAATCTGTGTTTTCGATTTTCTCTTTTGCTTCTTCATATTTTGCGTTAAGGTCAGCGAGTACTTTATTGGCTTCATCCGTTTTACCTACCGCTTTTGCAATTTCATTAAATGTATCAATCATCTCTTGGTAATGGTCAACACTTTCATCCTCTGGATATGGATTGAAAATAACTGTCGGTGCGATTCCTTCTAACTCTTTAAGCATGCCTTCATGACGGAATTTTACGCCGATTATCAAATCTGGTTCAAGCGCGGCAATCGCTTCCAAGTTCGGCTCTTGACGTCCCCCGACATCTGTTACATCATCGTTTAGTTTGGCATCGATATTCACCCAGTTGTGATACTCCTCGATGTCTGCAACCCCGACAGGTTGAATACCAACCGCCAATAAATCTTCAACATATGTCCATTCAAGCGCAACAACTTTTATTGCAGGTTTATCAAGCGTCACTTCACCGTTAATATCCGTGATTGTTACACTTTCTTCTGCATTCAGATTCGTTGATGTTTTACTCTCTTCTTTATTTGAAGAACAAGCGACTAAAAGCACTGCTGCTAGCGCTAAGATAAATAAAGATTTCAATGTCGGCTTCATATCAAACACTCCTCTAGTTAATATAGGTGATAATCATTATCAATTAGTAGTGTAAACTTTTCTGGGTAGCTTTGTAAAGGTTAATTCAAAAATAATGATTATCATTCTCAATTGAGTGAGAATATGATATGCTTATTATTAATTGAGTATAAAATTCGTTTAGATTCACTATAGATATGGAGGCATTCCTATGCACACTTCAATAAAAACTGATAATCTATCAATCGGTTATCAAGATCATCTGCTCTTCGAAAATTTGAATTTGTCGATTCCGCAGGGCGAAATTACTGTCTTCGTCGGTAGTAATGGGTGCGGTAAATCGACACTGCTCCGTTCAATCGCCCGACTTTTGAAACCTGTAGATGGCTCTGTTTTACTTGAAGGGAAGGATATACACTCGATGTCCTCTCGTAATGTCGCAAAAAAGATGGGGATTCTTCCGCAGGGTCCGGTGTCACCAGAAGGGCTTACTGTCCATGACCTTGTGAAACAAGGACGTTATCCACACCAATCATGGCTTACAAGATGGACAGAAGAAGATACGAAAAAAACCGAAGCCGCTATGGCCGCGACGCGCATTAGTGAGCTCCGCGAACAAGCACTTGACACGTTATCGGGCGGCCAACGTCAGCGCGCATGGATTGCGATGACACTTGCTCAAGATACCGACGTCATCTTGCTTGATGAACCAACAACTTATCTAGACATGACTCACCAAATAGAAATCTTAGATTTGCTGTTTGAGTTAAACGAACAAAAGAACCGAACAATTGTCATGGTATTGCACGATTTAAATTTAGCGTCTCGATATGCGCATAATATCGTTGCCATAAAAGATGGCGGTGTGTACGCACAAGGAAAACCCGAAGACATTATTAATTGTGATTTAGTGCGTGCTGTCTTCGGGATGGAGTGCCAAGTTTCGACTGACCCACTCTTCGGTACACCGCACTGCGTTCCTTATGGTCGCGGTCGATGCATCATACCCGAGCTGAGGAAGAATACAGGTGCTTAAGTTAACTGTGAAACAACTAAATGACCTTGAACGGTTCAATGTCTATGTAGACGCACAAGAAGACAAATTTTCATCGGCTGTTGATGTGTTATCCGATTCGGGGAGCCGGTTACTGTTTGAGATAATCCACGGCATAACTGAAGCTCCTACAAATGCAGTGGCCGCATCTATTTATTTGAGAAGGTATGGTTTCTTCATCGCTGCTCAACTGCATGTAATGAGCGAACATAATCTGATTTGGACTGGTGAATTGGAAGGTATTTCATTATTCACGAATAATGATACGATATTATTTTCAATTCCATCCGATGGATTTAGAATCGTGCAAAATCAAGGATCGGATATACGCTTCATTTTAGAAAAGTACGGCCATCCCGTCGTTACCTATTTTAGTAAGCACGCGAAGATTTCAAAGTTGATACTATGGGAAAATATATGGGGCTATGTCTTATGGATGTATTCGATGCTACTGAAGGAAAATTCGCCGTCAGCCCAGTATGACTTAGCTGTATTATTGGCGGATGAAACATGGAAGCCCGCTATGCGTCGATCTCCGTTTAAGCAATTTATAAAAAGTCAAGAAGCGCTAGACGCCATGGCCAACTATAAACGGACGACTTGTTGCTTATATAAAGAATTACCAAATACTGAACAATGTCCTTACTGTCCATTAGTAAAATAAAACAGCCGGCATGAACCATTACTTCTAGGTTCTTGTCGGCTGTTTTTTATTGTTCCATTTGTTTTGCTAAAAAATGGGCGGCTGTTTCTGCTGCCTTTTGTTCAGGTTCCCCGATAAAGTGAACTTTGGATAGTAAATAAACTGCTCCAATCATATCTCCGCCCGAGATAATTGGCGCTATGCAGTAAGACTTTATCTGCTCAATTTGACCAGGTACCCACTCAACAGATTTTTCAAGTTTTTCTGTTACTATTTTTCGATTGGCAATAATCTCTTCTGCACTAGGCGATAATTGCCGGTTTAGGTAATCCTTTTTCGATAGGCCAGATACCGCAATCATTTCGTCGCGGTCGCTAATAAGTGCCGGTGTTCCAAGTGTTTCATAAAGCGTCTCCGCATACTCTTTGGCAAACTGCCCCAACTCAGATATCGGGGAGTACTTTTTCAAAATCACTTCTCCATCTCGATCTGTAAATATTTCCAGCGGATCTCCTTCCCGAATTCGAAGCGTTCTTCGGATTTCCTTTGGAATAACTACTCTTCCTAAATCATCAATTCTTCGAACGATGCCGGTTGCTTTCATCATGATGCCTCGCTTTCCACAAAATTGACACTTCTCATTATTACGATATTAGTATGCATCAAATTTGGACAAAATATGCAACATTTCCTTTAGACGGATTTTGAAGTAGCAGTTTCCTTTTTAGCAGTCGCCAGTAATTCCATTAAATCTTCTAGAACATCGAACCCGGTTCGCTTACCTGTATGGCGTTCGTCAACAGTTACCAGGAGTTGATCGTTCTCCATCGAAAATCCTATGGCGCGGCCCAAATCAAGTGTATCCGATACTAATTTTGCGCCATCTGTACTGACTGTGCCTTCCGAGGTTAGCTTGATTACAATTTTTGATTGTTGTTTTTTAATGGATTCCACACCTGATGCTTTCGCCCATGCTTTTATTCGCGAAATGCGCAGAAGAATATCGACTTCTAATGGTAAGTCGCCAAACCGGTCAATCATTTCATCAACAAGCTCGGAGTAATCTTCATCGCTTTCGACAGCTTTAACACGTTTATACATTTGAATCTTTTGGAAACCGTCATGAATATAATCATCTGGAATATAGGCATTCATTTGCAACGATATTTCAACATCTGGAATATCTGCTTTCACAATACCTGTTTGCTTCTCCTCAATTGCCTCTTGAAGCATTTGTGAATATAAATCAAAGCCGACAGAATCGATAAAGCCGTGTTGCTGGGAACCAAGTAAATTTCCAGCACCGCGGATTGATAAATCGCGCATCGCAATTTTGAATCCGGATCCAAGTTCAGTAAATTCTTTAATCGCCTGCAATCTGCTTTCCGCTACTTCTGTTAACACTTTGTCCCGCCGATAGAGAAAATATCCATAAGCCACACGATTCGATCGTCCAACACGACCACGTAGTTGGTATAACTGCGATAAACCCATTCGGTCAGCATCATGAACGATCAACGTATTGACATTCGGTATGTCAATTCCTGTTTCAATGATTGTCGTTGTGACAAGAACATCATATTCACCTTCAAGAAAGCTTAAAATTGTCGATTCAAGGGCAGCTTCGCCCATCTGTCCGTTAGCGAAGCCTACGCGGGCTTCAGGCACAAGTTGTTTGATTTCTTCAACCTTTTTTGTCATGTCTTCTACGCGATTATATAAGTAAAATACTTGTCCGCCTCTTCCCATTTCGCGTTCGATCGCTTCACGTACAAGCGCAAAATTATGTTCCATGACATATGTTTGAACAGGAAAACGGTTTGCAGGCGGTGTTTCAATGACAGATAGATCCCGTACGCCAAGCATTGACATATGAAGTGTACGAGGTATCGGTGTTGCCGTGAGCGTCAGGACGTCTACATTCGTTTTAAGCTGCTTTAAGCGTTCTTTATGCGTAACACCGAATCTTTGCTCCTCGTCAACGACAAGTAGGCCCAAGTCACGGTAAACTACATCCTTGGATAATAGTCGATGTGTGCCGATAACAATATCGACTGTACCCGCTTTTAACCCTTTTAAAGTTGCAGTTTGTTCTTTTTTTGTTCGGAATCGGTTCATTAAGGAAACTTCCACCGGGAAGCCCGAAAATCTTTCCTTCATTGTTTCATAATGTTGCTGCGCTAGAATTGTTGTCGGAACTAAGAACGCTACCTGTTTACCATCTAACACCGCTTTAAATGCAGCACGGATTGCTACTTCTGTTTTTCCATAACCAACATCACCGCAAAGCAGCCGGTCCATGGGACGCAGTCTTTCCATATCCTCTTTTATTTCTTTAATTGAACGAAGTTGATCCTCCGTCTCATCGTATGGGAAAGCATTTTCAAAGGATCTTAGCATATCATCGTCTTTGGCAAAAGCATGACCTTCCTCGGATTCCCGTTCCGCGTAAAGTTTGATTAGGTCATCCGCAATATCTTTAACAGCAGCTGACACTTTGCTTTTCGTGCGCTTCCAGGCCGCCCCGCCAAGCTTGTGTAACGTCGGTTCTTTTTCTCCGGAAGCTATATATTTTTGGATTAGATCAATTTGATCAGTTGGAACAAACAACTTATCTGTCCCTCGATATTCAATATGAAGATAATCTTTAAAGATACCAGACACTTCTAGTGTTTCAAGTTTTTTATAACGTCCAATTCCGTGATGTGCATGAACAATATAGTCACCTGGTTTAATTTCCGAATAACTTTTTATCCGTTCAGCATTTGACATCTTTTGAGGGCGTGCCCGTCGTTTAGCTTTGCCTTTAAATAATTCAGCATCTGTAATGACGGCAATTCGTTGAAGTGGTAATTCAAATCCTGCAGATAAATCACCATCAATTATTTGTACCCTTCCACTACTGGATGAACTTTCCGATAAATCAGCTTCCATATCGTAATCTTTTAATATCGATTGCACTTTCTGCATTCGTTCGGTCCCATCAGCAATTAGAAATACACGATATCGCCCTTCTTGCCAACGGTCCATCTCATTTTTCAATAAATGCATTTGACCATGAAATTGTTGCATCGGTTTACAGGAAACGGTGATCGTTTTCTTCACAACTATTCCCGGCGTCGTTCGAATGAATAAGGATAAATAGAGTTTTTGTTGGTTAAGTTGTTTTTTCAAGTCACTAAATGAAAAAGAAAGTTTTGCCGAGTGGACAATTTTACCTTCTTCGAGAAGTGAAGCAAACCATTGCTCTTCCTCGACTTCAAGTGCTTCTAAAACTTCTGTGATTCGTCCGATTTCATCAAATACAAGTAAGCCTTCTTGTGGAAAGTAAGCGCCCAATGTTGCGGGTTGGTTTTTGGAAAAGGATGCGTATTTCAAAATATCTTCAGGTGCCGAACCGTCTCTCATTTGGGCGATGTCAGCCGTGATGTTTTGTAATAAGCGCTCTTTTGCTTCAGTGTCTTTCATTTTCTTCAAACTATCCGCAAGTGCTACTTCGAGATTTTCGGCCATCATCAATACGTCCTCATCCGTCCAAACAAACTCAGAAGCCGGCAATATTGAAAGAGCCTTTAACTTTCCAGTCGAACGCTGATTATCTGCGGAAAATGTGCGAATTGAATCGACTTCGGTATCGAATAATTCAATTCTGACCGGATCCTCCATGTGGATTGGATATAAATCCAAAATTCCCCCGCGGAGCGCAAACTCGCCGGGTGCCGTAACCATCGGTTGTCGTGAATACCCCATAAAGACGAGCTGATTTAGCCAATTTTCAACGTCAATTGTAGCCCCTTCTTCTACTAGCAAACTATTGCCTAACCAAGAATCTTTACGTGGTAAAAGCTTTCTCATTCCTGCAATCGGCGTAATATAAATCCCTTTACCAACACGCGCCATATGATCTAGTGTTTCAATCCGTTGCGCTCGTAGCTCATAACTTGAAATAGAGAAGTCAGCAGCAACGAGTTCTTCAGCCGGATAAAGGCGAACAGAAGAAACACCGAGCATTTTCACTAAATCTTCATATGTACGCTGTGCTTGTAACAGGTTTGGTGAAATGATGAGAATCGGTTTTTCAATCGTTTTTTGTAACGACTCAAAAAAGACCGGTTTAGCCCCGCCTGATAACCCGGCGATAAGTTGACGGTCTTCACCCTTTTTCAACTCTTCTACAAGATTAGTAATCTCGCTATTTTGTAAATATAAATCAACAAGCGCTTCCAATATACACACCTAACTTTCATATTAAAAAGGGATTCATTGATATTTGGTCTTTCGAAAATAAAATCAGAAAAAGCTTTGGACGTCTTTTACGCGCCAAAGCGAAAACCTATTGAATCCACTTAGTAAATGTATAATAATCCGGAAAACTTTGAAGGGTACGTTCACATTCTTCACATATGCAGCGAACAGTTAAATCCCCGTCTTTTCCTACTTTTAGAAAACGTTCTTCTTCTTTACGATCCAGTTCTTCCAACAAACGAAGCGTCTCCCTGGCCGATTCAAATGGAAGTGAACCAACTTCGGTTTCGCAATGTCGGCATCGATAACGAATTGTCACTTTGTCACACGCCCCCTTTTCTCAAAGTATAGGCGATTTGTGACGTTATTATTCTCTATTTGCCATTAAAATTATTCATGACATCTAGAAATGGTGTCTTAATCCATTCTTCACAAGCCTCTGCGCTTGTTAAGACTGCTTCACGAATAATTGATGCCTCGGCTTTCGAAAAATTTGAAAGAACATAATCCGAAATTTTCATGCCATTCGTGGGTCTTCCAATGCCCATGCGGATTCTATTAAATTTATCCGTTCCAAGATGCGCTATAAGTGATTTCATGCCATTATGGCCACCAGCACTCCCTTTTTGCCGAAGGCGGATTTCACCTGGAGAAAAGTCCAAATCATCGTAAACAACAACAATTTGATCAAGTTCCACATTATAATAATCCATTAACGGTCGAACACATTCGCCGGATAAGTTCATATATGTCAGCGGTTTGACAAGCATGACTTTTTCCCCGGAATGATGGATGACCGAATACATGCCATTAAACTTCGACTGCATCGGCGGTGAACTTAATCGTTTTGCCAGTTCATCGATAACATGAAAACCAATATTATGTCGCGTGTCTTCATACTGCTTTCCCGGATTTCCCAAACCAATTATCATTTTCATCAGTTTTCTCTTCCTTTTCGTTGTGCTGATACTTCATAGAAATAGAAAAGAGGCGTGCGGAGAACCGCACGCCATTTCTTTATATTATTCTTTGTCTTCTTTGTCTTCGCCAATTACTTCAGGCTCTGCGCTTACATCTTCAGTAGCTTCATCAAGTGCCTCAAGCTCTTCTTCTGAACGTGGAGCTGAAATTGTTACAAGTGCATAATCATCATCACTTAAAATTTCATACTTAGATTTTTCACGGATATCCGCAACAGTGATTGTGTCACCAATTTCTAGGTCTGAAATATCAATGTCGTAAGCTTCTGGAATGTCAGATGGTTTGACTTTGATATCCAATTCCCAGTTTGGTTGTGAAATAACTCCGCCTTCTTTTTCGCCTTTTGACTCTCCAACAAGATTGACATGAACGCTAACTTCGAGTTCTTCAGTCATGTTGATTGCCAGGAAGTCCGCATGAAGGACTGTACCTTTTAATGGATCTGCTTGATAATCGTTTAACACGACGTTTACTTCGTTGCCATCTACTTGAAGTTTCATAACTCCGTTACGTCCTGTTACACGCAATGTTTTAAGTAGATCACGCTCATTTACAGAAATTGAAGTTGCCTCCGTATTATAACCGTATACAACAGCTGGTACGAAGCCGGCTGCTCTTAATTCAGTAATTGTTGAGTGTTGTCCTTTTACTCTAAGTTCGGACTGTATTGTTGTACTCATTTTACATAGTCACCTTTCCAAATATGGTAGTATTTTATCTTAATTTTATATATTTTAGACTGTTCTATAGGTTACAGTATACACCTACACTTGTCAATCAAATAGCGTACTTACTGATTTCTCTTCAAAAACACGCACGATTGCATTACCAAGCAGTTTAGCAATCGAAAGTTGTTTTAATTTCGGTGAATGTTTATGTTCGGGAAGTTCAATGGAATTCGTCACGACAAGTTCAAGTATTTGAGAGTTATCGATGCGCTCAATTGCGGGTCCTGACAATACAGGGTGCGTACAACATGCGTACACTGCTTTTGCACCACTTTCAATTAACGCATCAGCCGCCACAGTGATTGTACCAGCTGTATCAATAATGTCATCAATAAGAATCGCTACTTTTCCGTCGACTTGGCCAACAATACTCATCACTTCTGCAACATTCGGACGTGGACGACGTTTGTCTATAATCGCAATCGGTGCTTTCATACGATCCGCCATTTTTCGCGCACGCGTCACGCCACCGTGATCGGGTGATACAATAACAAGTTCGTCTTTATTAAAACCTTTTTGCTGGAAGTATTCCGTCAAAATTGGTTCTGCAACTAAATGATAAATTGGAATATCGAAGAACCCTTGAATTTGAGGGGCGTGCAAATCGATTGCGATGACTCGATCTGCGCCTGCTGTTTCAAGTAAATTCGCTACCAATTTTGCTGTGATTGGCTCACGTGGACGAGCTTTTCTGTCTTGGCGCGCATAACCGTAATATGGATTGACGACATTAACCGTACGTGCCGAGGCACGTTTAAGGGCATCAATCATAATTAGTAATTCCATCAAATGTTCATTGACAGGGTCCGACGTTGATTGGATTACAAAGACATCACAGCCGCGGATACTTTCTTCAATATTGATTTGGACTTCACCGTCGCTAAATCGTTTAACCGAACTTTTTCCTAGTGGACGTCCAATTTCTTCAGAAACCTCCCGTGCAAGTGTTTCGTTGGAATTCAAAGAAAATATCTTTAGTTTGTCATTTGAATAATGATTAGCCATTATGGTCCCCCGTTTAATTGAGTTTTAGTTTTGAAACATAGCCTTCTTTATTATCTTGTCGCGCTCGAGCGATTGCAAGTGAATCTTCTGGAA
The DNA here is from genome assembly GCF_017921835.1 of Sporosarcina sp. 6E9. Lineage (NCBI taxonomy): Bacteria > Bacillati > Bacillota > Bacilli > Caryophanales > Caryophanaceae > Sporosarcina > Sporosarcina sp. 6E9. The sequence continues at coordinate 18,826 of NZ_JAGEMN010000009.1, read as the reverse complement.
TATCTTTTGTTATTGTCGATCCGGCGGCGACATAAGCGCCTTTCCCGACTGTCACCGGTGAAATAAGATTTGAATTGCAGCCAATGAATGCATTATCTTCAACTATCGTTGTATGTTTCTTCTTTCCATCATAGTTGACTACAATCGTACCGCATCCAAAGTTTACATCTGTACCAACGATCGCATCACCTATATAACTCAAGTGCGCTGATTTACTACCGTCGCCCAGTGTAGATTTTTTCACCTCAACGAAGTTGCCGATTCTTACATGATTGCCCAGGTTGGATTCCGGACGAATATGCGCAAATGGACCAACTGCAGTATTTGAACCAATGCTACTCTCTAAAATTACAGATGAATGGACTGTCGACTCATTGCCAATTACACTATTAACGATTTGGCTGTTCGGTCCAATCGTACAACCTTCACCAATTTTTGTAGTACCTTCAATCATTGTCCCTGGCTGTAAAATCGTATCACGACCGATTTCTGCATCGGCACTAATATAAGTGTTTTCTGGACTGATAATCGTTACGCCGTTTCGCATATGCATTTCTGCTAGACGATTTCGCATGACGCCTTCCGCTTGGGATAATACTACACGATCATTCACGCCAAGTGTTTCGCTGAAATCACTCGTTACATGAGCTGAAACGCGCGCACCTTCAGCTTGTAAAATTCCGATAACATCCGGAAGGTAGTATTCGCCTTGGGCATTGTCATTAGTTACTTTTTTCAGGGTTTCAAATAAGGATTTATTATCAAAACAATACGTTCCCGTATTTATTTCTGTGACTTCTAGTTCTTCTTTTGTTGCATCTTTATGTTCGACATTACGAAGTACCTGACCGTCTTCTCCGCGAACGATTCGACCATAACCTGTTGGATCATCGGCATGCGCTGTCAAAATTGTCGCTTTTGCGCCTGATTCATTATGATGGGCAATCAAGGCCTCCATCGTTTCTGAGCGGATTAGCGGTGTGTCCCCGCAAACAACAATCGTCGTCCCTTCAAGATTTCCTAACACGCTATCGGCTTGCCCAACGGCATGCGCAGTTCCTAGTTGCTCTTCTTGTAGGACATATTCACTTTTGGCACCAAGTGTTTGCTCCACTTGTTCGGCACCGTGACCGACAATGGTCACAATCCGTTTTGCTTCAAGTTTCTTTATATTATCTATTACATGTGCAACCATCGGCTTTCCGCAGACAGGGTGGAGCACTTTGTATAAATCGGATTTCATTCGCGTACCTTGTCCCGCAGCGAGAACGATGGCATATGTATTCGACATAGACTAGCCTCCAAATTGAAAGGGCTTTAAGCGCAACCCTCTTTATTTTGGGATAAAAATCGATAGCAATCCCACATTATTCACTCTTGACTATAGCGGAAAACTGCAACTTTTTCAACCGTCTTCTATTGACATTTCAATTTAAGTATTTTAACATTGTGTTTTTCAATTCTAACAATTTAATAAAGAACCTATCGCAATGCGCAATTTGGTATTTGGACACGACAAAAACTGCCTATAAATTTATAGGCAGTCAACATTTAATATGGGCGATTATAGATATATTTTTATAATTGCGTTAAACATTTACTTCTTCAAGGACGGCATCCTCTTGCGCTGATAAATGATACGCTGCCAGTACCGCATCTTGAACGATTAAACGCATTGTAGAATTAATGGGATGGGCAATATCGCGAAATTCACCATCTGGCGTCCGTTTGCTTGGCATCGCAACGAACAATCCATCATTCCCATCAATTACCCGGATATCATGAACGACAAACGCTTCCTCAAATGTTATCGACGCGATTGCTCTCATTCTGCCTTCTGTATCTACTCTCCTTAATCTTACATCTGTTACTTTCATCTCATGCCCCACTCCTTCTGTCTATTTATAGTGCCTTTAAACACTATTCAACAAAAGAAAGCGATTTCCTTCTAAAATTCACATAATAATAAAATTAAATTGAAAACACCACCTGGATTGATTCCGGGTGATGTTTTTTGTTATTATTCGTTCGCTAACGCGATAACTTCAATTTCAATTTGTGCATCTTTTGGTAATCTAACAACTTGAACACATGAACGTGCAGGTGTATGTTTGCCGAAATGCTCTGCGTAAATATCATTTACAGCAACAAAGTTGTCCATATCCGTTAAAAACACCGTCGCTTTTACAACTTTTTCAAGCGAAGAATTCGCTTCCTCTAAAATTGCTTTTAAGTTTGCGAATACTTGATGCGTCTGCTCTTCAATTGTCCCTTCAACAAGTAAACCATCTGTCGTTACCGGGATTTGACCTGACGTATAAATGAATCCATTGACATTAACTGCTTGTGCATACGGGCCAAATGCTGCTGGCGCCTTGTCTGTCGCTACATATTTCATATTATTTTCCACCCTCCGCAAAATAGTTACCCTCGCTTATTTGAATTGTCCGATCCTTTTCATTCACTTCGCAAAGTTTAGCGAGTGAAAGATACTGATCGACAAGGATATCCTCATGGTGTTCCGCCTCTACGAGTACGGCAATTCCAGCTAGTTTACAATCGAATTCTTCGACTAAACTTTTCATGCCCAACATGGTCCCGCCCGCTTTCATAAAATCATCTGTTAGGAGTACATTTTGTCCGCTAGACATGCTTCTTTTTGATAAGACCATTGTTTGTATTCGACGCGTTGATCCGGAAACATAGTTAATACTTACGGTAGACCCTTCCGTGACTTTACTATCGCGGCGAACGATGACAACAGGAACATTGAGATGGCGCGCAATCGCATTTGCAATCGGAATCCCTTTTGTTGCAACTGTCATAATCACATCTATATCTTTATCGGCGAATGCCGATGCAAAAACTTTTCCGATTTGATTCATGAGCCGAGGATTTCCGAGAAGATCTGCCATAAACAAATAACCGCCCGGCAACAGTCGGTCAGAATGACTTAATTCACTCATGAGGTCGGTTATGACATGCTGTATATCCGCATCAGCCATTTGGGGTATATATTTTACGCCACCTGCTGCACCAGTCACTGTCACCAATTTCCCTGTCCCTTTCTTCTCAAACGTTTCTTTGATAATCGTTAAATCTTCACTAATGGAAGACTTTGCTGATTGAAACCGTTCGGAAAAGAATGTCAGTGGAATTAGTTCGTGTGGACTGTCCAATAAATGCTGTGTCATATCAACGAGTCTCTCACTTCTTTTCCATTTCATATGACCAACTCCTAAGGCACGAATGTTTACTGGTAGATTATCACAAACATACGTGTTTAATCAAGGGAATGCCGTTCTCCTATCATTCGTATCGCATATACTTCGCGGCAAAATCCTTTTAATCCATTGTAAATACGCGGTACCCTGGATTCATGTTTAACCAAACCGTAGACTGTCGGACCGCTACCACTCATTAATACTGCATCTGCACCAAATTTCTTCATTTGCTCTTTCAGTGTAACAACTTCGGGATAAAGCTTCATCGTTATAGGTTCCAACACATTGCCGAGCGTAGCACACATGCTTTCATAGTTGGCAGTTTCGAGCGCTTCTATCATACCCGCTGTGTTTGGATGAGCCAAGTTATCGATATTCAAATTACCGTATATATCGGCAGTAGAAACGGAAATTGAAGGCTTTGCTAGAATGACCCAACAATTCGGCGGCGTAGGAAGATTTTGAATGACTTCCCCGCGACTCGTAGCAAGCGCTGTTCCGCCGTAAACGCAAAATGAAACATCCGAACCAATTTCCGCGGCGTGCTCCGCTAGTCTATCCAAGCTGAGATCAAGCTTCCATAGTCTGTTGAGTCCTCGAAGTGTAGCCGCTGCATCAGAACTGCCGCCTGCCAGCCCTGCTGCAACCGGGATACTTTTCTCCAGAATAATTTCTACTCCTGCATGAATCTGATACACTCGCTTTAACAATTCGGCCGCTTGATAAGCCAAGTTTTTTCGATCAGTCGGGATAAAAGGTTGGGATGTTTTGACCACAATCCGTCCATCTTCCCTGGAACGAAACCAGACCCTATCCGCCAAATCGACAGTTGTCATTACCATTTCAACTTCATGGAAACCGTCATCGCGTTTATGTAATACATCAAGCGTCAAGTTAATTTTAGCTGGCGCCTTCTCATAGAGCAGCATCCGGCTCCCTCCAGTATCGAATGTCTTTATTCCCTATTTTACCATACGATAACAGGAATGCATTAATTGCACCTGATTAATTTTAAAAGGACTGTCCAATCGTTATCAAGCGATAACGACCGGACAATCCTAATTCATTGTCAACCTTTGGATTTCGGGTGTATTACGATGATCCTTTGCCTTCAGAAACGCCACGTTCTGCCATTTCAATAGCACGCTTCACCATATTACCAGCATCTCTTGCCTTAATGCCGCCCCAACCTTCTTGCTCAACAACATCGTAAAATCCAAGCTCCTTAGCAATTTCTACTTTCAGCTGCTCAGACATTATTCCCTGTTTTCTCGCCATTCGGTTTTCCTCCTTTTCGGCTGACAATTGTAGTATGACTCTAAACGCGGAAAAAACACCTATTAAGGCATTCTGGAATAGAATGCTTAATAGGTGCTCGTACTGTAAATAATAATCAATTCATGAGTGCTGAAATTATTTGACGATGAATGCTGTTTGATCGGATCCGTCCATTACAGTTATTTCAACCGCATCGGTTAAAATATCCGCATAGCTATAGGACACGCGTTCAAATGCATTTTCTTCCTGGTCCAGTTCCACAACAAATACTGCTCGGTACGTTTCACTCAAGACACCAGTTCTTTCAATCGTTCTTCTCCGGCCACCGTTTACCTTTAAGTGCAAACGTTTACCAAGATGAGAATCCAATAAATTCTTAATGTCCGCTAATGTTTTTGGCATTTCGCTAACACCTCACTACATATAACTATAACACATTCAAAGATTTCTGTCAATTAAATCGTTCATTCTAACAATATGGCGATATCTTTGTCAATTGTTTTTTGTTATAAAAGTGATTTTTATTAAATAAAGATACAATTTTATCCTTTACTTAATTCAACAAAAAAGTCTTTATACAACTCGTTCGAAAGTGTTGCAAACTCTTCAACCGACAACGTTTCGCCTCTTCTGCCCGGTTCAATATGAGCACGTTCCAACGCATCGACTATCAGTTCTTTTTTTAGTTTTCCGTCTGGTAAAGACGATTGTAAATTGTTTAAGATGGTTTTCCGTCGTTGAACAAATGAGCCCCGGGAAATACGGAAAAGGAAATCTTCATCAATTACTTCCGCTGGAGGCGTTGCTTTTCTTGTCAAACGGAGAACCGCGGACTCCACATTCGGTTGAGGCACAAACACAGTTTTCGGGACAATCATTGCCACTTCTGCGTCCATATAATATTGAATCGCAATCGACAACGACCCATAAGCTTTCGTTCCAGGATTTGCCGTTATTCGATCAGCCACTTCTTTTTGCATCATGATAATCATGCCCGTAATCGGTATTTTTTCGAGCAAAAACTTCATAATAATTGGAGTCGTTACGTAATACGGAAGATTCGCTACCACCACAACTTCGTCAAAGCCTTCGAAATGTTCTTCCATAGCTTGCAGTAAATCCGTCTCGAGTATATCCTGATGGACAACAGTTACGTTATCATATGGAGACATTGTATCTTCAAGAACGGGTAATAAACGTCCATCAATTTCAAATGCGACCACTTTTTTAGCAGCCCTAGCTAAATGTTCAGTTAGCGCGCCGATCCCCGGTCCGATCTCAATTACGCCTACATTTTTAGACAACTGAGCATGGGCAACAATATTTTCTAAGACATTCGGATCTATTAAAAAGTTCTGGCCCAAACTCTTTTTGAATGAAAAACCGTGGCGTTCCAAAATTTCTTTTGTCCTCGCCGGAGTCGCAATATCTTTAGTCATTTTTCTTCCTCCTTGTCGAGAACTTGCACTGTATCTTTTAATTTCTCTTTGCTAATACGAAACATTTCCAACCGCTTTTTCAAACCCTTACCATTCACCTGACCAATTTGCAGTAAATCACTTAGACGCTCCCTGCGCCTACGCGCATTCGGATGTCCAATCAGGTTTGCTTCCATTAAGTCAACAAGTGTAATCTCGACAACTGGCGCATCTTCCACAGTATAGACAGACCGAATCGCTTCACGTATATCTTCATCGCACGCGTGTTCAATTCCAAGCCCTTTGCCATTTTTGGCAATCGTTTTTTTCTTGGCAAGAAAAGCATGTTTCACCGTCGGAATTCGTTCTTCTATAATGGCTCGTATTCTTCTACCAGGATAGTCGGGATCCGTGAACACAATGACACCACGAACGTCCTCGGCATGTTGAATGCGTATAAGCGTATCTTCATCGATAGCAGATCCATTTGTTTCAATCGTATCCGCACCGGTCGCTCTTTTAACAGCCACCGTATCCGATTTTCCTTCGACAACAATCACTTCTTTTATATTCACAAGCCGTCCTCTTTCCATACATTCTTCACATAATTCTACCCTGCATACAAGAAGATGTAAAAGATAACACCAAACAAGACTTCATTGAATACAAAATAATCCGCAGGACAGTATATCGTCCTACGGATATCTTTTAATTAATGACTTTAATTTTCACTTGTTTGCGTCCAAATTTATACGCGGCTTCTTTCGTTGGGAAATGCAAATCGATTTTCTTCCCTTTAATCGCTCCGCCCGTATCTCCAGCAATCGCATGACCGTATCCTTCAACCCAAACCTTAGACCCTAGCGGAATGACAGATGGGTCAACAGCAATCACTTTTAAATTCGGATTATTTTTCAAGTTGATCCCTGTTGCTGTAATCCCAGAACAACCATTGCAATAGGCCGTATAAGCTGTTGCTGATACGTAAAACTCTTTGCCACTTGATGGCTCTGCCGATTTACTTCGTGACACGCCAACACTACCTGTACTTTTCGCTTTCGGTTTTGCTTTTGCATTGTTTGCAGGTGCAGCCGAAGCAGCAGGCGTAGCGCTTGCGACGACTACTTTCGTTCCAACGGCGACGACTTTCTTAACCGGTTCTTTAAGCGTTTTTTCACTCGTTACTTTTCTGGAAACTTCTTTACCGTTTTCCATAACAACTTCAAATTCTCGTGCAATTTTTCCTTTTTTACCTTCTTGAACGACTTTTTCGCGTCCTTTAAGTAAACTTTTGTCATTACGAGTTTCAACGGCAAAATCCGCTGATTCTTCCACTACATCGGTGACTTTTTCCACTCGTACAATTTCAATAGTTGATCCCGGCTGAATAATATCATCTTGCTTACCTTCCAAGCGGTCAAACTCTTTCAATTGAATATCTTCTCTTTTTAAAAAGTCAGCGACCGTAGTCGAAGTTGACCAATATTTCTTCTTATCTTTTCCATCAATTAACGTAAAATCATACGCTTTTTCAACGGAAATACTACTATTCTCGTTTAGCTTCTCGTCTAAACTAGGGCTGACTTTATCAAACTTAGACAATTCTATGTCAGCTTCTGCCAATACATTGCCCACTGTTTTTTCTGTCGTCCAAATATATATGTCTTCTTGATTATCTAATTGAATTGCTACCTTTTTTGCCTGTTCCCACTTGATCAATGAACCATTTTTGATTGGGGATTCTATTGAGGGACTAACATTATCGTGTTCTGAAAGTACTAATTCACTTTCAGATAGAAGTTTTCCGACAGTTGGTGCATATGTCTTAACTTCTTCTGTTTCACCATTTACAACAAGCGTAACTGTTTTTTTATTTCCCTCATAGAGTGCTAGGGAAATAACTAAAACAAATATTGTTGGGATGATGGTGAATGTCGCGATTTGTTTACTCCTCAATGACTTAAAGAATAGGCTTTTCATAATACTACTTAGCATGAAAAAAACTCCTCCTCTATCACCTGTGTGATTATATAGGTTCCTATTTTGCATGTCAACCATTAAAGATTCATTTATTAATAGAATTAGGAAGTGCTTAATATGCAAAGTATGGTAAATTAGTTTCCATTTTATTCATCTATATTAAATATTTTTAATGCGTTTTCCGTTGTCGCTTCTGCAATCGCCTCGACTGGCAACCCTTTTAACTTTGCAATTTCTTCTGCAACTAGTTTCACATATACGGGTTCATTGCGCTTTCCGCGGTATGGATGCGGCGTCAAATACGGTGCATCTGTTTCGATTAATAACTTATCCAAAGGGATTTCTGCAGCAACTATTTTTGGCATTTTGGCATTTTTAAATGTTACGGGACCACCAAGTGAAATCATGAAATTCATTGCGATGCATTCTTTTGCTGTTTCAACGCTCCCGCCAAAACAATGCATAATCCCGCCCGTCGTTTCCGCCTCTTCTTCTTTCAAGATACGAACAACATCTGCAGTCGCATCTCGGTTATGAATAATAATTGGCAGATTAACTTTTTTAGCCAGCTGAATTTGCTTTCTGAAGATATCTTGTTGAACATCTTTTGGAGACTTTCCCCAATAATAGTCGAGCCCGGTTTCTCCGATGCCGACAACTTTAGGATGCGCTGCAAGCGATTCAATCCACTTTAAGTCCTCTTCTGTACAATCGACTGCATCTACCGGATGCCAACCAACAACAGCGTATATGAACGGGTAGCGCTCCGCGAGCTCCATAGCCCGATTGATTGTTTTATGATCAAATCCGATCACAACCATCTTCGTTACACCCGCATCAAGAGCGCGTGTAATCACTTCGTCAACATCCTCTTCATATTGATCTGCATTTAAATGAACGTGCGTATCTATATACATAGTTCTCTCTCCTCATGACATAATAATCATAGTCTAGCCAAATATTTCTTTCTTCTCATCAATATTACATTTACATTACAATTATTATAAAGTTTTGTATAATCTCGTCATACGTTGCATTTGGATAATTAGAAACGGCGACCTTTCCCTAATAGGAAATAGCCGCCGTTTTTATTTTATTTAACTTGTGCACCATTTTCTAGTGCCGGGTCAACTGTTGCAAGTTTTAATACACCATCTGAACTCCCCGCTAAAATCATCCCTTGGGACAATTCACCACGTAGCTTTACAGGTTTTAAATTGGCAACAACAATTACTTTCTCACCGATCAATGCTTCAGGTTCGTAATGTTCAGCGATGCCTGATACAACTTGTCTTTGTTCAAATCCAAGATCCACTTGCAATTTTAATAATTTATCCGTCTTCGGAATTTTTTCGCATGCCGTTACCGTTGCAACGCGTAAATCGACATTCATGAAATCCTCGAACGAGATTTCATCGCTCACTTCCTGGTATTCGACTTCTTTCGACTCTTCTGCTTCTTTCGGTGCCGTCACAGCCATCTGTTCGCGAATATACTCAATTTCCACGTCTGCATCGAGCCTTGGGAAAATCGGGACACCTTTTTCAATGACTTTTACGCCAGCAGGAACGTGATTGAAATCTCCTAACGTTTCCCATTTAAGCGAATCCTCTTCAAGACCTAACTGCTCGATAACTTTTTTAGGAGAATTTGTCATAAATGGTTGCAACAAGACTGCAATATGACGGAGTGATGCTACTAGATGGGACATAACTGACGCAAGTTTCCCACGCTCATTTTCATCCCGTGCCAAAACCCACGGCGTCGTTTCATCAATATATTTATTCGTCCGTGAAACAAGCGCCCACAAATCTCCGAGTACAGTACTAAATTGCATTGCTTCCATAGAAGCTTCATATTTTTCTACTGTTAAATTCATGAAATCAGTCAATGATTGATCGAATTCTGTTTCAATCAAACCTTCAGCAGGAACAGTACCATCGAAGTATTGATTGATCATTGATACAGTTCGATTTAACAGGTTCCCTAAATCATTCGCAAGATCATAATTCGTTCGTTCAACAAATGATTCCGGTGAAAAAACGCCGTCTTGACCAAATGGCAACTCACGTAAAAGGAAATAACGTGTCGCATCCAGTCCATAACGCTCAACGAGCATCTCTGGATAGACAACGTTCCCTTTAGATTTCGACATTTTACCATCTTTCATCATGATAAAACCATGTGCAAATACCTTTTTAGGCAGCGGTAAATCAAGTGCCATTAAAAAGATTGGCCAGTATATAGTGTGGAATCGAACAATATCTTTACCAACGACATGTACGTCAGCAGGCCAATACTTGTTGAATAAAGTATCGTCATCAGATGCGTAGCCTAGCGTTGTAATATAGTTTGTGAGTGCATCAACCCATACATAAATAACATGCTTTGGATCACCAGGTACTTTAATTCCCCAATCAAATGACATCCGAGAAACCGATAAATCTTCCAGACCTGGTTTGATAAAGTTATTAATCATTTCATTTTTCCGAGACTCCGGTTCGATAAAATGAGGATTCTCATTATAGTAAGCCAATAATCGATCTGCATACTTTTTCATATTGAAGAAGTAGGATTCTTCTTTAACCCTTTGAACGGGACGGCCGCAATCCGGGCAGTTCCCATCAACTAGTTGCGCTTCAGCAAAATAGGATTCGCAAGGCGTACAATGCCAGCCTTCGTATTCGCCTTTATAAATATCCCCATTGTCTAAAAACTTCTGGAATATCTTTTCAACGCTCGCCTTATGATGTTGATCTGTTGTCCGGATAAAGTCATCATAGGAAATATCCATTAGACGCCAAACTTTTTTAGCACCTTCAGCAATCCCATCTACAAACTCTTGCGGAGGAAGCCCTGCCGCCTCAGCAACCTCTTGAATTTTTTGACCATGCTCGTCCATCCCTGTTAAAAAGCGGACATCATATCCACGCAGTCGTTTATAACGCGCCATCGCGTCAGAAGCAACGGTCGTATAGGCCGTGCCGATATGGAATTTTCCACTTGGATAATAGATAGGCGTTGTGATGTAAAATGTTTCTTTTTGTTTTACCATGAAAATTCCTCCAGTAATATTGTATGTAATTCTATTCTATCTAAGTAATTAAATTGATACAACGTTAATCATTTAGCGTATCTAATCGTTTACAAATATAAATTTGCTATAGATTATTATTCCTAGTATATTAATTTATTAAAAAAGTACCATGAATTCGAGTTTTTTTGATTGACGATAATTGGATGAATTGTTATGATTAATGACAGACAATAACAAATGCAGAATTGTCCGAAAAGAATTCAAACTAACTGTTGGGGAAGGAGTTCTTCTAATGAAATCTACTGGTATCGTGAGAAAGGTCGATGAACTCGGGCGCGTAGTTATCCCTATCGAATTACGTCGAACACTTGGAATTGCACAAAAGGATGCCCTAGAAATTTACGTCGATGAAGATAAAATTATTTTGAAGAAATATATGCCGAATATGACTTGCTCGATTACCGGTACTGTATCAGATGATAATTTAAGTCTACTAGATGGCAACTTGATTTTAAGCCCTGAAGGCGCAGAAAAACTTATTACACAAATTCAAGAGCGTATAAAAAAGTAATATATTCAGCCGAGACGGAATCCCGTTTCGGATTTTTTAATCCTTTTCAACGTGAAAGACTCTGTACACATCTCGTCTACTCATTGCACGCTCACTTGCCACTTCCCGAATAGCCTCTTTCGATCGAATTCCTTTTCTTTCAATTAATTCAGAGACATGTTCTGAAACACTTAATCCATCCCACCAAGCTATTACAACTTCTTCTGAATCCGATCCATCATTTCCTTCAAGAACGATGCAAAATTCACCGCGTATATTGTTTGATTCTACCCAATTGATAGCTTCCTCAAGCGTTCCGCGTAAAAACTCCTCAAATCTCTTCGTCAATTCACGTGCTAAAACAATTTTTCTTGTCCCCTCGACTTGTTCACTTAACGCTCGCAATGATTCTTTTAGCCGATGAGGTGCTTCGTATAACAAAATCGTTTCTTCACGATTCTTCAATTTTTCAATTTGCGCACGACGTTCATTTTTATTGCGCGATAAAAAACCAAAAAACATAAAGGGTTGAGAAGTTAGACCGGAAGCCACTAATGCGCTAATCGCAGCGTTCGCACCGGGAACTGGAACGACATCGTATCCAGCTTTAATGGCTTTACTCGCAATGTCCGCACCCGGGTCGGAAATACATGGCATGCCGGCATCGCTAACAAGCGCAACGGATTGTCCGTTAGCAAGCATGGTCAGTATCTTTTCTCCACCTGCTTCTAAATTATGTTCATGATAACTTATTAATGGTGTTTTTATCTCAAAATGATTGCATAACTTAATCGTATTTCGCGTATCTTCCGCAGCAATCGTATCCACTTCGTTTAGAATGCGGATCGCTCTGAAAGTTATATCTTCGAGATTACCGATTGGCGTGCCAACTAAAAATAACTTCCCGCCATTCAATTCAGCACTTTTTTGTGATTTCATTGCCAGCGACCTCCTTCTCAATATAACGTTCCTTCGCACTTCTAGTTAATTGCTTAAACTGATATTCCGCTTGCATTGCCTCACGCTTTGTTTCAAACGCTTCAAAGTAAATGCAGCGAACTGGACGCTTCGCCCTCGTGTATTTGGCACCTTTGCCCTCATTATGTACACGTACTCGGCGCTCTAAGTTATTTGTATAACCCGCGTAGTACGATCCGTCTTTGCATTCAAGCACATAAAAAAGATGTTCAGCCGTTTTCTCCATAAAGTAAACGCCTCACTTCTTCTGTATAATTGCCTTCTTGATCATACACATAAAGCGGGGGAAGTATTTTCAAATCTGGCTTTCCATCTTTAGTTCCTTCTATTAATAAGGTGTTTGCATCCTTCCCCGCCTTTGAATACACCAATTGTATTCGTTTCGGTTCAATGCGATAGGCGCGCATCGATGTAACAATATCAAGTAATCGACCCGGTCTATGGACAAATGCGGCGCGCCCACCTTGTTTCAAAAGTGCGCTCGAGGATTGGATCGCTTGGTCTAACGTTAAATAAATCTCATGTCGTGCAATTGCAACTGGTTCAAGTAAATTTTTATCACTTGCTTCATGCGCGGGAAAATAAGGAGGATTGCATGTCACCAAGTCATATTTATCATACCCGATTTTTTCCGCAATACCGATAACATCATCATTTACTATTTTTATTTGCGCTTCAAGCTTATTGTACTGGACACTTCTTTCTGCCATACCCGCCAACCGTTCTTGCAACTCGATAGCCGTTATCTGCGCATTTGTACGTGCACTTAGAAATAGCGGAATTGCACCATTTCCTGCACAAAGATCAACCACTTTTCCCAAGCGGCCTGGGACATGCGCGAATCTTGCGAGTAACACTGCATCTAGCGAAAATGAAAATACCGATGGACTTTGAATAATCCTTAAGTTTTCTGCCAATAAATAATCCAGTCGTTCATCACCTTTTAATACCGTCAAACCAATACGCCCTCCAAATGAAAAAGCCGATGCCTACGTTACAATAGGATCGGCCAAGTTCATACATTTTGTTTATTTAAAAATGATAGACAGAACAGGCAGTCTTCTCCTTTTCGAATGCTACCATAATGAACATTGCAAACATGAAAACCTTCATTATAGAGTCGAGCTAGATTATCAACGCCTTCTCCGACATCAACCGAATTTGTCTTTTTCTCATGTTGCTGTTTCTGCAAATTCTTTTCACTTTGTCTATCCATATCTTCAAGCCGTTGTCGTAGATGATGGTTTTCAAGTTGAAGCGAATGGTTCTCTTCCGTCATCTCAGCGATGAATCCCATCAATTCGCGGAATTGTATACTCATGGCGTCAAGCTGTTGCTCAAACTCCATTACTCTGTCGAGAAAATTCCTTTCTTTCAACTATTCCACCTCCATCATTTTATTAAATGAACCATCTTATTTGCCGGATCCATAATTTCTTCCAATGTATATTCAAGAACATGTTCTTCATCTAACAATCTAACTTGTAGAAGACGTTCCAGTAAGTTCAAACCAATAACCCTTCCAGGTCCTTCTGGCGTATCTATACGCGCCCCGATATCAGGCATTAATTTTTTTGCTTCTTCATAATCGTCATTCTCATATTTCAAGCAACACATGAGACGCCCGCATAATCCAGAGATTTTTGAAGGATTAAGCGATAAGTTTTGATCTTTTGCCATCTTGATTGAAACAGGTTCAAAGTCTCCAAGGAATGTAGAGCAGCAAAGCATTCTACCACATGGTCCAATACCGCCAAGCATTTTTGCTTCATCTCTAACACCAATTTGTCTCAATTCGATGCGGGTACGAAAAATAGATGCTAAATCCTTAACAAGATTTCGAAAATCGACCCGACCCTCTGCTGTAAAATAAAAAACAATCTTATTTCGATCGAATGTATATTCAACGTCAACGAGCTTCATTTCAAGATTATGTTCAGAAATCTTACTGACACCTGTATTGAAAGCTTTTTCAGCCTCTTGTCGGTTTTCATCTACTTTTTCGATGTCTCCCTCCAAAGCAGGACGAACTACTTTTCTTAATGGCAAGACAACATCATTTTCGCCAACTTCCCTTGGCGGTATAACTACTTTTCCATATTCGACGCCGCGTGCTGTTTCGACAATTACGTATTCCTCTATGTTTAATTCAAAATCAAGTGGATCGAAATAATATATTTTACCCGCTTTTTTAAAACGGACTCCTACTACTTTATACAACGAGTAACCCCTCCTGCATATTGAGCACCAGTTGTTCCATAAGAAGCATTCGATTCATATTGCCATGCATCTGCCTCTTTGCCTGTAGAATAGCTTCCATCTTGACAGACAGTTCGTTATACGTCATTTTCATCGCCAGGCCTTGAAAAAATTCCTGCTGGTCCGGATACGCCGGAATCGATTGCAATCCCGTTTTAAATACAACAATATCTCGATATGCATATAACAATAAATCAAGCGCACGGTCTGTATCATCTTTTTCTTTTATCTGACGAGACCAATCCGATTGGATGAACAACAATGCCTCATGAACATTTCGTTCTGATGCCATAATCAATTTTAACACTGTTTTTCGCATATGCGCAAATGCATCATCTTGGGCGATGAGAATAGCTTCCTCTATATCAGCAGTTACCATTGTAACAGTAGCCGCCATCGAATTTGTTATTCCTTTTTCAGCAAGTGCTGAAATCATCATTTCCCGAGAAGGCGGAAGAAATGAAATACGCTGGCAACGAGACCGTATCGTTGGCAACATCGACTGATAGGAATCAGTTAACAAAATTGCCGTGACATCACCATCTGGTTCTTCCAAAAACTTTAATAGCGTATTTGCTGATGAACTATTCATCCGGTCTGCACGTGAAACGATGTAAATCTTTCTACCTTGTTCATAACCTTTTTTCTTCATTTCCATAATAAGCTCATCTATTTGTTCTTTTTTTATTTGTTGTCCATCAGGTCGCGTAATGGTTACATTGGGGTGATTTCCATTCGACACACGTCTGCAGGAATTACAGTTTTCACACGGTCTATAGTCATCAGGATTTTTACATAGAAGCAATTTTGCAAAGTATAATGCTGTCGCTTCTTTTCCAGTCCCATGTTCGCCATCAAACAAATAGGCATGTCCAATTCTGCCGTTTTTATAAGATGCATTAAGCCTATCGATGACAGGTTTTTGACGGTTTATAATATGATATTGTTCTTTGTTTTCCAATATAACTTCCACCTCCGTGTTCCCAAAAAAACCGTGTTTACGCATGAATACACGGAAAAATTAATCGCTCCATAAAAGAACTTTTGTAAACATCCTCATTCATTTAGCAAGTTACGCGACACTCGGATAGATGAATCGGTAGCGCATCCAAGCATCTCGTAAATTGCCTATATAGCTACAGAATGTCAAATGATATTAAAAGTGATGAAAGTGTTCAATTGGCAGGACAAATACAGTTGCTCCTCCAACTTCCACTTCAACAGGATAAGGAATATAGGAATCTGCATTGCCGCCCATTGGAGAAACCGGGGCAACCATCTGATCTCGTGAACGACAATTTTCTCGGATAAGTTCTAAAGCTTTCTCAACTAGACTATCATCAGTACCGATTAGGAATGTCGTATTTCCAGACCTCAGAAACCCACCTGTACTGGCAAGTTTAGTCGCCCGAAAATCATTTTTCGTCAATGCTGCCGACAAACGGTTACTATCCTGATCCTGAACAACTGCTACTATTAATTTCACGGTCATCTCTCCTTTTTCCCTCTTTCCCTTTATTATACCATGAATAGATACATTACATCAGCCTCGGCCTAACAATTCTCCAAACATTCTCTATTACATCTTTTTCTGGCAGTCGTGCATCAGTTTTAATAATTCTATTCGGATAACGTTGAATCAGTTCATGATAGCCTTCATAAACCTTTTCGTGAAAACTAATATTTTCTTTATCTAATCTATTCATCTCACGCTCATTATTTCGCGCAATGCGTAAAAGTCCTTCCGCTGGACTAATATCAAAAAATACGGTTAAATCCGGCATCGTATTTTCAATTGCAAATTGATTAATTTGAAGGACTTCATCTATTCCAAGGCCTCTTGCATATCCTTGATACGCAAGCGAACTATCAATAAACCGATCACATAATACGATTGACCCGCTATTTAGTGCTGGTATCACTTTTTCAACAAGATGTTGTCGTCTTGCGGCAGCGTATAATAGCGCTTCGGTTTTCGCATCCATTTCAATATTGTCCGTATCAAGAATAACCGTTCTAATCTTTTCCGCTATCTGGATTCCACCAGGCTCGCGCGTTAGAACAACCTCTTTATTTTCTGCTTTCAATCGGTCATATAACTTCGAAATAACCGTTGTTTTACCAGCCCCCTCAGGTCCTTCAAAGGTGATAAATAACCCGTTCTGTTTCATTTTATTCCTCCGCCTCGTTAGTTACGACAAAAATTTGTTTTTCATGTAATCGAATTGCCCCTTGAAATCTTGCCCCTGTTGCTAATAGTGACGTGAGAGACTGTAAATGATACTCAGTAATTCTTTCTCCAGCCAACAATAACGGGATGCCAGGTGGATAGGGGATTAGTGAAGCAGCCGCTATCTTTCCAACTGCTTCTTCATATGGAATCCACTCTGCATGTAGTTTTTCGACTTCTTTCATTATATAGCAAGGCTTTGAAATTAATTGGTCAAATACTGGTAACCCGGGCAGTTGCCTCTTCACCTTTGAATTAATCATGTCCTCAATAGCCTTTTCAATTCTTTTCACTGCTTTTTCGAAAGGATACTCCTGTCCTTTTTTAAGAAGGGGAAGCACGAGTAGCACCTGATAGAAATCAGCTAATTCTGCGTAGACGCCAACCTGATCTAGCGCTTTTTGTAAATCATAACCCGAGTATCCATTCACCCGCAACATTAGTTTTAATGAATCGTCTGTTTCAATTATTTCCAGATGCCCTGTTTCAGTTAAGCGCTTTAAAAAAACTGCTCTTCTTTTCATGAAATCTCTTCCGTCTTCCACCGCATACGATTCTACATACTCTCTCGCGTCATCAAGCGAAGCCATTAGAAGATACGAAGGACTGCTTGATTGCAGCATCTGCAAATATCGTGCAACTTTTTCTGGGGTAATCAGATTTGAGCGCACATGTAAAAATGAGGCCATCGTCAACGCCGGCAAAGTTTTATGCGCTGAATGGACAACGATATCTGCCCCTAAATCAAGTGCCGATGTAGGAAATGGTTCACCTATAGCGAAGTGAGCACCGTGTGCCTCATCTACCAGGACTGGAATTTCTCTTTCATGACAAAGCCTAATCGTCTCTTCTAGTTTATCACCCGTTGTTCCATAATACGTTGGATAGGTAAGAATGACTGCTTTTGCCTCTGGGAAACGTGTCAATGCATTTTTAACTTGTTCTGGAGTCACAGTTCCAGCCGTTTTTGAAGCGCTATCCCATTCCGGACTTATAAAAACTGGCCTGGCTCCTGTTAGTTCAATTGCATTAAAAATCGATTTATGCGCATTCCGCTGCACGATTACAGTCTCGCCTTCAGCACAAGTCGCATAAATCATCGCTAAATTTCCAACCGTCGAACCATTTATCAAAAAAAAGCTTTTATTTGAACGATAGAAATTGGTTAACTTCTGCTCTGCTTCTCGAATAACACCTTCCGGCTGATGTAAATCATCAAGCCCTTCAAGTTCGGTAAAATCAAAAGTGAGTGCCGTGCGCAACTCCATTGGCAAACCCGTTAACGCACCATTTTTATGTCCAGGCACATGGAAAGATATTGGATCCGCTTCTTTAAACTTCATTAGTCTATGGACAAGCGGTCGATTTGCATAGTCCATTAGAAAACCACTTCCTTTTCATATTTCTATTATAGAGGTTGCTACACCATTAATCGAGAGGTGCCGCCTAAAGAGAGTGAATGAATCCTCGTTTAACTTAAATGGTGAATTATGTAATTGTAGTTTTTTTACTTACTATTATTTGTGTTTAGTCGTTTAATAGTGTGCTTTAGTCGCTTAAGAGGGAATTTGATTGTTTTGAAGTTGACTTTAGTCGTCTCTGCGCTTAGTTTAGTCGTTTCGGAAGAGTTATTGGTTGTTTGCTAGTTTTATAACCTCAACAATTACCATTTTTTCATAAGGTTTATCAGTTGATTTATTATAAATAAACAAAAAAAGCCACTACCCTTAAGGTAATGACTCTTTAAGTGCCTAGCAACGTCCTACTCTTGCAGGGGGAAGCCCCCAACTACCATTGGCGCTGAAGAGCTTAACTTCCGTGTTCGGTATGGGAACGGGTGTGACCTCTTCGCTATCGCCACTAGACTACCTG
>NZ_JAGEMN010000008.1 GCF_017921835.1 Sporosarcina sp. 6E9 | reverse complement strand
TGAAATGGATTTTACTCATAGTATTTTCCCGCTCCTTCAAGTTAAGTCTAGTATAGCGGGTTTTTTCCATAGAAAAAACCCCGAAAGGGGTCTTTTTTAAAGTGTCCGCTTTTCGGGGTTCAGTTCAGTTGGCCGTCGGTTTTTATTATTTCTTTTTAAATTCATCTTTCGGAAAAAGAAAGTATGAAATAATCCCGCTCACAACAACAGCGCCAATCGTGATGAGGACGCGTGATGTTTCGGGCACTTCGGTGTGGCTCCGATTTAACATGAACCAGCTACCCCAAGCAACGATAATCATAATCGGAACCACGTACGCTAAAGCTCTCAACTTGTTCACCCTCAGTAAGTTTTATAGCTTTAGTCTACCATAATTCGGTATTAGAACCAGCGTGAACGACCTCTTCTGCGGCAATTTCGACCATAGCCACCTCCGAACTCCGGTCCAACACCACCACCTGGGCCATAGCCATTACCCGGGCCACCTGGGCCGATTGACATTCCCATTACATCTTCCGTCGTTTCTTGATAATAATGTTTTGGTACATCGACATAATGATGTCTATTTACATTGACAATTGGGTGAATAACAGGAATTTCCCGCGGCATATATTCATCGTTAAATCTATATTCCGGTGGACATACAATCGGTTGCACCTGATTGCCATGACAATTTCCATGATGCATCATACGATCACCTCCTCCTTCTAGTAAATGTTTATAAATGGAGGACAGACGGGCGAGCGACCATAGGCTATAGAAAAGAATGTGAAATGGGGATTGCTCTTGTGGGAATAAAAAAACGTGCACGATACTCAAAGTGCACGTTTAAAAGTTTATAAAAATAGGATAAATAATAACGGAAGTAGTACCACAATTGCGATCAATATAGATATCCCGAGGAAGATCATCACAGCACCAAAACCGCGCCACGCTGAAAAATTATGCACGAGCCCGATTCCTTTTGACAAAACGACAAGACCATAAATTGAAACACCAAATATTAATAGATTCTGGATTAAATAGAATCCGGTCGACATATTCGTTATGGCAAAATCACCAACTGGTTGCGAAAACAGACTTTTTCCATAAAGAATAACAGCGATAAACCCGATTGGCATCGTCCAAATCGTCGGAATTAACCCAGCAGCAACAGCATAACTCATATTCTTTATCGTCCCGGTACCACCCAACCACTTTCCAATCCATGTATAAACAAGTGATCCAAATCCCCAACTGGCGATGCTGATAATGATGGATAGTATCGTAACAATCACTAGAATAACGGGTAATGAAAAACCTTCGAACAAACCACTGTCTGCAAACGCTAAAATTCCTGTGGCAAGAGATGCTAAGATTGCTAGAAATACTAAATAACTGATCCGTTTATTATCTATCATGTATTGCACGGTGTTTTTAGGCTGAGACCAAATTGATAGTAATGGATTCATAAAATACCCCCTCTTTTATTTTATTATCAATCCATTGGAATAAAATGTCTACACAATCTTTCAAACTTCTTTCATGCGAAACGCATATTTAAATGAACGAATCATTCCCGTAATGGGAATCGCGAGCGACATTACCAATGCGACCATTATAATCTTATTGAATAAATTCCAAGCATTTGTATAGATCCAATACATGTACACCGTGAACAATAATGATAAAACAAATGCTCCTACACTCAGCATCAATACTTTTCGAACATATGATTTCTCTTCTACGGGATCATACGTTAACGCTGGTTTCACTTCCCCCACAACATACTCTTTCATCCACAGCGAAGACTTTACGAAGGAATACGGAGAGGAAAATACCAACTGCCACCCCTCACTTTTATGAATATCAAAATAATGCAGTGCGGTTTTAAATTGAAAATCGTATACGTAAGACACCTGCTTGGGCTCGCCTTTTTGAAAAGTGAAGCGCGCCCCCTGGATGCGCACAAGATGATTTCCTTCGGCAGCCATTTCCGCTAACCAGCTTTCTAATAAGTCCGGCGCACTTTGCCAATTGACTCTCCACTTACTAAACGTCTCTCCTACCGTTTTTTCCACATCTACTCCTGAAGCAAAAAACTTATGCTCGAAAGCGCGCAATTTTCGGGTAGCATGAATCGCTAGCCAAATAACACCCACCACTTGTATAAAGTACAAAATTGTAAGGATCCAGAGCGGACTTGGCACAAATTCCATAGCTTCCCTAGTTATCAGAAAAACTAGTAACAAGGTAAGCGGAATCATTAATTGAAATCCATACCAAACTGAAATGCCCTGTAGCACATTGGCGTGAAGTCGATTCCTTTTAACGATATGTTCGCGCACAGGATACACGGAAATCGATTCTGCATCGTTTTTCAAGAACTGCCAATTCCCTTTTGTATAGAAACTTTTCCAGCCCGACTCTTCTAATCTATGCGTCAATTCACTACGTGATTTATCAAAAACAACATGAAATTCAACATTTTCACAGTCCCCTTTTTCGAATGAAAACATGCGCGTTGCCAAATTGATATCAGTTAACTGATTGCCATTCGCAGCCATTTCAGCCAACCATTGTTCAGTTTTTTCAATATCATAGCTCCAAAACGGCCGCCACTTTTTCAGCGTCATTCGAATTCCCCCTCATGTGTAACCGCATTTTTATGCAACTCTTTTAATCGAGCAATTTCATGTTGCATTAGTATTTTCCCGATATCAGTCACTTCATATACTTTCTTTCGTAATTCATCCGAATATACGGAAATAATACCGTCTCGTTGCATTTTTGTCAGCGTTCCGTAAATTGTTCCCGAACCTAGAACTAGTCGGCCACCCGTCAATTCTTCGACGTGCTTAATGATTCCGTAGCCGTGGCGCGGAACTTTAAGTGACAATAATATATAAAAAGCCGTTTCCGTCATTGGCAGGTATGTTTTTAATACCTTTTCAATCTTCATGCGCACCACTTCCATCCTTAAATACTATGTCACGCCGTGACCGTATTGTCATTTGACTATATCACAGCGTGACATATGAAATCCACTATTATCTGAATTAAAAAAAGAGTCTTCCTTTAGTTAGGAAAACCCTTTAATGGCATGTATGTTAGCAAACTTATTTATTGGTAAGTCTCTGGGAGTTCTTGATCCCGGACGACAGATTCCTTTACTTCCTCTGCACGGGGATCAAAAATAGGTGCGCCTTCACCGACCATTTTTAACGAAGCAATATAATCTTCGTCCTGTCTACGCGCCATTTCTTCTGGATCAACTGGTAAAAGACTCATAAACAATCAACCCTCCAATACAATAATAACCATGGCTAAATGTGATGGGAAAAGGAAATCGCTTAAAACAGCATATTCATCTACCTATAGTATACTAAATTTTCCGTCATTAGTAAACTACTACGCTTTATTCGTTATACTTTCGTGGTGTAAGGTTATACTATGCGATAAGGAGGGATTTTAATGCAGAGAGTTATCTTATTTGACGGCGAATGTAATTTCTGTGATGCCAACGTGCAATTTATTATCAAACGAGATCCATATGCTCATTTTCATTTTGCATCACTGCAAAGTGAAACAGGTGCAAATTTCACGAAGAAATACGGCATACCCGAAGATGTCGATAGCCTAGTTTTAATCGAAAACAATAAAGCCTACACAAAATCGAACGCTGCACTCCGCATAGCAAAAAAACTGGATGGTTTATGGCATTTGTTATTCATATTGATACTCATTCCCCGGCCGATTCGTGACGGCGTTTATAACTACATCGCGAAAAATCGCTATAAATGGTTTGGCAAAAGAGAACTGTCTTGTTCATTACCATCCCCAGATGTGCGAAATCGATTTTTATGAAACAAAAAGCGCAAGGCGCCCGTTTAGATGCGACAAGCATAAGACGGGCTGGCTTATGACTTGAGTATCTGGCGCTTGGAGCTGGACGTAAAAAAAAGCCTTCTGGATTTCTCCAAAAGGCTTTTTTCATTCACACTTGTAATGCTTCATTTTCTTCCGCGGTAAAGGCGCGTGATCTTACTAAGAAACGTTTTCCCTCTACCCCTTCGAGTGAAAACATGCCCCCACGACCTTCAACCACATCAATAATGAGTTGCGTATGTTTCCAATAGTCAAACTGGTTTTTATGCATATAAAACGGTGCGTCCCCAATGTGTCCGAGAAGGACGTCTTGCTCCCCGATAATTAGTTCGCCGTCTGGATAGCACATTGGTGACGATCCGTCGCAACAACCGCCCGACTGATGAAACATAAGCGGGCCGTGTTTCGCTTTCAAAAACTCAATGAGTTCCAGTGTCGCGTCGGTCGCAATCACACGTTTTGTCATTGGTCGGCTCGCTCAAAAGAATCCTTGTTTGTTTTCATTGTAACTAACGAGCATGTTTTTCGTTTGCTGGTAGCCCGACAACATAGCGAGATGGTTTTCGCGTCCGATGCCTGATGCTTTGTAGCCGCCGAAAGCTGCATGTGCAGGGTAGACATGGTAGCAATTCGTCCAAACACGTCCTGCTTGAATGCCGCGACCGAAACGGTATGCCGTATTGACATCGCGCGTCCAAATTGCAGCGCCTAAACCGTATAATGTGTCATTCGCGATTTCGAGTGCTTCTTCTTTCGTTTTAAATGTCGTAACAGAAACGACAGGTCCAAAAATCTCTTCTTGGAAGATCCGCATTTTATTGTCGCCCTTAAAGACTGTCGGTTGGACGTAATAGCCTTCCGCCAAATCACCTTCAAGCTTATTACGTTCCCCGCCCGCTAAGCATTCCGCACCTTCTTGCTTACCGATGTCTAGATAGGACAAGATTTTTTCCAGTTGTTCTGTGGAAGCTTGCGCGCCCATCATTACTGTGGGATCAAGCGGGTTTCCTACTTTAATTGCTTCTACTCGTGCAAGCGCACGTTCCATGAATTTATCGTAGATGGATTCGTGGATTAAAGCCCGCGATGGACATGTGCACACTTCCCCTTGATTGAGTGCGAACATGACAAATCCTTCAACAGCTTTATCGAAAAACGCATCGTCTTCGTCAGCAATATCCTCAAAGAAGATATTTGGCGATTTTCCGCCCAACTCAAGTGACACAGGAATTGTATTTTGAGATGCATATTGCATAATGAGACGACCTGTTGTTGTTTCGCCTGTAAAAGCAATTTTTCCGATGCGCGGATTCGATGCGAGCGGTTTCCCTGCTTCTAATCCGAAACCGTTCACCACGTTTAGGACACCTGCTGGAAGCAGATCTTCGATTAATTCGACAAGAACCATAATCGATGCTGGCGTTTGTTCAGCCGGCTTTAAGATGACGCAGTTTCCAGCAGCTAGCGCTGGTGCGAGTTTCCAAACCGCCATTAAGATCGGGAAGTTCCAAGGAATAATTTGACCGACGACGCCAATCGGCTCATGGAAGTGATACGCGACTGTATCGTCATCAATTTGGCTTACGCCGCCTTCTTGTGCGCGAATCGCCCCTGCAAAATAACGGAAGTGGTCAATTGCGAGTGGAATGTCCGCATTCAAAGTTTCGCGAACCGCTTTTCCGTTTTCCCACGACTCTGCGACAGCCAACATTTCTAGATTTTGCTCCAAGCGATCTGCGATTTTGAGTAAAATATTCGAGCGTTCCGTTACAGATGTTTTTCCCCATGCATCTTTTGCATCATGCGCTGCATCGAGTGCAAGTTCGATATCTTCTGAAGTAGAACGTGCCACTTCTGTAAAAACTTTCCCCGTAACCGGCGTTGGATTATCAAAATACTTGCCGCTTACTGGCGGTGTCCATTTGCCACCAATATAATTCTCGTATCTTTTCTTATAATTTACTTTTGCTCCGTCCGTGTTTGGAAATGCGTAAACCTGATTCTCTACTGCTTGTACCATTTTCCATTCCTCCAATTTCGTTAATTTTCTTAAACACTTGTTGCGAATAGATTCCCTATGAATCTACTTGCTTACCAAATTTCTGAAATTCTAAGAGGTTGCACACTCATTATGTCAGACTAAATATAATATTTCAACTAAATAAATAACTAGTCTCGTTTAAGTGTGTTTTTCCGACAAATATCGTTCTATTTCGATAATATTCCCCAGGAAATACGAGGAGAATCATCCATTTACCTAGCCGACTATAGACACTTCAATTCTATTATAAGAATCAAAGTTCAATGTAAAGGCCATTTAAAACCACTCACTACAATTATAAATTATCTGATTCATCAGACAACGCTCCCTGCCCTGTTGAGGTTCCCCGTCAACATGTTGATTTGCTGTGATTTTTCCACGCACTACTATCCTATGGGCGTATACCTAGTAATATGCCCAAAATATTAAACTTTTTTATTCTACAAAAAGCGTGCGTCTTTCCACTTATCAAAATTTCTTCTTAATTAAAGGATTTACACTTTGTTCATATCTCCTTAATAATTTGTTCATATTTTCCATGTAATCTATATATAACAAGAAAATACGAGGAGGAACCAGTATGGAAACTGAGCATAAAAATAGTCCTTGGAAACGGTTTTTATCCACAGTAGGAGCCGGCGTCATTGGAGCCGCGCTAACACTTGGCGTTGTTTTGAATACGAACTTACTACCAGCAACTTCACAAAGTGCTACTGAAGTAAAGTCGGACACCACTCCTTCCTATAACATCGAACAAACATCGGCAAAAAACGCTCCCCTTTCACTTTCAGATATGGTTGAACAAGCTTCGAGCGCGATTGTTGGTGTCGTGAAATACCAGAGTAGCGGAAATCGTTTTGCGCAAAATGTAGAAGACGTGGAAAGCGGAACAGGATCCGGTGTTATTTATAAGGTTGACGGAAACGAAGCTTATATCATTACAAATAATCATGTCATTGCAGACGCACAGAAAATTGAGGTGTCCCTTGAGAGCGGTGATACGACGACCGCTGAACTTATCGGGCAAGATGCACTCAGCGATTTAGCGGTGTTGAAAATCGATGCGAAATATGCGAAAAGCGTCCTTGAATTTGGCGACTCCGATGTGCTTAGGGCTGGAGATCCAGTTGTCGCAATCGGCAACCCGCTCGGTCTTGAGTTTTCACGAACGGTTACACAAGGAATTGTTAGTGCCGTGGACCGGACGATAAACGTGGAAACAGCCGCTGGCGCTTGGGAATTAAACGTAATCCAAACTGACGCAGCCATTAACCCCGGAAACTCCGGCGGCGCTTTATTGAACGCGGCTGGTGAGCTCATCGGCATTAACAGTCTGAAAATCGCACAAGGCGGTGTTGAAGGACTAGGCTTTGCCATCCCAAGTAATGAAGTCGGCCCGCTTGTCGATGAAATCGTTAAAAACGGCAGTGTTGAGCGACCATATATCGGTGTCGGTCTAGCGAATCTCAACGAAGTTCGAGCAGAATACGTGCAACGTCTTCCAGAATCTGTTGAAGGTGGCGCAATGATTGTCAGCGTCGACCCTGAATCAGCGGCGGGTAAAGCCGGTATTAAAGAACAAGATATCATTACTGAAATCAACGGCACTGCCGTGAAGAACTCCACTGAATTACGCAAGTACCTTTATTCAGAACTAAATGTCGGCGACAAAGCTTCGTTCACCGTTTACCGCGGGGCTGACAAAATTACAATAGACCTTACTTTAACGAGCAATAGTAAGTAATAAGCTAAAACTGACCAAGTACTTGAATGAATAATTGTTCAAGTACTTGGTTTTTGTGTTGATTTCTGTTCCAGGAGATAAAATTTGAAGTTGCTTGCACTTGGTAGACGTTTGCTTGCACTTAAATCAAGTACCCGAAACACCGTCTTCACTTCCAGGATAAGGGGTTTCTAGTTGCTTATTTATCGTTTTCGCTTTAATTTTAGAATAATGACAACTTGGGAAGGAGGCGTGGTTAATTGAAGATTTTAGTAATTGAGGACAATGAAAGTGTCGCTTCGATGATTGAATTGTTTTTCTCGAAAGAAGGAATAGAAGGCGAATTCGTTAAAGACGGCCTTGAGGGCTTGAAACGAGCACGCGCGGGTAGTTGGGATTGCCTCATTATTGACTGGATGCTACCCGGAATGGATGGTATCATGATCTGCCGGGAATTGCGCGACGAAAACTATTCTGGCCCTATCATCATGTTAACCGCAAAAGACAGCGAATCCGACCAAGTCCTGGGCCTCGAAATGGGCGCAGACGATTATGTCACCAAACCATTCAGCCCGCTCACATTAATGGCAAGAATAAAAGCCGTCACAAGAAGATATTCAACACACTCAGCTGAAACCGAACAATCGGGAACCATTAAAACCGCACACTTTATTATCAATCAAAACACGCGCGAAGTACTGCTTGACGGGCAACCTGTCCAAAACCTGACGCCAAAAGAATTCGATTTGTTACTCCATTTCGTGCAACATCCGAAACAAGTATTTTCACGCGAACAACTCTTGGAGCGTGTATGGGGTTTCGATTTTTACGGAGATGATCGAACAGTCGATGTCCACATAAAGCGTTTACGTACAAAAATCGCGACCGACACGCAGCCGTTTTTCTATACAGTATGGGGCGTCGGGTATCGTTTCGATGAAACCTTTGGTGATTCCACTTGAAGATTAAATACTTATACCAGCAAATCGCAAGTCATTTAAGCGTGATTATCATCGCTTTCCTGATTTTAAGTTTAGTGTTTTCCCAGTACGTCGAAAAATTCGTCTACGATTCGAAAACCGAGGAACTTGTAACCTACGGGAAAAACATTTTGGCAGACACAGAAAGAAACCAACTTAACTCAAGCAGTATTTTAAAATCTTACGGACATATTCTCGACGGACGTGATATTCAATACAGCCTTTTTAACGAAAACTCCGTCATTACCTATTCAACCGGACAAAAAACACCGCTCATCGAATTGCGAGACGAGGAATGGCAAAATATAAAAAATGGTAATGTCATCACCGTCAAACAAGACTTCAACCGCTTCGGTGAAGCTGTCACATTTGTCTTACTGCCCTACTTTCACAATGATCGATTCATCGGCGGGATTCTGCTCACCTCCCCCATTAAAGGATCGCGTCAGGTCGTCTCGCAAATGAATACCTTTTTACTTTATACAACCGCCATTGCACTCGTATTTTCATTATTATTGAGCTGGATTCTATCCACCTTTCACGTACGTCGCATTAAACGACTTCAAGAAGCGACATCGCTCGTTTCTGGCGGGGATTATTCCGTCCGCATTCCATCCTCCAACTTCGATGAGATTAGCGAACTGGCCGGCGACTTCAATAGCATGGTGGAGAAACTGAATGACTCTATGGAAGAGATTGAAACACTGGAAAATCGACGACGCCAATTTATGGCAGACGTTTCCCATGAATTAAGAACGCCACTCACCACAATTCGGGGAATTATCGAAGGAATGAGCAATGACATGATTTCCGAAACGGAAAAAGCGAAAGGACTTGCACTTGCGAGCAATGAAACCCGACGCCTCATTCGTCTCGTCAATGAAAACTTGGATTATGAAAAAATCCGTTCAAACCAAATAGAGTTGCATAAACAAGATATCCAACTCGTCGAGTTATTTGAAATCATAAAAGACCAACTGTACGATATGGCTGCAGAACAGAGAAATGAAATCATTATTTCCGCAGAACCCGAGGTGATTTTGCATGCGGATTATGACCGTTTGACGCAGATTTTGATTAACATCACCAAAAACAGCATTCAGTTTACAGAAGATGGCATTATATCTTTACGCGGTTTTGAGCAAAATGAATATATTATTATCGAAATTTCAGATACAGGCATCGGCATCGATCCTGCTGATATCGAAAAGATATGGAGTCGCTTCTATAAAGCGATTTTGTCGCGAACGACGAACCCTTATGGAGAGTTTGGTCTCGGGTTATCCATTGTCAAACAACTCGTAATGATGCATAATGGAACAATTGACGTTGCAAGTGACAAAGGAAAAGGAACAATATTTACAATTACATTGCCGAAATAGGGTATACTACTAATTATGCATCTGGAAGTTTTCATCACCAAATTCCATTTGTTAATAGTTTGTTCATATTTCGCATGTACAATGGAAGTAAATCTAACACTTATGGGGGAGAAATAATGCGCAAGAAGTTCATGAAATCACTGCTACTCACTGGTTTACTAGCAATCGCATTCGTTATCGCAGGTTGTTCAAATGATGGTGAAAAAGTAGCTACAGTTGACGGTCAAAAGATTACAAAAGATGAGTTATACGATGCAATGGTAAAAACGGGTGGTCAAGAAGCCCTTGCAGTATTAATCGACGGCAAACTAATCGATCTTGAAGTAAAAGATAAAAAAATTAAAGTGTCCGACAAAGAAGTCGACGATGAGCTTGCAACATTCGTCGAACAAACTGGCGGCGAAGAGGCATTTAAAGCTGCTTTAGAACAAAGTGGAATGAGCGAAAAAGAATTCAAAGATAATATTGTTGAATACCTATCGCTTCGTAAATTAGTGGAACCACGCATTGAAATTACAGATGAAGAAATCGAAGCTTATTTCGAAGAACACAAAGCACAATTGGGTCAAGCAGAACAAGTAGAGGCTAGCCATATTCTTGTTGAAGATGAAAAAACAGCAAAAGAAGTCGAACAAAAGCTTAAAGACGGCGGAGACTTTGCGAAACTTGCCGAAGAGTATTCAAAAGATCCATCGAACGCAACTAAAGGCGGCGAACTAGGGTTTTTCGGAAAAGGTCAAATGGTTCCGGAGTTCGAAGAAGTTGCATTCGCAATGAAAGTCGATGAAATTAGTGGTCCTGTAGAAACAAGTCACGGTTTCCACATTATCCACCTAACGGATAAAAAAGAAGCAAAAGAAGCAGCTCTTGAAGATTCAAAAGAAAAAATTAAAGACGCTATTTTCGAAGAAAAAATGCAAACGGAATACGCAGTCTTAATGGGTGAATTGAAAGAGAAGTACAAAGTTGAAAATACTTTGGAAGAAAAAGAAGGCAAAGAAGGTAAATAAGTTAATGTAAAAGGAAAAGCTTTCGGGCTTTTCCTTTTTTATTGGATAATTTCCCTTTAACTCGACGATATCCTTCTCGTAATGCGAAAACCACATGATTTATTCCCGACGCGTAAGTTTCAACTCCTGCTTTTTCAGAACCAATAAATGCACTACGAATACCATCGTAATAAGCACCATCGAAATCATCCAACTCACGATGATTTTCCATTCTTCATTAAACGACGTAAAATTAAAGGCGATCTGAGGTCCGAATAGTAAAACAGGAACCACAATCGCAACCCACTGTTTTAACCAAATTGCCCCGACAATAAAAACTAACGCGCAAATAATTGCTATGACAATGTTCATCATCGGAGACGCCACATACAACGGTTCGACAAAAAACCGGCTTGTAAGCGCGACTGCTATAAACAAAAGCATAACAAATGTCGCTGCGAAAAATGACGCAAAAAAGCTTTTCTTACCCATCCACTCTTTTTTCGCCATATTTCTAAACAACGCCCAGTAGATAATTAGCGAAACCATTCCCACAGCAGGCACACCAATGAGCTGGATGATATTTAATTCAAAATCCCCATTTATCGCATTGCCCATCACCGAATACGCCACAATAAGTAGCCCAATAATCGGCACGTACTTTAACCAAGATCCATAATCATTCGTCATCTCTTTCTCCAAAGACTCCATGTACTCCGCCGGCGACCCAGCCGTTATACTTTCAACACTCTTCCCGCGACTTTCAAGTTCCGCTAGATGATCTTCCAGCTCCCCTGTAACCTCCACAATTTCCTGTTCATTTTTCCCCGACGTGAACAAATACAGCCGAACGTTTTTAACAAACTCATCACTTCTCTTTGATAGCCTCATGATGCTCCCCCTCCCTTTCCATTAACAAGTCAACGCCTGTCGAAAGTTCTTTCCAACGCGCTTTAAAACTTTCGAGTTCAGTTCTTCCGTCCGCAGTAAGTGAATAATACTTCCTTTTTGGACCATTGGGTGACGGACGCATCGCGGTCGATACGAATCCGTCTTTTTGCATCCGGAGCAGAACCGGATAGATACTTCCCTCACTGACCATCGTTAATCCGAACGTCCCCAATCGCTCAATCATTTCGTATCCGTATGTTTCCCCTTTGCTGATGACCGCAAGAAGGCAGCCTTCTAAAACCCCTTTCAACATCTGACTCGATGAAGCCATCCAGTTCCACCTCCACACCACTATCTTGTATTACATATTAGCTAACACACTTTAAAATGTCCACTACTTTGTATAACAACATAGCCAATAAAAAAATCGACTCCCATTAGAGTCGATATTCTACAATTATGCTTCTAAATGTTTTAACGCTTCCGCGACTTTCACTGTGCGTTTGGCCTGGTGTTGAACCGCCGCTTTAATCGCTGCTTCATCATCCGCCATTTTACCGTCCTGGCCAACAGTTACACTCGTTCCGTACGGATTTCCGCCGGCTGCAAACGCAACTGAATCTGTGTATCCAGGTGCTGCTACAATCGCGCCCCAGTGGTACATTGTCGTATATAAAGAAAGAATTGTTGCTTCTTGTCCACCGTGTGGATTTTGTGCAGATGACATTGCGCTCACTGCTTTATTTGCAAGCTTGCCCTGTGCCCAAAGTCCGCCCGTCGTATCCAAGAAGTTTTTCATTTGCCCTGGCATATTTCCGAAACGTGTCGGAACGCTAAAAATGATTGCGTCTGCCCACTCAAGATCGGCAGGTGTTACTTCCGGAACGTCTTTCGTTGCTTCAACATGCGCTTTCCAACCTGGATTTGAATCGATTGCCGCTTGTGGCGCTGTCTCAGGTGCTCTCATCACTCTTACCTCTGAACCCGCTTCATTTGCTGCTTCTTCTGCCCACTGTGCAAGTTGATAGTTTGTACCACCTGCGCTGTAATAAACGATTGCTGTATTTATTTTCGGCAAATTATCCATCTCCTTTGTGCTCGTATTCCCGAATAGTCTATATAAGTAACCCATTTTTATTCACCCACTAATGGAATTTGATTTAGAACTGGCTTCGGTACCATTCCGCCGCGACAGCGACTTCAGATCCGGTTAACGTGTGCCCGTTCATCTCCCAGTGTATCTTTGTATTTGCGCCTGCGCCTCTTAAAAGCTCATCCAATTCCTCGGATTCTTCAGGGGGACAAATCGGATCATTTTTCCCTGCGGCGATAAATACCGGTACTTCGGATAGATTCGGCATCTCAACCCCGCGTAATGGAACCATCGGGTGATGCAAACTCGCACCTTTTAACGAATCCTCATAGTGGAACAATAGACTCGCTGCGATATTGGCACCGTTTGAATAACCGAAAGCCACGATATTCGAGCGGTCAAAGTCGTGCTCTTCTGCAGCTTTATCTAGAAATTCATGCAGTTCTTTCGTACGGAATATCAAATCTTCCTCATCAAATACACCCTCAGCTAGACGACGGAAAAATCGTGGCATGCCGTTTTCGGACACATTTCCTCGAACGCTCAAAACCGAAGCTTCCGGATCAATCATCTCCGCAAGCGGCAATAAATCGTGCTCCGTTCCACCTGTACCATGCAATAACAATAGTACTGGTTTCGACGAATCGCTACCTTGTTTAAAAATATGCTTCAATTTCATTCCTCCTTATAAATCTTTTCCCATTTCATTAAGATATAAACTATCTCGAATTCAAGGTAATGTTATCAAACCAGATTCACATTGTCAATGAGCTTGTTTCACTCAAAATTTGAAAATCGCCAATATTGCCACGCGATAACTCCCGACATCCACGCAAGTCCCTTACTTCTGCTTAAATGGATAGTTCGCCACTCACCGCCTTCTCCGCGGACGATATAGATTTCGTGATGAGGGGCTTGATCATGATAACCCGTCATATCAAACGTGCCATCTCGCCTGAAGACAGTTCGCACTTCATAATCGACGGTAGGGGCTGCAACGAGCGGATTGCCCACAGCATGCGTCAATAGAAAACCGACTTCACCTGGTTGATGTTCGCTTTTTTCTAACACAATCCCATCGCTCGAGGCGACGCCTTCATCACGGACTCTTCCGGAACGGTCATAGGCGATAGTACGACCAATATCTTTCGTGAACGTCATTGAGCGGTGATTGGGATAGTCGAGATTCACATGAACACAGGTGCGATACCTTTCACTGTCTGGTTGAAAATCTCTGCCGTCGCCTTTGAAAATATGATTTCTCGACAGTGGATTCGGATTGACAACAAATTCTTCAGATAAAAATGTCGCGTAGCGAAACTTCCAATAATCTACGTTTTTTCGATGATTTCTTTTTAAAACAGGGACCAACAATAGCCTTGGCTTTGCAATTAATTTCGAAACTGTATAACGTTCCATCGCCGGTTCTGCATTGGCTGAAGCTTGACTTGATCTCTTAAATACATTCGATAGGATTGACTTACTGCGACTCATTCGCTCTTCAGACTTCCCCAATGGCCGCTTCGAATGAATTCGATATGTATAGGGTTCATCTAAAGAGAAATCGCGGTCAATATAACGATTTCCTTTCACCGTCTGCATATAAATGCCATTACGATATATTTCATAGGTGTCGACATCTTTAATCTCTTCCCATGACAAAGCAATTTGCGACTTTGCGACAATTGTTGTCATCACAAGAAACTGAAGTGGATTTTCAGGATTACGTTGTTCGGCAAATGCCGAAGTTTGCAGCGCGATGACATCTACGACTTCATCACCGACAAGTCGTTCAATCGAATAATTATACATTTTCGCATGTTTAAAATTACCATCGTAAAATTCCGCGACAGTCCCTTCATAGAGGAGTTCCTCGTCTCGATAAACTTGATAAAGTCCACCGACATCCTTCCATGTGAAGGAGATTAAATCATGTCTATGTGTTACGGTTTCTACTTCGAACAGAAGATTATCATCCATACAAAAAGCCACACTCCCTCTTATTAGGAAGTGTGGCGTATTTTAAAGTGAGCTATACGTCTTTACCTACATTTCAACGCCGGTCAATGCCAGCGTAATGCGACCTTTAATATTACGCGTCGCTTCTTCTATATTTTCACCATTTGTAATCGCCGAAATGATTGCGACACCTGATGCCCCGGCATGGATCACCTGGCTCGCTTTCCCCTCAGTGATTCCGCCAATTCCCACGATACACAAGCCCGGCAGATGCGTAACGATTTCTTTAATAAGTGCCGTTCCCACTACAGGTCCGGCATTTTCTTTCGAGTCCGTGTCAAATAACGGGCCAACGCCGACATAATCAGCTCCCGCGTCTGATGCGGTCAATGCTTCATTCAATGAGTGCGTTGAAACGCCGAGAAGTTTGTCTTTACCAATTTTCGAACGCACTTCTGATACAACGCCGTCTTCTTGCCCGATATGAACGCCGTCCGCATCTATTTCGAGTGCTAAATCTACGTTGTCATTGACAATGAAGGGCACTTTATATTCCTCACATAGTGCCTTACATTGTTCTGCTAGTTCTTTCAATTCAACATCAACAAGTGCCCCTTCTCCTTTTTCTCGGAGTTGGAAAGCTGTGATGCCTCCTTTTAGCGCCGCTTCGAGTACTGCAAGTGGATCTTTTCCACCTATGTTTGGTGTCCCCATTATAAAGTATAATTGTAGTTTACTTTTGTCCAATGATCGCAATCCCTTCTATAAGTTTTTCGTTTTTCATGCGACGGCCATACGCCCAATGGTTTGTCGGTCCATGACCACCACCGATTATTAGACCATCTTCAACCGCCGCATGGATAAAATGCTTTGCGGAAACGACCGCATCTTCTAGTTTTTCCCCATTCGCTAGAAACGCCGACAACGCGGCTGCGTAGGTACATCCCGTTCCATGTGTGTCTTTCGTGTTTATCCAAGATGAGCGAACCGAAAACCTTGTGCCTGCTTTTGACATAAACACATCTTCAGCATAGGCTACATCCTGTCGATGGCCGCCCTTGATCACGACAGCCTTCGTGCCTAAGGCTAGTATATGCTTGGCCGCCTCTTCTATGTCTGTAGCCGTTTTGATGGTTAAGCCCGTCAATACTTCAGCTTCCGGGATATTCGGTGTGACGACAGTCGCTAACGGCAAGAGAACAGACTTCAGTGCCTCGACCGCTTCATCGTGCAGTAAGGAGGCCCCCCCTTTAGCAATCATGACCGGATCGACAACGAGCGGTATTCCGCTACCCCGTATCGAATCTGCAACTGCATGAATAATCTCAGCCGAAAACAACATGCCCGTTTTGATCGCTTTCACATTAAAATCTTCTGTAATTACTTTTATTTGCTCGGAAATAATCGTTGGTTCCATTGCTTGAATGGCCGTCACGCCGTGCGTATTTTGCGCTGTAACCGCTGTTATTGCAGATGTTCCAAACACGCCAAGTTCTTGAAATGTCTTGAGGTCCGCTTGAATTCCAGCGCCTCCACCACTATCTGAACCTGCTATTGTCATTGCTACGTTCACCATATAGAAACACGCCCTTCATTATGTTAAAAGCCACACCTGAAACGTCAGGAAGCAGCAACCATCAAAATAAAAGGCGTGGATGCCCACTTTCCTACGTCGGCATAATCCGAATCAGGTTCAAGGGTCCGTGCAAATGCGCACGTCTCAGCCTATAAAAAGGCACCCCTAGTGGTTATCAAACTATTCAGCTTTGATGTAAGTATAACATACTTGAATGGAAATTCGAAATGGACATCGCGTTGACGTGCATGACAACTACTTATCAATCCATTAAAAATACTTTACCGGTATCCGGACTAACCATTAATGAAATTTTTTCTTGCTTTGAATTATAGCCTTCAAACCAATAAGCCCACTTGGCTGCAAATGGATTCCATTCACTTTCCAGTGGAACGTTATACGATTCTTTAATCGTAATATCATAATTGTTAAGTACTATTTCTTTTGCTTGATTAAAAGTTAACGCTGGTAATGAAAAATAAATGCACACCAAAACTATTGAAAAAAGTATAGTATGTCCCGTAATCTTTCGCTTAACTGAAATCGGTTTTTTATTCGTTTTACGATGTTTAGAAAGAATAACAAAAAATACTAAGAAAGAGAATACCACACTCAATGACATGACATTGTTATACACTTGCGAATTAACTAATTCGAGTATGATATAAATAAGTAACGCTATGATAAATTCAGGCATGTACCCCTTCAACAAATCTCCCCTATTCAATATGAAACATATCCTTTTGGTATTCGACTTCTAAATTCATAAACCCTTTTTTACTTTTAATCAATCTATGTTATAGTGATGAGGAAAACAAACTGAATGATTTTGCCACTAGGGGTGTCCTTTACAAGGACTGAGATGCATATGGATATGCGGACTCTTATGACCTGATCTGGTTCATACCAGCGGAGGGAAGTGGGACTGCGTATTTTTATGATGCTAATTCAAAACCGCAGCCGCTTCCCCACTTTCAGGAAGCGGCTTTTTCAATTCAAAAAAATGACTGAAGGCGGGAATTTATCAATGAATCAAACCGAGAATCTCTTAAAAAAACTACGAACAGAGCAACCGCTTATTCACTGCATCACAAATATCGTCGTCGCAAATTTCCAAGCAAACGGCTTACTTGCACTCGGCGCATCGCCAGTCATGGCGGATGCAATCGAAGAAGCCGCCGATATCGCAGCGGTGTCGTCAGCGACCATTTTAAATATCGGAACATTAAAACGAGATACTGTGGAAGCCATCATTCTGGCTGGAAATAGCGCTGTAAAAAATGGATCACCTGTTGTTCTCGATCCGGTTGGCGCTGGCGCTACTTCTTTCCGCAAAGGAAGCGTCCAGCGAATATTGAAAGAGGTAGATGTCACCCTGATTCGATGTAATGCCGGTGAACTCGCAACGATTGCGGGGGTTGATTGGCAGGTTAAGGGGGTCGATGCGGGTGAAGGCGATGCCGATATCGAAGAAATTGCGAAAGAGATGGCGCGTGCACACAATTGCCTCGTAGCCGTCTCCGGAAGAGTCGATATCGTGACAGATGGCCATGAAATCATCAAAATAACAGGCGGGCATCCGCTTATGACGCGTGTCACTGGCGTTGGATGCTTATTAAGTAGTATCGTCGGTGCTTTTTTAGCAGTTGGCCATGAAAATCAGCTAGAAGCCGTCGCTACCGCATTGAATTTTTATAAACGTGCTGGTGAAAAAGCCGCAGAACTGGCCGATGGACCAGGTGATTTTGTTGCCCATTTTCTGAACGGACTTTATTCGAAGGAGGATATTGAAAAATGAATACACGAAAACTTGCGATTATGACGATGTTTGTCGCAATCGCTGTCGCTGGATCTGCATTTGTTTCATTCCCCGCAGGTATCGCACGCGCATACCCAATTCAACATGCAGTCAATGTAGTGGCAGCGATTATGCTCGGACCAATTCCAGCACTTACGATTGCCTTTGTAACGGGGCTTGTTCGCTTATTAACCGGAACTGGTTCACTTCTTGCATTTCCAGGCGGCATGCTTGGCGCTTACTTGGCGGGTGTGATGTACAAACGATTTGGAAAGACTGCGTTTGCTGCGCTTGGCGAAGTGATCGGAACAGGTTTCATCGCGCCATTGTTTGCAGTTCCCTACGCTAAAATACTGATGGGCACGACGGTCACCCCCTTTTTCTTTGTCCCACCGTTTCTGATTTCCAGTTTTAGCGGAGCAGCATTGGGGCTACTTCTTGCTGCACGATTACAACACACACACGTCGGAAAACAACTCGGGACATTAGAATAGTTAGCATAAAAATGGGAGCGCTAAAAAATTAGCCCTCCCAAACACGCTTAACCGAAACATGTCCACCTGTTTCAGAAATACGAAAAACATCCGGGTTCGTGAGCGCTTTCCACTCCTCGAATCCGAAACGCTTGTCAAAACACCTCAACAATAGTGTCATCAGATTGCCATGCGTCACAATGACTGTAGGTCTATCGCCACTTATTTCCTTTAATACTTTATAGGCACGCGTCATTGCTTCTATCGAAGACTCGCCACCCTTATATTTTAAATGGACATCCAAAAAACTGTCTCTTAATTTTTCGAGCCAATTTTCTTCATCCTGCGAACTAAGCACACGCTCAGCCAAATCACTATTTTGTTCAATAGACAATCCTTTCGATTCAGCAATCGGCAATGCCGTGCTCCTTGCACGGACGAAAGGACTTGATATGATTCGTTCTATCTTGACTTTTCCAAAAAACAATGCCAGTTCCTCTGCTTGCCTCTTTCCTTCTGGCGTCAATTTTGCATGCGGCGCTTGCCCTTCAGCCTCACAGTGACGCACGAGATAGACTACTTTTCCCATAACTAACACCTCAATTCTCTTTTCCCGAAAATCCATTTACGGAAACCTTATTTATTCGAATAAAAAAAACAGCGCCCTTTTTTCAGGACACTGCTTCTATATTAATCAAACGGATAGGCATGAACAATATTCCCCATACGTCCCGTTGTAGTTACTGCTTGCGACAAAGAATTCAGTATCGCTTCTTCGGTAACTTCAGCGGCCGCAAGGAAAAGATCATTCATAATGGCATGATCATCCCTTAATTGACATCTACTTTCGACAATTTCCGAGGAAATATGCTTTATTTTATGGGCTGTCGAAAAAGCAATGACAATGTCCCCGCTTCCATTGCTGAAATGGCTACCCGTCCTGCCAAGCCCGATTCCACTTCTTTTCCCTATCCTTCGCAACTGCCTGCTATCTACCGGGGCATCTGTAGCCAAAACAATCATGATAGAACCATCCGCTGATTTGGGATAAGCCGGAACTTCTTGTTTGTCATCTAGTTTATATTTATCAATTTGAAATTCATCTTTCACGCCGAAATTACTAAGAACGAGACAGCCCATTGTGTAAGACTTTCCTGATGCATCATCTTGAACGACTCTGGATGAAGTACCGATTCCGCCTTTATAACCGAAGCAAATCATTCCTTTTCCAGCACCAATTGCCCCTTCCAATGAAGCACCAGTCGACGCTTCTTTAATCGCAGCAGTCGCATCACTCGGTTGAACCGGTAGCGCACGAATCGAATTTAATCGACTATCATTGCATTCACCTACAACGATATTGATGGTTCCGGTCGAATCGCCGATTTCCGGTGTTTCTTCTAACATATATTGAAGCGTTCCTTGTGTTACCGCAGGAACGCCAAATGTATTCGTCAACATGATCGGTGATTCAATGAGTCCCAATTCATCTACTTGAACAAGCCCCGTTGTTTTACCAAAACCATTTAACACATAGGTCGCGCCGACTACTTTATTTTGAAACAAGTTATCGCCGTGTGGCAAAATAGCCGTCACACCTGTTGCAGCGTATTCTTCACCCGCCAACGGCTTATCAAGCGTGATATGTCCTACCTTTACACCCGCTACATCCGTAATACAGTTCTTCTCACCGATAGGTAGCCGCCCAATTGTAATGCCACGATCTCGGATTTTCTTCGGTCCATTCATCATTAGCCACTCCCTGATTAATCACGTTTTCTTGATTATACCAATAAACAAACAAAAAACTCAGCCAATTTTGCTAGCTGAGTTTTTTTGTGTTGGGTAATTCATTTATTCATCTGTGCTAGAAAATCGCCAAGCGGATCGATTTCTTCTTCAACTGGTGTCGGTTCGCTCTTTGTAACCTTAGTCCAGTCAAAGTTATCCAAATCATCATCCATCTCACGGAAATCTCTCGTTTCTGGTTCGACGGTAGCCGCTGT
The DNA here is from genome assembly GCF_017921835.1 of Sporosarcina sp. 6E9. Lineage (NCBI taxonomy): Bacteria > Bacillati > Bacillota > Bacilli > Caryophanales > Caryophanaceae > Sporosarcina > Sporosarcina sp. 6E9. Next base: position 38,963 of record NZ_JAGEMN010000008.1, on the reverse strand, counting down.
TTCTTCTTGAAGGTACAGGGCCTCATCCACTTCTAACGCGTTACTGTTAATCGATGCAAACAGTGCCGCTGTACGATTCGGGTCTGACAATAGCTGATAAACAATGCTCCCAAGAAGCGCTTCGGAATGTTCGTGTTTTAACCAATCACGTTGCGCTTTTGATAAACCTTTTGGGAGCGGAACGACAATGGCTTCTCGGTGTTTTAATAGAGAATCATTCACACCATCAATCACAAACTCTGCAATTTTACTGGAGAAGTTTCTTCTTTCGACATCTTTCAGCTTCTGTAATTCTCGTAATGTGTGATCAGATGCATCGGATGGGATACGAAATGTAATGGGTTGACCCCTTTTTAATCCTTTTTCACTCACGCACAATCACCCTATTTAGTTTTAGCTGCTACTTTTTCTTCAGCTTTCGGTTCCGGTTGTGCCATATTCTTTTTGGCGAAATCTGTAATCAGTTTATAATAAGCATTTGCCATCATCCAAACACTTTCTTTTTCATCTTCAAAGAAATCGATGTTATAGCCGTCTAAGCTATTGTTCAAAGTTTTTAGGTAATCTTTTAGAACGATTGACCCTCCGCCGATGAAATAACAAATTTCAGACTGGGAATTTCTTGCCCATGTATTTCGTAAATGACGATATTGCTTTTTCGCTAAATCCAATAGAATCCGGTCTACGATATCATGTACGTTTGTCCGGCTACCTCTTACCATGATATGGTTGCGGTCATTTTTACGCGTGATAATATCCACGACATCCATCCGGCTATCCAACTCAACTTCATGTCTAGCATAGATTTCTTCACGAATTGCATCAAGCGAAGCTGACACACCCAAGTTGAAGCCTTGTGCCTTATCATCATCGACTTTACGGTTTTTAATCACTGCCACGTCTGTTGAAAGACCACCGATATCTTGTATCAAAATTTGTTTGTCGATCAATTCTTTATTGATGACATTCAAATCATTGTCCATTACAAGGTTGATAAACGCCGCAAAGCCTTCCGGATAAACTTTCACTTCATCAAATTTGATATTCACTTTAATGCCTTGATATTTAGGTGTTACTAAAAACTCTACTTGGTGAACAGATCCAAGTAATTGAGAACGATACCCAACGTCTTTCCCTTCCTTTACTTCTCTCAGTGGAAGACCTGTCCCTAAAGTATAAGTAGCTTCAATTACATTATTTTTGCGTTTGAAAACTTCTTTATTCTCTTCTCGGGCCGCATCCAATGCGAGTGCCGCAAATAACATGACAAGCGTTTGATCTTCTTCAGATTTGTTGCTTCCTGGATCAAGCTCTGTAGAATTACCGCTTTTCGCAGCTAAGTTCCCAACACGGTAAATCGAATTGTTGTCTTGAAGGGCAGGGGAGTGCAGACGAATATGAATTCCGTCAATCGATTCTTGTTTATCTAATTCTTCAATTCCGATAACTGGACGGTCTTCGATATCCTGTGCAATTACATTCGGGATATTTAGTTCTGCGTCTAATTTTCCGAAAATAGCTTTCAATGAATCATTTCCTACGTCAATTGCTGCAATGCGCGAATTTGTCAAAATAAAACATCCTCTCTCTTTACATAGATTACTATATAAATTTTATCGAACTTCTAATAGAAGGTCAATGACCACCAAACACCTTCCACATAATTGTAAACTTGTACACAATAACGTAAACATGTTTACAGTTTCGTACACTAGCGCCATTACAACATGTGTACAGCTTTGTATACTTGTACACTATATTGTTTACAATTGTATACGCTTTTGTATACTTGTAACTAATTTTGTAAACATCGAAAAAAGGAGCTCCAGCGAACAATATGGTTCCCCTCTCCCCCCCCTATTTTTTTGCAAACAAAAAAGCCTCACACAATATTGTATGGACCTTTCTCAACTTTCATTATAATTAACATTTAGGTTTTAGGATTTCACGATAAAAAAAGAATGATTTTTAATGAAAATGACGTTTTTTTTATTGATAAGTCTCAAAACCAGCCTTTCAGCGTCCATTCTAAGCCTCTTCTACGAAAAAATGAGACATAGACGTTACGAATCTCCTAAAAGCGCCTATATTAACTACTGTGGCCTACAGAAGAATAGGGACAAAGATGACGAATAATTTAGATAGATTTCTAATATCTTTTTCCTAATAAAAAAATAACCGTCCCCCTATGACAGGTAGGGATGGTTATTTCTTCAATTTATAATAGGGCCAATCAAATATACTCAGTTGGCCCTATTGAATTAACTTTGCTCCAATTTTAGATAAATACATCATGAAGTTATAAAATTATTTACGAACTGTTTTTAATGCTGTTGTCCAAGGGATTACTTGGTCTAACATTTGATTCACTGAATTCGCTTGTACGTCAGCTGGTTTGAAGTCCGTTCCATTTTCGAAGTCTGTAAATAATGATAAAGCTGGGTGTACGCGGACATGTGCTACTGATAATTCACTCAAAATGCCACGTAAATGTTCCGCTGCACGAGCTCCGCCTACTGAACCGTACGATACAATCCCTGCTGCTTTGTCGTTCCACTCTACACGTAAGTAATCTAACGCATTTTTAAGTGCCCCTGTGATCGAGTGATTGTATTCCTGAACAATGAATACAAATCCGTCTTGTTGTGCAATGATTTCTGACCAAGCTGCTGCACCTGATGCGTCGCCGCCTGCTTCGCCTAGTAGTGGTAATTTATAATCCGCGATATCAATAATTGTGTAATTTGCATCCCCGCGTTGATCTGCTAATTCTTTAACCCATGCCCCTACTTGTGGACTTACGCGTCCTTCACGTGTTGATCCTAAAATAATCCCTATGTTTGATTTTGTCATTGTAATTTCCTCCTCTTTTTTTGTACCAAATAATTTATCTAGTAAACCCATTTTTTCCAACTCCTCTACCTCGTGCATCTGCAATCCATCACCTTGTCTCGAATTCGAGATATCTATTTAAAAAAATGAGATGGCTAATTCTAATCTTAGCGCGTCTTCAGGATACCTTGAATTGAGATATCTTGAATTCAATATAAAATATAACACGGATCGAATACATCTGTCAACACTTTGATTCAAATTAAATAATAATGATAGCTGATTGAAGTTAAAAAAACAGTACCCATTTTCACGGATACTGTTTCACATTCAGCGCTCATTTGCGACTTTCAAAATCCTTTTCAATGTTTTCCTTCCAAACCCGATCGATCTTTTGACCTTTTCGAAAAGATGTCACAGCCTCATTGAGTGCCTGAAAGTTAACCTGAGTCCCTTCACTGTCTGCATGATAGTTTACGGCGTAATCCTCTTGAATGCCGAATTTCGAAGCGGTAGCCACTGCGTCAATATTCGCCCCGAGGAAGATAAACTCCCAGTCATACGTCGTTTTTTGGTGCTCAATCATCGCTTTTATCTTCGCATAATCATATTCACGGCTGGCATTTTCCATCCCATCCGTCGTGATGACGAAAAGAACTTTTCCAGCGCGTTCTTCTGTGCTCGTTCTCTTTTGCACATTGCCGATCTTATGAATCGTCGACCCAATGGCATCCAGCAACGCAGTCGTGCCACCTACTTCATATTCCCGTTCCGTTATCGGCGCAATTCCTTTAATCTTGATACGGTCATGCAGCAAGTCGATATCATGGTTGAATAACACCGTGGTGACCGTCGCTTCGCCTTCCTCATTCTTTTGTTTTGCGAGCATCGCGTTATAGCCGCCAATCGTATCCGCCTCAAGCCCCGCCATTGAACCACTTCTATCCAAAATAAACACTAATTCCGTTCCATTCGCATTCATAATTGTCATTCCTCCTCGTTTATTAACGCTACAAACTTAGAATAACAAGTTACCGAATCGAATAGGTCGCTTCAAAAGCGACATTTACGCCCCCAACAACACTTGATCAAAACTAAATAACACTTCATTAATTTCGTGGATATTATAGACTTCCTCTTCTATGAAATAGCCAATAATCACATCGAATTTATAACTCTGCGACAACGTGTACCCAGCCTTTGCTAATAAATCGATCGTTTCATCAAGATTTAATTCCAACGCGATTGCGAATGCAATGACCGTTTTTTTCTTCGGTGTGTAATCAACAGCATTGCGGATTTTGGAAAATAGACGTCGATCGATATTCGCTTTTCGATATGTAGCTACGTCCGTCATGCCTTTGTCATCAATTAAACGCAGCAGGCTTTCGGAAAAAGATTCATCCATTTGCGCCAAAACGTCTTCTAGATTTCTTTTACTGACAGGCATTTCGATTGAATATGATTCAACTTCCCGCATAACTTCCTCGTCCAACTGCCTGCGATCGCGAGAATAAGTGATTTCTTGTTCATCCACATAATGCTCATTAATATACGCCTTAATCGATGTAAATAACTGCTGGCTGATGCCGAACGCCTTCTGATCGAAGACAACGAGATAGACATAGATGTCGTGCGTCAGTAAGAATTCGCTTATCGTCGACATCGCGACTTGGAAGGCTTGTTCCCTTGGATAGCCGTAAATTCCAGATGAAATGAGTGGAAACGCAATAGACTCATATCCTTCAGAAACAGCAAGCGCTAAAGAGTTTTTATAACAATTTCTAAGCAGCGTTTCTTCATTCGCATTGCCGCCTTTCCAAATTGGTCCGACTGTATGGATAATTTTCTTTGCAGGCAAGCCGAAACCATCAGTAATGACTGCCTCCCCTACCGGACACCCGCCAATTTCATCACATGCCACCTGCAAGTCAGTCGCACCTGCCGCATTAAAAATAGCCCCACAAACACCGCCACCTATTTGAAGCGCGCTATTTGCAGCGTTTACGATAACATCTACATTCATCTTTGTAAGATCATTACGCACAATTTCTAAAGGCATAGCTTTAATCCCCCATTCTGTTAACTAGTGTGCATGAATCATTTTTTCTACATAACTGAGAAAATCAGGATAGGTTGAGTCCCCTTCAAAAAACTCCGCAACCACTGATAAAGGCATGATGACTTGATCCCGATTTTTGGAATAAAGAAGCGTCCACCCCTTTTTTTTTCTGGAAACCCCTTGGAGTTTGGAGGAATAATTATCAACAGAGTCGAATTCAAACCAGTGATAGCCTTGTTCTAAATTTCTTTTAATAACTTCCCCGATATAGGCACCGATTCGACTCACAAAATTATCGAAATGCTTATCCAACAGTTCGGCGTCTGTAGTCATTAGTTTTTTTGCATACAAATCAATATATCGAATGCTATCAACGGTAAAATCCAGATTTTCTTTCGTCAAATTCTCTTGATCCCACGCATCTTTCGAAACATCTTGAAACATTAGTTTTGCGCTACCTTTTAAGTTGTCTTTTACTAGCTTATTTTTGCTGAAAAACATCGTATTTTTTTCTCCTTTAGTTAAGCTCATTAAATATCCACCTTAACTATATTCAACAAACTGTTTATAATCCCTATTTCACTGATCCACATGTGTATAATATTTTACAATACATTTAAATGAGTTTGACCACTAATCATTATCAATTACAAGTACATATTTTACTTCTTCTTCGCCTTTACATCCCTCTAACTGGTAAATCGCTTGATTATTTTTGCCGATTTTTTTTATGCTTTCACACACATCTTCCATTACTAATTGTTCCCCATATTCATCTTCCCTTGTATCGATTTTCGTAGTTAATTTATCGTTGGAATAGTTTAAGTCATGGATAATTGGATCGCCTTCCTCGGTGTAATTTACTACTCGAATCTCACTGTCCTTTTTCAATGAAACATCTTCTATAAACTTTTCAAGCAATCCAAGATTTTCTATTTCTCCATGGGAATTGACTACATCATGCTTTGAAGGAGAATATTCACCACAAGCTGAAAGTAGAAATAGTAATAAGATAATCGTATATATTTTTCTCATTAAATCACTCCTTGATAAAGATATAACATAAGAGTTTCATAAAAAATGTGTCGATTAATTATTAGGCTTGGTTTCACATATTAAAACTAGCCTATTTCTATTTACAACAACCTTTTCAACCGCTTACTCAAATCCAAAAACGCTTCATCAAGTTCCGCATACTCCTTATCCCCAGGCTTCAACAAACTAAGCTGGCCCAAAACCGCTTGTAACTCCGTTTCTAGTCGAAGTCTTTCTTCCACCGTCGACTTCGGTTTCGGAGTAGCCCCCCGCTCTTTCCACTCCGCATATGTCATTGGCAACTTCCGGATTGTTCCCTCTTCAAAAACAAGCAACCCATTCGCCATGCGCTCTACAAAATAACGGTCATGCGATGCAAATAATAGCGTACCCGGAAATGTGTCCAACGTCCGCTCGAGCTCCTCCCGCGAAGCCAAATCCAGATGATTCGTCGGCTCGTCTAATACCAACACATCCGTCCCCTCGAGGATGAACTGCATCAATTTCACCTTCACACGCTCACCCATACTTAACGCTGACAATGGTAGATTCCACTGACTTTCTGAAAACCCGAGATTCGTTAAATTTATGCGAATTAAACCCTGTTCCTCATAGGTTTCTGCGTGAAAATAATCCGCCATCGTCTCATCCCACGGTAAATCCAACACCGTCTGACTTAAATAGCCAATCGTCATGCCATCTGTTTTCCAAAGATCGCCTTCGTAATTTTCTTCTCCAAGAATCATCCGAAACAACGTGGATTTTCCTGCACCATTCGGACCGACAAGCGCAATTCGCTCACCCGCCTGCACTGTAAATGAGACATTGCTAAACAATGCATTTCCAGCGTATGATTTTTGAACACCTTTCAATTCAAGAACGCGTCTACCTTTTTTCGTCCGCCCTTTCATATCAAACGACACGCCATATTCGTCCTCTGGCTTATCAATGCGTTCCTTATCCAGCTCAGCTTCAAGCCGCTTCCGCTTCGAACGAATCTGCACATCCTTCTTTTTCGCTTTCATGCGCCAGTATTCTTTCGCTCCACCTTTTTTCGTTGAAGCCGTATGCGCTTTTTCTGACCATCTTCCAAGCTGATCCATCTGACCCTCGACTCTTTCAATCATGCGTTGCTGCTGTTCATAGTGATGTTGCTGAACTTCGCGATCAAAATCTTTCTTCGTTCGGTAATCTGTATAATTCCCTTGATAAACCGTTAACTTCCCGGATTCGATCTCAAATACATAGTCCGCAACTTTATCGATGAAATGCCGATCATGCGAAACGATGAGATACGTTTCTTTGCCTGCTTGAATGATCCGTATTAATTCGTCCAAACTGTTGCTGTCTAAATGGTTCGTCGGTTCATCCAGTAAAACCAGGTTGCTTCGCTCAGCAAGTGCTGCGGAAAGTCTCATTTTCATCCGTTCTCCACCGCTTGCAAAATTATACGCAGTCTTTTCGGGCACATTCCACTTCTTCCGGTAAATATGCGCATCCGCCCGTTCCCAGTCAACTTGCGATTCTTCTTCCTGTTCCTGCCGAAAATACGTGACCGAAGGCGCTTTTCCGTTCCAGTGAATTGTCCCGGATGTTAGCGCTGTTTCCCCGGCCAACACTGACAAAAGCGTCGTCTTCCCAGCCCCGTTCGGCCCGACAATCGCAATACGTGCACCTGCCGGAATCTCCGCCGTCACTTCATCAATAATCACTTTTTCCCCGTATCGAACCGATACACCATTCAATTTCCCAATAAGCATAGCCATTCCTCCATAAACGAAGGGACAAAAAAATCCCTTCGAAATTAATCGAAAGGATTAGTCTAAAAAAGAACCTTAAAAAACCTCTAGCTCGCGCGTCGAGGAAGGAACTGTTCGTAAAAGTAGACAGACTAATCCTGTTTCCGTTGAATCAAACCTAAATTTCTCGGAATCAAAAGATTAGTTGTCCATCTTCCACGCTCAGTCCTTCCTCTGTATGATTACTACAAGTCTACCATTGTGTTCATCAAAATAAAAGTATTTTCTGATATTTAGTGAGTGGGAAAGCGATTATTTTCATGTGAGATTAGTCCTGTTTTGCGGATATATCGCGCTATGTGACGGATAAACTTCCATTTGCGTCGGATATAGCTGGCTATGTGACGGATATCCGCCGCTATATGCAGGATATAAATTTATCTGTCTTCGCCTATACATCACCACAATACTTCGCTATATTAACAATAGGTGATGACATGAAAACAAAACTATATATTAACAACGAAAACTTAATTGCAGGCATGACAATGAAAGAGGAAACAGAACTCGAAATGAACAATATGGCGCTTCACGCATGTGAAAACCCTGACAATATAATCATAAATAGAAAAAAACTAGCCGCATCTTTACAATGCGAGCTGGCTTCCTTTGTATGCGCGAATCAGACGCACAGTGACAACTTCTACAAAGTAACCCTACAAGACACAGGACGGGGTTCTGAGCAACTAGAAACGGCTATCCAAGACACAGATGCACTTTACACTTACGAACCCAATATCGTCCTATGTAGCTTCACAGCAGATTGTGTGCCCGTCATTTTCCGCAACGAAAAAACTGGACTCATCGGCGTCATCCACTCCGGTTGGCAAGGCACCGTGAAAGAAATCACAAAAAAGCTTTTCAATCATTTAATACAAGTTGAACAGTGCGATCCGAAAGATTTTCATGTTCAAATCGGCGCCGCCCTTAGCCAAGAAAAGTTCGAAGTCGATGAAGATGTCTATCTGAAATTCAAAGGCCTTGGCTATGCGGACGAGTTTATGTATTTCAATGATGCCACCTACAAATACCACATCGACAATCAATTAACGGTACAAAAACAATTGGAGCTTGCTGATATACCTGCTGATCAAATTGAGATAGATCAAACCTGTACATTTAAAGATCCAAACGGCTTTTCATATCGTGAAGATAGACAGTGCGGAAGGCATTTGAGTTTTATTGTTAGAAAAAGCGACTGATTGAGTGCTCGTACATGATTTGCTTGCACACGGACCACGTTTGCTTGCACAAGCCGGTATTTTGCTTGCACTCAATGCGATTTGCTTGCAAGTTGTGACTTTTGACGCACAAAAAATGCAGGATTAAACTTTTTTTAATTTTAAAAAAGTCTATCAATTCTCAACGCAGGCATGTTATAATTTTCCTTATTTGAATACAAATGAGTCATTTGGGGGAGTCGTAACGTGAAACGATGGATTGGATTGATGGCTGTACTATTTATGGTATTTGGCACGACAGTAAACGCAGAGAATGATTATGAATGGATTGAAGGTGGCACGTCGGTAGACTTAGGGGATATGGCAAAAATAGACCTTGATCCTGAATTCATCTTTCTAGACGGGAAAAACACGCAGCAAATGGCAGAGGACTACGGGGATTATGTTTCAGGTTTTGAAATCGGAAGCATCTACCCTATGGATGAATCCCAAACTTGGGCAGTTTTCTTCGATTATGAGGAAATCGGTCATATTAAAGACGCTGAAAAGGAAAAAATTGACGCCAAAGCTTTATTGAAAAGCTACAAAGATGGCGCAAAAGAGGACAATAAAACGCGTGAACCCGGTGAACGTTTCTATGTAACCGGTTGGGATATCGAACCACATTACGATGAAGAAACGCATAGACTCACATGGTCTTTATTACTAGAAGACGAAAACAAAGAAACTTTCCTAAATTATAATACCCTTCTACTCACAAGAGAAGGAAATATCTCAGTCGTTCTTGTGACCGATCCCGACAATAGAGAAGCGGACAAGAAGATGCTGAATGAACAAATTATGTCAAAGTTAGAAGTAACCGCTGGCAACAAATATGAAGACTTTGATAAATCCACCGATAAAGTATCAGAATACGGATTGAACGCATTAATCCTAGGTGGTGCCGGCTTAGCTATAGCTAAAAAAATAGGGATTTTAGGCGTCATTCTCGTTTTCGCCAAAAAGTTCGGCGTACTAATAATCGCTGGTCTAGCGGCACTATGGGGATTCATCAGAAAGAAGAAAAAGGCACCGATTTCATTTGAGGAAGAAATCGTAGCTACTGAGGAATCCGAAGAAAAAGATCCAGTAGACAAATAAAAAAGCTTAGCCCGCCACTCTACCTGTGACGGACTAAGCTTTTTATCATTAATTCGTTACTTCAACTCTAGTTTCTTCAACAACTGGCGTTTCTTCTTTCAAACCCAATACCTTTGCTGTCATCGCATGAGTCTCTGCTAGCAACTGCGGGTTTTGCCCGAGTGACTTGCCGTATGAAGGGATCATTTCTTTAATTTTCGGTTCCCACTCATTCATATGTTCAGGGAAGCATTTATTGAATATTTCAAGCATCACATGAACGGCTGTTGACGCGCCCGGTGAAGCACCTAGTAAGGCTGCGATTGAACCATCTTCAGCACTGACGACTTCCGTACCAAATTGAAGCGTTCCCTTGCCGTCAACCGTATCTTTAATAACTTGTACGCGTTGACCCGCAACGACTAAATCCCAATCCTCAGCTTTAGCATTCGGGATAAACTCGCGTAATTCTTCGATACGTTGTTCTTTCGACAACATCAGTTGCTCAATCAAGTACTTTGTCAACGACATCTCTTTCGCGCCTGCCGCCAACATTGTCAGGACGTTGTTCGGTTTGACCGAAGTGATTAAATCCATATTGGAACCGGTTTTCAAAAACTTCGGCGAGAAGCCGGCAAACGGTCCGAATAGCAACTCTTTTTTATTCTCGATAAATCTTGTATCCAGATGCGGAACCGACATTGGCGGTGCGCCGACCTTGGCTTTTCCGTATACTTTCGCATGATGTTGCGCTGTAATTTCCGGATTGGTACATGATAAGAATATCCCGCTAACCGGGAATCCACCGATATGTTTGGATTCGGGAATGCCTGTCTTTTGCAATAAATGCAGACTACCCCCACCGCCGCCGATAAAGACGAACTTCGCTTTATGGCGTTCAAGTTTCCCGCTGCCATTACGCACTTTTAATTCCCATGAACCGTCATCAGCACGCTTAATATCTTCAACGGTATGCTTGTAATTCATCTCGACGTTTTGATCTTTTAAGTGGTCAAACAACATGCGCGTTAACGCACCAAAGTTAACGTCAGTTCCAGAGTCGATTTTCGTTGCCGCCATCGGTTCTTTCGACTGTCGATCTTGCATGATCAACGGAATCCATTCCATCAGTTTTTTGGGATCATCGGAAAACTCCATCCCTTGGAATAAAGGATCTTTCGTCAATGCTTCAAACCGTTTCTTTAAAAACGTGACATTGTCTTCCCCTTGCACCATGCTCATATGTGGCAAAGGCATGATGAATTCCTCTGGATTACTAATCAGTCCACTGTTTACGAGATAAGCCCAAAACTGCATGGACAGCTGAAACTGCTCATTAATCTTGACGGCTTTGCTAATATCCATTGTCCCGTCTGGCTTTTCGGATGTGTAGTTCAACTCGCATAATGCAGCATGCCCCGTCCCCGCATTATTCCACTCATTAGAACTTTCCGCGCCTGCACTGACAAGTTTTTCAAATACGGTAATCTTCCAGTCAGGTGCCAATTCTTTTAAAAGCGTCCCCAAAGTCGCGCTCATGATTCCGGCGCCTATTAAAATAATGTCTGTTTTGTTTTCTGTATTATTCATGTTCACCGTCTCCATACTTTTAATTTTCAAAAAGAGGGAGACTATGCACCCCCATCACGCCAATATTCCGCCCATACCCCTGTAAGAATCTATCACAATTATTTTCACATAATTTTATCTACTACTATCAATTATAGACTAGTTAGGACATATAAAAAAGAGGGAAGTTTCTTTGCAAGTTAAGTAATGATTAAAAACCACGTCAAAAATGGCTTGGATCCCTTACCAAGCCATTTCATCTCATCCGCCATTTAATGGCCGTACCCTTCCTCTGCAGCCATTGCATCTGCCCTCGTTGCATGGACTGTTCCAAATGGATGGTTTGGCGGCGCATATATCGAGTAAAGTTTTAGTGGAACATGACCTGTATTCATTACATTGTGCCAAGTTCCTGCGGGCAGAAATATTGCAGAATCATCCTGAATGTTTCTTACAAAACTTAAATTATCTTTACTTTTTCCCATTTGAACAATACCCTGGCCTTGTTCAACACGCAAAAATTGGTCAACGTCATCGTGCATCTCCAAACCGATGTCTTCACCAACATTGATACTCATCAAGGTCAGTTGTAAATATTCTCCCGTCCATAAAGCAGTACGGAACGTATTGTTTTGTTTCACCGCTTGATTGATATTCACGACAAACGGTTCTGCACCATGATCTTTTAACATAATGTCGCCATTGGCGGGGCGAAATGAACCCCATGTGTTTGCTTGTTTTGTCCAACAACCACATTGTGAACCATAATGATACATTGGCCTATTTACATAATAAGGATATCGATTGTGATAATACAATTCGTTCAATCCCTTCATCACTAATAAATAATCCTATGCGTTATGTGGGTAAAGAATGTACATATCTCTACAAAACAATGGCCTCTCTTATTTTATTTAAAAACAGAAACCTTCTTTAACAAAACACAAACTGGAAGGGCTATGGCGATCCCGACAACGTTTTGAACTAAATTACCTGGAATGGAAGCCACCGGGATAATCCAACTACCAAATAGAACTCGTTCACAAAGAAAGTAAACCGCTAACATGACTGGAATCGAGAGGATGGCAGCTAGCAAGTTGACAGACATGCTACTTCCTTTTCGTCCATTCGACCAAGCAATTTTCCCGACGATATACCCCTGCAAGCCACGAGCGACAATGGTGAATGGCGCCCACAACGTCCAACCTGATACTAAGTCAAATAATCCCATGCCGATTGCTCCGGCGAGTGCGCCTTTTTTAGGTCCGAATAAAATCGACGCGATAAACAACATGCCCGTTCCAAGATGCACCAAACCGCCATTTGCTGCGATTGGCAATCTGATGTTTAACGTTAGCGTTGCTACAAAGACAAGCGCTATTAACATTGCAGTAATAATTAGATCAAAAGTGCGTAAATTCGAATAGCCGGCTGTAGTTGTTTTCATAGTCAAACCTCTTCCAAAAAGTTATTGTTTTCTCAATACTGATAACTTAGCACGTATCTGGCATCTGTGAAAGTATCAATCCAGTCGATAACGTAGGGGTCAGATTATGAGGTATAAAAATCCCTTAGCAAATGTGCCAAAGTCAACCAAATCTTCCATCAATGGTTTCTATGGTTAACCATAGAATTTATCAATTTTACTAAGTTGTCTGATGTTTCTATACTTGGTTTGAAAGCACTTACATTAGGAGGTCGAGTATGAAGAAGTTTTATTTAGTATTTTTAGTGTTAGTATTGGCTGTTTTTGTTGCGGCTTGTAACGATTCTTCTGATGGAAATAGCTCAGGGGATAAGGATGGGGACTGGAAACCGTCAAAGAATATTGAAATCGTTGCTCCATCTGGTGCAGGCGGTGGATGGGATACGACTGCACGTATGGCAGCGAAAGTGTTAGAAGAAGAGGGTTTAATCGATCAAGGCATTGGTGTTGTAAATAAGACAGGTGGCGGAGGAGCAGTCGGGTGGGCTTATATTGCAACAAAAAAAGAAAGTCCATACAATCTGTTCGTAACCTCTACTCCAATGATTGACGTACCATTAAACGGACAGTCTGAATATGACTATACAGACTTCACTCCGATTGCGAACGTTATCGCGGATTACGGTGCATTTGCCGTAAAAGCAGACTCGAAATGGGAAAATCTAAATGATTTGTTTGATGATATGAAAAAAGACCCGACAAGCGTTACTGTTATCGGATCTTCTTCACCTGGTAGTATGGACCACCTAAAATTCGCGAAATTTGCGAAAGAAGCTGGTGTTGACATTACTAAACTCAAGTATGTTTCAGAACAAGACGGTGGCGAATTAACTGCATTATTAAATGGTAGTGTGGATGTTTTCTCAACTGACGTCTCCGAAGTAGTTGAACAAGTCCGTGCCGGAAATGTTAGGGTTCTTGCCGTAACATCAGAAGAGCGTCTTGAAGGCGAAACAATTTCTGATTTCCCAACAGGAATCGAGCAAGGGATTAATACGACTTACATTAACTGGAGAGGTTTTTTTGGACCAGCTGATTTGCCAGAAGAAGCTTTGAAGTATTATGAGCAGCAATTTAAAGCAATGACAGAAACAGACGCATGGAAAGAAATCCGCGCAAATTATGGTTGGGGCGACCTATACATGGGACACGAAGAATATAAAGCGTTCTTAAAAGAACAAGTTGAGGCCAGTCAAGAACTTCTCGACGATCTAGGCATTAGCCGATAATTAGTTTCAACCAATCTTAAGTCAATGTCTAGGCATTGACTTAATTTTTTTGAAAAGGATGTGTATCAATTGCTCGCTTCGCAAAATAAGAAAGTCAGCCTAATCTTAATTGGATTAGGTAGTGTTTTTTTATTCATGAGTTATAAGTTACCCAAATATACGCTCGTTCCCGTTGATGCGGATGCCGTTCCAATCTTTCTTGGGTACTTGTTGATTTTCTTATCTATCATTCTATTTTTTACGAAAGATCAAGAAACAGAAGTTGAAGATGGTGAGGAGCAAGTCACTAAACCTAAAAAGGGACTTGATAAAAACACTAAAATGTTACTAGTTTTCGGTGGTATCGTTCTATTTTATATTGTTTTGCTAGAGATACTGGGCTTTCTTATTACGACAGCAATTTTCATATTTATCACTACCCTACTTTTAGGGTACAAGAAGCATAAGACAAATATTATCGTAGCCCTTGCGGTTCCAGTTGGCTTTTATTATCTGTTTAACTTTGTGTTGAAAATTTCACTACCAAAAGGGATTTTACCTTTTTAGAGGAGGATGAAAAATGGGAGTGATGGACGGAATACTCGAAGGGGCAAAGGTTGCCCTCAGCCTCCAAGGTATAGCATTTGTATTGATGGGTGTACTACTTGGTACGATTATTGGAATGCTTCCAGGCTTAGGACCAATTACCGCGATTGGCGTCATGATTCCTATATCGTATGGAATGGATCCTGCAATGGCACTTGTTATGATGGCGGGCGTCTATTATGGCGCAATTTTCGGGGGTTCAACGTCCTCGATTTTACTGAATGCCCCCGGTGTTGCAGGAACGGTGGCAACGGCCTTTGATGGTTATCCAATGGCACAGCAAGGTAAAGCGGGTAAGGCGCTTGCGATAGCGGCAATATCTTCATTCTTTGGGGGTACGGTAGGCGTAGTACTACTTATGTTATTTGCTCCTTTACTTGCGACCGTTGCAGTTTCGTTTGGTTCTCCAGAGTATTTTGCACTCATGTTACTCGCCTTGACGGCAATTGCAAGCTTATCTGAAGGTTCGACGATAAAAGCGCTAATTTCTGGAACGCTCGGATTTATGGTTGCCATGATAGGAATTGATGGACAAACTGGAACTTCACGCTTTACATTCGGTAGCTCTTCTTTACTGAGTGGAATCGATTTTCTTGTAATCGCTTTAGGAATTTATGCGTTAGCTGAGGTTTTCAAACTAATTGTTGACCGCAATAAAGATGATGGACCACAGCGGACAATCGGAAGTATCAAACTTTCAAAAGAAGACCTTAAAGAGATGAGCGGTCCTGCATCAAGACAATCTATTGTTGGATTTTTAATTGGTGTGTTGCCCGGTGCAGGTGCCACAATCGCATCGTTTATTGCTTACATTACAGAAAAAAAGATTGCCAAAAACCCTGAAGAATTCGGAAAAGGTTCGATTAAAGGATTGACTGCTCCGGAAACTGCAAACAACGCCGCAACAAGCGGGGCATTTGTTCCATTACTTAGCTTAGGTATCCCCGGTTCGGGAACCACAGCGGTTTTACTAGGCGCGTTTATGGTCATGGGAATCCAACCTGGACCATTGCTCTTTACTGAACAACCAAATATTTTTTGGGGTATTATCATTAGTATGTATATCGGTAATATATTCTTACTAATTTTGAATTTACCGCTAATCCCGTACATTTCTAAAATATTGAATATCCCTAGACCTATGCTGATCTCTTTAGTAACTGTTTTTTGCTTAATTGGCGTCTATGGGATTAGTTTTAATACGTTTGACCTTTACCTATTATTAGCTTTTGGAATTATTGGGTTGCTACTACGACTGGTTTCGTTTCCCGCAGCGCCATTTATATTAGCTTTTATACTAGGTGGAATGATTGAACAATCGTTACGAAAGTCATTAACAATTTCAAATGGGAGTTTCATGATTTTTTTGGAACGACCAATCACATTGGCATTTCTCATCATCACGGTCTTGTCTTTAACAATACCAGCATTATTATCTTTAAGAAAAAAAGGGAAAACAGCTTAACTTACTGTTGAATTTCGTTTGTGGGGGTTACTATGAAAAAGATAAAAATACTTGCTACTGGCGGTACAATATCCGCCCACCATGCGAATCGAGTTGACTTTAGAAATTACATTTCTGGACACTATTCCTGTGAAGATATTACGAAAGAAATCCCAGAAATCCATGACATTGCATCTATTGAGATTGAACAGCTCGCTAACTTTAGTAGCACAGTCATCACTTCCAGTCATTGGTTACAATTAAGGAAGCGTATCAACCAATGTTTAAATAACGAGGGATACGATGGGATTGTGATTACACACGGAACAAATACGCTTGAAGAAACAGCCTATTTTTTACACCTTACAATGGACACTGAAAAACCAATCGTTTTGACGGGAGCCCAACGACCTTTATCAGGATTAAGTTCGGACGCACACATAAACCTCTTAAACGCTGTGAAGGTGGCAAGTTCTAAGGATTCGTATGGGAAAGGTGTGCTTGTTGCGTTAAATGATCAAATAAGTAGCGCTCGAGATGTAGCAAAAACAAATACATACCGCTTGGAGACATTTCAATCAGGCCAACTTGGATTTTTAGGCTACATCGATCCTGATAATACCGTTCAGTTTTATCGAGCGCCAACCCGAACACACACAATCCAATCCAAATTTTCGAAACTTGAAATAAAAGAACTACCGACCGTCGAAATTGTCTATTCCTACGCTGGCGCTAACGGCAATATTATAAGCTCTTTAATAAATACAACAACTGTGGATGGAATTATCGTTGCTGGGACAGGGGCAGGCAGATGTTCGCCTGAGGAAGAACTGGCGCTCAAACAAGCTCGTGATAAAGGCATACAAGTTATTATGAGTAGCAGGGTCGAAAACGGAAGGGTTGTCCCGATTGAGAAGTATGAATATCTGGAAGCACCGACTGCAGATAATCTTTCTCCTCAAAAGGCAAGGATTCTATTAATGGTCGCTTTACTTAAGTATACGAACTATGATGATTTACAAGCTGTTTTTGACCAATACTAAATAAAGTTGCTACTGTAAAAAGTAGCAACTTTATTTAGTTTATTTAATAATCACGAATTTTCTCCTTGTATTTATCTAGAAATTCAATGAACGATTTAACTGCTTTGAAGTTTAATGATTCCTCTTTATAAAGTGCCCAAGTTTTCCTTTTGACTGGTTCTCCAGCAATATTAATAAGCTGCTGGAAGTGTAAGTCCCTTTCCCCACTCAAGCATATTCCCGGTAAAATTGTATACCCCAATCCAATTCGAACCATCTCTTTACTAGTCTCAAGACTATCAACTGTCATTGAAGAAGTTCTTTGTTCGCTGAATCTTTCTTTCCACCATTCATCGACCAGTGATTTTAGATAGGTATCCATCTTATAGTAAATCATTGACTCATCAGGTAAACCTTTCAACTCTATAGGATCCTTTGACACTACGTAGATCGACTCTTCACAAATCAACATTTTTTGCTCAGCCCACTGATCATATCCTCTGATTATTGCAATATGTACATCTTCGCTCTCCAAATGTTTGGCAAGTTCCGTACTTAACCCTGTGATGATATTGGCATTAACTTTTGGATGCTCTATCAGAAAATCTTGTAGCAGGTTGGGCATAATATATTGACCAAACGTCGAAGCAACCCCTAGTTTAATAGTTCCTGTTATTTCGGTATTCATTTGCAGAATTGTTTCTCTTGCCTCTTCCATCATACTTAATATATTTTTGGCATAATCAATGAAAACCTCCCCCTGTGGAGTTGGCCGCATCCCCATTCTTCCCCTAACAAACAAGGTTGCATTAACGTTTTTTTCAATTTGTTGAATTCTATAACTTAATGCCGGCTGGGTGATGTACATGCTTTCTGCAACTTTTGTGATATTTCTTTCTTCATTTAATTTGATTAGTATTTCAAGGTCTTTTTCATCCATCCCATACGCCCCCCTTTAAACGCTTTTTTGGAACCATTTCCACAAACCTCCATTGATTTATAGTACACCTTGGCTATCCTATATTTTCTTCTGATACTAAAGACCTTTTACTTTCAATAAAAAATCTATTATAATAGATTTAGGTTTAGTATAATCTAAAAATTAAAATATTACAGAAATATATCTCTAGGAGGAATGACCATGTATATTGGAGATTTATTGTTAAAAAGAATTGCTGTAGCGACTGTGAACAGCGATAAAACGGTTGCTGAAGCATTGGCTAAAATCAATGAGAGTGGGTACAGATCTGTACCTGTTGTGGATGCAGACGATACATATAGAGGCATGATTTATAAAATGGATTTGCTTGAACACCTTCTTGAGAAAAATGGCAATGAAGATGATTCAATCAGTCACTTAGTGAAACACCAAGATATTCATCTCGACGAAAATGCCTCGTTTTTAAATGCGCTACTTGAAATTAAAGCTTTGCCGTTCATCAGCATTGTAAAGGACGGAAAATTGACAGGGATTCTTACGCACAATCAAGTCGAAAGCGTCTTAGAAGATGCATTCGGACTCAAAACGGGCGGCATCAATATGACAGTTGCATCGTCGGAGTCGTCAAGCACGCTGGAGAGATTGACCAAAACGTTACGCGGTGAGCATATCGAAGGATTGTTCACGTTGGATAACGGTTCAGTACTGGCCAGGCGCGTCGTGGTCACACTCAGAGGCGATAAAACTGACGAGGAACTCGATAAATTGATAAACAAACTGGAGAAAAACGGCTTTACCACTTTACAAACAAATCGGATTGAGAAGAAATGGTGAAATAGAACAAAATAGAGATAGGAGAGATGATTAAATGAAAAGTAAAATGGATCAGTTGCTTGAAAAAGAAAATGGTCATCTTCACTTTCTATATAAGTATAATGGGCCGGAAAGTTATCTTGAACAGATTTTGAGCTATATCGAAGACGGCCTTGCAGCAGGAGATTACGTGATTATTATTGAAAATGATCGACTTTTTCCTAAAATCCATAAAGAAATGAGCACACGTTTTACAGCTGAGCAAATGGAGCTTGTGCATTATGTAAATAGCTTCGACTTCTATTGGTCAAGCGGCAGCTACCATCCTCCCTCAATCGCTGAATATTTTAGTAAAACAATACAGCCCTATTTGGAAAGTAATATTACTTTCCGGGCATGGGCACATGTAGAGTGGGCCAGCATGAAAGAACCACTTCACCTCATTGAAGATCTTGAGAAAATAGTCGACGAGGCTGTATGTCAGCTGGCCTTTCCATTAGTTTGCGCCTACGAAGGAGAAAGAATGCCGGAGTACCTCAGAAAAACTTTAATGGAAACACATCCTTATCTTTTGATAGAAGATGATTTCATCGTCTCGGAAGAATACCAGCCAACAAAGCTAGTGAAATAAAAAGTCGACGCGAGATTTGTGTCGGTACCTGTGCATGGTGCAATAATAACAATTCACGGGTTTGGATAAAAATACGTGGAGGAATAAACAATCACCGTTTAAACGCCTCCACTGTTTATCATTATTCAATTGTAGTGTATTGTCATAATAGTTTCTTGCACAGGTACCTAATAATTTAGGATCCTTAATCATACGTGGCAAACTTTATTAATTTCTCCAGTTCCTTGTCGGATATATGTCGATGAGAATAAGACAAAACACTATATTCCGCATTCCCATCCCCAGGTATACGAATGGTCATACGAATTAACTTGTAAGGCGGACCATGCGCTCCTTCGAACCCGATAACCCTTAATGTAACGTCATATTTACCGTTTCCAGAGCTGATTTTTTCTATTCTTTCAAATTCGAATAACTGATTATCGCCGTGATTACTCATGATATCAAGGATTGTTCCGCCAAGGCTTCTTAGAAATGCCCTTTCCATTAAACTTGGGACTTGATTCTGCGGGATTACCTCAGTCTTTGTCTCGGCTTCCGTAGTTGCTCCGTCAAAACTGAGTAAAAGAAGGGTGAAAATGGTCAGGGAAAGTAAAAACTTATTCATAATGCACCACCTTTTGAAAGATAGAATTCCCTTGATGATGAGAATTATCCTTGTATCGCTGCCTTAAAAAGTTTTACATCACATCATGTTTTTCCGAAGGTTGGGAAAGCTAATTTTGAGGTGGAATTATCAAATGAAAAAGCTTATTACATTAATTATTATCGGCTCAACTTTATTTTTTAATTCAATTGAGGGATACGCACAACCAAAAGAGTGTCCTGTGTTAAGTGAATTAGCGCAAACATCAATTAAGGATAGAAAAGAAGTAATAAAAGCATTACATACATTGATACCCAAAACTTATGGAACTGGGTTACCTAATTTACCCGATATGTATACCAAATGGCATGTAGTGACCGCCAAACCTTTTCCTGAAACAGTCGGTATCAAAGATGATGAAGATTATTTTGAAATGGCAAAACATTTTTGCGGTAAAGAAATTGCCGAAAAGTCATGGTTGGTACGCCTAGACTTCCCCAAAGCACCTGGTGCAGACTTATCTCAAGGCCAAATATTTTTAGCTAAAAGTAAGGAGAAAGGATGGTTTGTCTGGTTCCAATACCACTAACTGTTATTCCTTATATCGGCACCTGTACATGGTGTAATAATACTCCAGCCTGATTCCCCTTGAAAAGACAGAGGAATCAGGCTTTTGCGTCTTTCGATATCTTTATAATTGGCTAATAATATCGTGCCATAACATATTGACATAGGTATTTTTCTCTGATAAATTATACAAAAGTCTATGACGAGAAAAAGTACGAAAAGCATCTCGTTCTTCAGAGAGTCGGCACTTGGTGAAAGTCGATGAACAGCGCTTATCCGAAAATCATCTTCGAGATGCAAAGCCGAGAATGGTAGGCTTTGACGGATTTCCACCGTTATACTGGAGTACGTATAATAGTACGTAATGAGCGCCGCTGGTTTTCCCAAAAAAACGTGCGGTATTTGGGTGGTAACGCGAGTACATACTCGTCCCTTTTAAGGGGCGGGTTTTTTATTTTTAACGAAGAAGGGGTTTTGCTAATGATGAAGAATTTAGTTGTTGTCGTAGGGTCGTTGATCGTGGCATTTGCTTTTAACTGCTTTCTCGTGCCTTTCGGGATTTTAAGCAGTGGTCTTAGCGGAATCGCCATCTTAATCGGGTTACTTACCCCCTTTAACATCGGTGCAATGAATTTCTTACTGAACTTGCCCCTACTTATTTTAGGCTATTACAAACTTGGAAAAACCATCACGATTAACACCTTGATTTGTGTCGCTTCACTATCGTTATTCTTATATTTGTTGCCAGAGGTCGCAATTACAGATAACATGCTGCTTTCGACCGTTTTCGGCGGAGGCATCGGAGGGATTGGGGTCGGACTAATTCTAAAGTATTCCGGAACTTCCGGCGGCTTGGATATTATCGCAATCATGGTTTCCCGTGTGAGTTCTTTTAGCATTGGACTTCTCTTAACCGGCATGAACGGCGTCATTGTTCTTATCTCAGGATTCATCTTTGACTGGGAAATTGCACTTTACACACTGCTATCTATTTATATAACGGGTAAAATGATCGACACCATCTTCACAGATCACGTCAAGTTGACAATGCAAATCGTCACAACTAAAGGTCATGCTATACGCGATGAGCTACTTGCATCCATCTACCGAGGAATCACAATGTCAGAAGGTTACGGGGGCTATACGCAAGAGAAGAAAGACATCTTGATGATGGTTCTGACTCGGTATGAAACGTTACACGTTAAAAGCATCGTCCGAAAACATGATGAAAATGCATTTATAAATATGTTTGAAACCGTCGAAGTCGACGGCAAATTCCACAGAAACAATTAAGTCGTGCCTGTGCAAAGCGCAATAATGACAATTCACGGCTCTGGATAAAAATACGTAGGGATATTAACAAACCCTTATGTACGGGGGTTATCCTTACGCTCTATCCAACTTTCATGTATTGTCAGAGTAGTTTCTTGCACAGGTACCTTTTTGTCAGTATTTTTACTTTTCCAAATAACCCTCTTTCACATGGGATTTATATGCCATGGAACTAAATAGGAAAATTAGCCAGCATGAGAATAGATAGATAATGGTTGAAACGTAAGGCATCATGATGGCATCTCCAAATCTTTCAAAATAGTTACCCATTACTATATGGTTTCCTCCAAAACCGAGAACAGTTAGAAAAAATGGAATTGGGTAGTACACGTAGGCAATCCATTTCACCTTTCTGTTATTATCCGGGAAGACGACTGGCACTTCCGTTCGCTGATCGAATCGCGCCAAAAAGAAAACGGCAAAAATGAAGCCGACCAACAGCAATTGATAAACGATTTCTCCACTAAACACTTTTATCAACGGAAAAGCCATATAGAAGGTGAAGGCGTATAGTTGATACGTAACCGTTAACAGATATGCCTTCCTCCTATTGCTTGGAAATCGGATTACCAATACAATTGGCATCAGCAACAATATGACATAGACCGCAGCTATCCACATTGCGTACGTATAATCATAATCCGGTATGAACACCACCATTGCAGCCGATAATAGAGGTAGTAAATACCCCATGATCATGATCTTGAATGGATTTCCCATGGAGTCCCCCCCTAAACTTAAAATCACTTTATACTACCGCATATAAACATCGAAGCATCTTGTTTCATAAATATACGATTTCCATGATAGAAAGTTTCAATTCCAATCGATTTAAATCCAACTTCAGATAGTACTTTTTCCAGTTCATCATGCGAAAAACCGCTATGAACTTTCGGGTGGTAAACTTTTTCGTTCTTGTCAAAATCAACTATAATTAACTTGCCACCATCATTTAATATATTGAACAAGCTTTGTAAAATCCCTTTAGTATCCGGAATATGGAGAAGGACTAACGACATTAAAACGATGTCTGCTTTAAGTTCAGTTGTTTCCCTCGTAAAATCTGAATAAAGCACTTTTGCGTTGGTAATTCCTCTCTGAGAAATTTTAGCCTCCGCGACCTCCAACATTTGTTTTGATGAATCAACCAACAGAACAGAATCCACTAAATCCGATAATTCTAAACTAACTAGACCAGTGCCACTTCCATAATCTAGTAAGGATTTTGACTCACTACATCTTATTTCCGGTCTTACTTCCTTAACGACAACGTTAGCTAATTCCATTCTTAGCTCTGTATCATATCTTTTTGCCATCTCTTCAAAAACGTTATCTTCCATTTTTCCACGCTCCTAGTTAATAAAATCACGTATGGTCATTATAGTAAAAGACATAACCGACACTGTATAATTCAAACAAGACAATAAAAAAAGTTGTTTTCCTAAACGCTTCAGAAAACATATAAAAACAAGGAGACCCACTTATCATGAAATCAAAAAAAGAGCTACGGGCCTGCGACAAGGGACATACCTATTATAAAAGCAGCGACTGCCAAACCTGCCCGACTTGCGAGCAAGAACGGAAACCGGAAAGCGGGTTTTTGTCACTGCTAGCAGCACCGGCTAGGCGCGCATTGGAACACAACGGCATCCAAACGCTGGAACAGCTATCAGCTTATAGTGAAAAAGAGATCTTGCAATTTCACGGCATGGGACCAGCATCCTTACCCAAACTTCGGACTGCTTTGGAGGAAGAAGGGTTATCGTTTAGAAGTTAAATACTTGGCACGCAAGCATGCCCAGACAAAAAAGCCTAATCCCTCCATTAGCGCGAGGAATTAGGCTTTCAGTATTCTTCGGTTTGAATTATTCTGTCCGTAAAATCTTCTCCATTGCTTTACCTTTCGCTAACTCATCAATCAGCTTATCCAAATAGCGAATTTCCCGCATAGTTGGTTCTTCGACATTTTCCACTCGGACACCGCAAACCACACCTTTGATCAAAGTCCTCAAAGGATTCAGTTGTGGAGCTTCCGCAAAGAAGGACTCAAATTCAATCTCTTTTTCCAATTGCGCTTCTAACACTTCCTGGCTATATCCTGTAAACCAACGGATAATTTCATCGACTTCTGCTTTTGTACGTCCCTTTCTTTCTGCTTTTTTTACATAACAGATATAAATCTTTGCGGTACTCATTGTATAAATTTTATGTTTGGCCATGTTACATCTCCCCTTAAATAAGATCGCTCATATTTACGCCAGATTACGCTGGTAAGTTCAACTGCCAGGATATGCCGAACTGGTCATTCAGCCAGCCAAACTTTTTGCTGAACCCATAGTTATTTAAAGGCATGAGAGCTGTACCATTTTGCATCATTTTTTCATATAGGCTGTCAATTTCCTCTTCGGTCTCACACGTTAGGTAAATTGAAAAAGACGGGGTAAACGTAAACTCGTGGTCAACATGGCTGTCGATACACATGAACTCCTGTCCCTTTAACGAGAATACAGCTTGTACAACTGTACCTTCTTCACCAGGTCCTTCAGCCCCGTATCGAGTAATGCTTGTAATTTCCGAATCCTCGATGAGTGATGTGTAGTAATTCATCGCCTCTTCTGCAATTCCGCCTTGAAACATTAAAAACGGTGTAACTTTCTTCATATTTACCTTCCCTTTCTTCACAAAAGCTTTATAGAGATATTGTTCATAATACGCTCCTGCTGATGATTTAGTTGGTATTTAAACTGCAAATAGGCTTCCCTCATGAAACAAGCCTCTCCACTAAATTTGATCAGCTAACGCATAAAATGTATCTTGACTATGGTGAAGCGTGTAGTCAAATATAGCAATTTCCTCACCTATACTCAACGATTCGGTAAAATAAATATCAATGCCTTATCTATATTAATTGCCCTTTTACTAAAGAACTATGAATTTCGTGCGATTGTTTAAAAAAGGGAAAAGTTCGCTTTGAACCTTTCCCTTTTCAAACTTCATTTCAACTGACCCCGTACTAGCTTCGATTACTACACATCTTTAATTGGCTCTATTATGAATCGCATGCCTTCCTCAGAAACTTTGGAAGTAAAGGTGAATCCGCCTAAATTGAACTGTTCATCAACTTGCTGAACGCTTGCGCCCGGATACAATCCAGTTAACTCCACAAACTCATCAGTACTCACTGGCAACTGTAAAATGTCATGAAAAATTTCTAAGAAGTAATATAAAGAATGTGCGTCGTATTCTAGCCCTGCTCCAAAGAGGGAAATATTTGTGAGTTGGTTTTCTTTAGGATCATTTTTGCTAGTCATTTCTATATTGCTCCACGTCTTTCCGCCATTTTTCTCATGAACCAAATGGAATTTGACAGTACTTCCATCAGCGGATTCTTCAATATCGCTAACTTTTATACTGACTTCATACTTATCATTATTGAAAAGACTTTTTAACTGTTCTTTACTTAAGTTCATTGTAGGGACTTTTTCAACTTCCGTTTCATCTTCTTTCTCTTCATCTGTCCCCTTCTCTTCGTCTGTATCTATGTCTTCGTCTTCTATTTCGTCCTCATCCAACGGCGGAGTTTTTAATGGCTCCAAGAATTCTTCTGCCATCTTCAAAAAGCTATCTGATTCCTCACTAGTACTTACATAATGAATCCCACTATCAACGTCTTTAATTGCCAGCCCATCATCTGTAGCCCAAATTTTAAACCGATATAGTTGTTCACCGGAATACACCCCAAGATCGTATAGGGACATCCCTTCTGGATAAACTTCAGTTTCACTCATTGTTTCCAAGATCTGCTTCACTTTGGCACTCCATACAGGATTATCTTTAATTTCAACCTTTCCTATATGGTCCACCAATTCCGGATCAAATTCAATCACACTAACAGAATACATGATAAAACTTTTATCCACTGAAACTCCCGATGCATACGGACTGACTTCCTTCTCCATATTCATCATAATAAATAGGAGTGCGGCGACTACAAGAACCCCCGTAACAAGAGATGGGATAACCGAGCGACGTTTACGAGAACGGCTTCCTTGCAGCTTTTGAAGCGTCTTTTCTTTTGCGCCAGTTGGACGTTCTACTTTCTTTAGCCCATTAAATAAATTATCAAGTTCCTGCACTATACTCACCTTCCTTTTCCAACATCTTTTCTTTCAGTGCTTTAAATGCCCGCTGTGACATTCCCTTCACTTTCGCTTCCGACCAGCCTAAAATAAATGCAGTTTCCTTAATGGAACTTTCATCAATTCTTCGAAGAATAATAACGTCTTGATAACTTTGTTTTAAGGATTTGATTGCCCGATATAACTTTTCTATATCATCTAGTTCTACTGATAGCTGTCCTGGATCTTTTAGTCGCTCATCCACATAATCCTCTTTCCCAAATGCGAAAAACTGCACAACCTTTTTTCTTCTAAAATAATCATAAGTCAGGTTTCGAGCAATTTTCATCAACCAAGTCGCATGGCCTGATTCGTTTCGAAACGTATGAATACTGCGATACGCTTTTAAAAACGTATCATGCGTTAAGTCCTCAGCTTTTTGTTTATGTCCAATAAGCATATAAATATATCTGTAAACCCGGTCACTCTCCAACCGATAAAGATCATCAAATTCATAATCTGTCATGATACTCTTCCTCCCCCCTCACTCCAATAGACGATTCGGTTTATAAAAAGTACTGTCATCTTGTAAATAATTAAATCCCCTGAAACTATTGAAAGTCCCAAGGGATTGATATGACCAGTGTTCGCTTATCTAGAATTTAAAATAAATGTTTTGATATCAACGAAATAAAATTGCTGCATAGATACTGCCAAAGCTAGCAGTAAACTTAATATCAATGACTTCAATATTAGGATGGGTTTCAAGAAACTCGTTAACTTTATGATCTAAACCATTGCTTGACATGGCAGTAAAAGAAATAAACTTCACAGTAATCACCTACCCTTTGCAATTCATAATAATTTCCCCATTTCCCTATGCTTGTCTTCGACATCAACGTCTCCGAAACCTTTACACATTTACTAGCAAAGATAAAAAAAGAGGGATCCAACCAAGTATTTAATCAGGTTGAATTCCTCTTAGGTTTTTATCCTTTTATACACATAAACCGCCAATAATTTCTGAATGTCATATAAACTATCATCTTTTATTGTTTGTTTTCATCATATAAATCACGATACATAATAACAATTAGAATAAAAATGTACACAGGAATAAAGAAAACTCTTTCATTTAGCATGTTATTCGCCGCTGCATCTTCAAGTGCAATACTTACTATTAAAGCAATTAGACTAACCGCACTAAAAATAATAAACATCATTTTATTTTCCGAAAAATACTCTTTTTTTATTTCAATCACCAAATATCCCAATGCAAAAGCAATTGAAACAATACGTGTTACAAATAAAAATTCATATTGAAGATAAAAAGTTGAAAACATAAATATAATAAATGCTACACATAAAATTATAGAAGTTATAGAAACCTTACTTTTCTTCATGACAGACTCCTAAAATCAGATTGATTACATTGTCTTGTTCATCGTTCTTGTTCCAATAAAGAACTCCGGTATGTCTTCCACGCTTCCTTCTCCATCACCTTCACACCCGGTTCCTGCTCACTCAATACTTCAATCAAATAATCAGAAGTAACATATGTATGATGTGCTATCTCCGGATTCAACTGCACCCTTGCTGGAAATACACGATTATACCAAGAAATCCAACTCGAATGCCTTACTTTAAAAAACGTCGGTTCATATGAAAGAAAATGAGCTCCAGCCGCTTCCTTACCCTCCGAAAAATCAATGACCAACTGATTAAAATCAGAGCGGGTTAACGATAGAGAAAACCGAAACGAGATAACAGCGCTATCCCTATTCAAATCTTCATAAATAAACACATACAATCTTGAACTTCCTGCTTCTTCAAACACTAATATAAAATCATTCATACAACTCATATCATAAAAATGCAATTGGTTTTTTACATGACAAAAAGGACTTTCTGAAATGGGTTCCCATACCTCAAATTTTTCATTCATCGCATGACACCCCCATACCATATCTAAAGCAAATCATCTACAATGTCCTGCAGCCCGCATTCTGCCGACTACTGTGCGAGGTAAAATAATGACCATTCACGACTTTGAATTAATAATGAACCAGAATACCCTTGCTCACACAGCATATTCTTTCCTCATTTGATCTACAATCTTCTGTAATCCTGGTAGTTTACCATTTCCAAACGACTCATAATAATTGATGTGCTTCTGCACAGCATTCAGAGCATTGTTATAAGAACCTTCACCAAAGTCTTTTCTGATACTTTCAAGCAAAAACTTATTGGTCGCATTATTGAATGCTCTTTTGTATTCTTCCCCGTTCATCATAGCTAGGAATATGGTGATAAAAGCACTTGCAGAACCTGCGTTCATACCTGTTATCCTATTAATTTCAAATTTCCCTTCGCTCGCGATCATTTTTTTTGAATAAACCTTTTTTGCTATTTCATAAGCACCCATACTCATTTCCATTGTGATTGCCATCTCTACATCCCCCTTTGTCTTCCCGCACGCTAATTCTTCAACGGGCTCCCAACCTTAAACACATACAGCAGCCAACACTTTTTGAATATCATATATGCTATCTTCTTTTCTAAACTGCTTTTCTAACGCAGGAAGTTGCGCTCCGGATATCCATATTTTTAGTTCTGCATCCAAATCAAAACGTCCTGCCGTTTCTACACTAAAATGTGAGATACTTTTATATGGGATTGAATGATATTCAACCTTTTTCCCCGTAACCCCTTGCTTATCCACCAACAAAAGGCGCTTGTCTGTAAAAACAATTAAATCTCTGACCAATTAAAAAGCAACTTCTACCTCTTCACCTTCTACCAAAATTCAATCCAGTTCTTTTGTAACTTCCTCTTTGTTCGCAGTTGAGGCGTTTCCCAATAAAGCATTTAAAAATTCCAGTCAATCCCTCCTAGTTTATAGTTATAGTATGTTCAATTAATTTAACAACTAGATGGTCATACAGAATATCCAATTTGGGTACCTATAATTTGTAAGTGGGTTTTTAAGTAATCAGAAGAGAGCCCAGTTTTCGCTCAAGATTAATGTATCTTTGTCTTTTCGCGAATCCATGCAACTCTTTCACCATTTCTCGTGATATTTCATCTTTATTGGACTGCCAGGTTCTTTCTGCTTGATGACTTTGTCCATGGCTGTTTCCCACATAATACAGAACTCTATCAAGAGAATAGGCAACAAATTCAAAAAGAGCAGGTGGAACTTTTTGAAATTCAATATGAATGATAATGTCTAGTAAAACCGTTAAATTCTCGTTATACCCGTGAAAGGCACCATATGGCATGGCATTTTCCCATGTCTTATCAATACACCTAGATAAAAAGTCAATAAATGGAGAAATCATATGTATCTCAAACTTAGACAGTGCCTCCAATAAACCCAATCTAAATCCTTGATCAGAGATAAACTTGTTTACTTTCACGTCACTAGTTGCAGTTAATTCACCGTTCATTCTTCGAATTTCCTCCATCTGTTCTACATGAGATCGTAAATTTACTTGATGTGCATCAGTGAACTCCTTCAAAAAACTTTCTATTTCGTTGGTCTCAATAATGATAATATTATTTTTATCCATATAAGGTTCTTCCTTTGGTTCATCAACTCTAATGACTTGTACTATTTCATTGGGATACACATTCGACACATTTTCCTCTTTATAAATATTTTTTGACCAATCTACTGCGGAAAGAACATTTACGTCGCCCAAACCGTACCCTAAAATTAGTGACGTGGATTCTTTAATAGTTAACGCCAACTTTATTTGTCGATACTCATTTGGCCTAAATAACTTTACATAGTCCTCCTGAGTAATAATTATTGATTCGGGATTATGGCGGATTCCATGAAGGTGATATACAGGTATTGCTTCCTTTGGGCTAGTTAAATAATCTTGAGGACTTAAGGATAAACAGCGGCCAGTAAGTAGACTTTCTATTACTAAATCATAATTAGTAGTAATAATCCATTTGGGGTCCATCAATTCGAGGTACTCACTATAGATGCCTCTTTGTTCACTATCTGGATACCAATTTGTTAACTCACAAACTTTACTTTTAAATAAAAATTTTGCTTCTTCGTATGGGATGTTATTATCACTTGCATATTTATCACATATTAACGTGGAGATTTCAGGATAAGAGATTCCAGTCTTATATATGCTTGAATAATCAATTGATAATTCACTACTGGATGCCTCAATGAGTTCTCCCCAAGATAATGCTCCTAAATCCTGATCATCATCTAAAACAGCTTTTGAAAAACCCGCCCCAATAAACAGACCTAAATTACCGTAGATTATGGAGCTTGATAAAAGATTCAATATACTTCCTCTAGTTATTTCCGTTTCCATTAGTTCTCCCCCTAAAATATTTCATGACTTTATAAGCTTGAAATGTAAAATTTTACTGGACGACTTTTTATATTATCCAAGCAAATTGACATAGGGAATATTTACCGGATATCGATGGCTATGTCTGCTAGATAACTAGATAGAGAAGACGTCTTCACTTAAATCCTTTCATTATCCTTCGCAAAACGTCAGACCCTTTTTCATTCACATTACATCGTCCGCTATATTTCCATTCGTGTACATCGCCACATATAACTCACCGATACGCCCCATAAAATGCGTCAATTCAGCCGGATTTTTACCCCAGCTGATTTCTCTTTCTAGCCAACTCATCGCTTCCCCTAAGGATTGAATGATTTGCATTTGTGTTAGTGCCAAGTAGATACCCCTCCTTAATTACTCTCACTTCGACAATAAATTTGAAAATCCTCCCATAAAGCTCCCGGCTTACAATTTAATAATTTGATACAATGGAAATTAGTGTTATTTAGAAAAGATATTAAACTTAGCGTAAGAGCTCTAAAAAGTAGGGGGTTATAATATTGGATATCAAACCAAAAGGTGTTATAGAAGAGATTTACCGTATAGAAAAAGAATACCCTTCCGCGAAACTAATTCAAAAATTATCTGTAGATGAGTACGTAGAAACTTTAACCATGCACGCGGCAAATATAATTGGCGATAAACTAAAAGGATTAGCTGACAATGATAAATATAGTGAGATTTTCCAGTTAATTGACCAAATTCATGATCTTGCCGGGAAAGATGAAAGAGAATTTAGTCACCCTTTATCAATGATCACTTACAGCGAAAAGGAAAACACGATACCCATCAAAGAAGATCTATTTTTAACACGCGTTGATGTTCTATATAATGACTCTCATAAGATTAAAAATTTCTTTAAGACACTTGCATATGAAATGCAGACATCCGATGAAATTTATTTTCTTGTGAGCTTCGTAAGAATGTCTGGTGCACAATTATTAACAAGAGAATTAATTGAGTTAGAAAAAAGAAATGTACCAGTCAAAATTTTAACAACAACCTATTTAAATATTACGGAAGCCAAGGCCATTCGGCACTTAATGCAATTTACAAATGTGGACATAAAGGTATTGCCATTAAAGAATGAGTCCTTTCATACAAAGGCTTATTTATTTAAACGAAAATCCAATCAAAATACAGTAATCATTGGATCTTCAAATATTTCACATTCTGCCCTTATCAATGGTCACGAGCTCAACGTGAAAATTCCCCATACACAGCACATGCCTGCTTATGAACAAACGATGGAATTTTTCAATAAAATGTGGACAAACGAAAAGGCTATATACCCATCAGAAGAGTTTTTACAACAGTATGAACAACACCAAAAGACGGAGACTAAATTATTACCATCCTTTACTTTTGAACGTGAAGCACCTTATTTAGAACACACAGATATACAGCCAAATGAAATGCAAAAAGAAGCTTTAAAAAACTTGATTTTCACTAGGAAAAACGGACACACAAAAGGTGTAATTATTGCTGCAACTGGAACCGGTAAGACCTATCTATCAGCATTTGACGTACAACAATTCCAGCCTGAAAGACTTCTTTTTATTGCTCATCGGGAGGAATTACTAGACAGTGCAATAAAAACATATAGCTCACTGTTTAAGGATGAATTTCTATGTGGGAAAATAACGGGGAGTAAAAAGGAATTTGATAAACGGTTTATTTTCAGTACAATCCAGTCTTTATCAAAAGATAATACACTAGAAAGATTCAATCCAGATGACTTTGACTATATTATCATCGATGAATTTCATCACGCGGAAGCACCAACCTATAGGAAAGTTATTGATTACTTCAAGCCGAAATTTCTTTTAGGATTGACTGCAACACCGGAAAGAATGGACGGTAGAAATGTTCTTGAGTTGTGTGATAATAATATCGTCTATGAAATACGTCTACGCGATGCATTGGAGGCTGAATTATTAGCCCCATTCCATTATTTTGGGGTAGCAGACCAAACCGTTGATTATGACAAAGTAGATATTTTGAATGGGCATTACGAGGAAAACTCACTTGTTCGAGCATTATCAACATTCACCCGGGTTGAATTTATTATTGATAAAATGAAAACTTATGGACATGACGGAGATTTCTTACATGGTTTAGGATTTTGTGTGAACATTGAACACGCTAAATATATGAGTGCGGAATTTAATAAACGCGGGTATGTTACTGAATGTTTAACTGGTGATGATTCCGTTGAATACAGACAAGCTATAATAAGTAGATTAGAAGACCCCAAAGATGAATTGACAATGATATTTACAGTGAACATATTTAATGAAGGAATCGATATTCCGAAAGTGAATCTTATGCTTTTTTTAAGACCAACTGAGTCTTCCACTATATTTATTCAGCAGTTAGGAAGGGGATTGCGTAGAACAGAAGACAAAGAGTATGTCACAGTACTCGACTTTATCGGAAACTATAAAAAGTCTTTTATTATTCCTTTAGCATTGTCAGGACAGTATAACGCCAAAGCCTTTGATACTGATTCGCTACGTGTTGCAGTTCTTCATGAATTTGCTGATGCACCCGGCGGTTCAGTCGTCCAGTTAGATCCTATTGCACAGCGTGAAATATTAAATAGAATCGACAATATTAAACTTAGTTCCGTTGCTGTTCTCAAAGAAATGTATGCACAATTCAAATATGATCTTGGCAGGTCACCAGAAATTATAGACTTTTTATATGCCGAAGAAGCACCAAGCTTAAATTTCTTTATTTATAAGTTCCGGTCTTGGGTAAGAACTAAAGAATATATGGATGATCTTAATGTTTACGATGAAGAGATCTTAGAAAACGATCTTAAATATGAAATTGTTGAGAGAATTGAAAGCATGCTTTCAATTAAATGGCCATACGAATATGCCATCATTTATTTGGCTAAATCTAGTAATGAAATTTCGATTAATGACGTAGTCGCCTGGTTAACCAAGAGGTTCGACCTTGAAATTAATCGTGATGAGCATGAAACATTAATTTTACGTGCTATGGATAGATTATCAAAACGCTATAAAAAGCAAAAGTGGAGTTTCGGGGAAATAAAGAATGAAATATTTTACGTTGAAAGGGCAATTAGCGAGATATTAACCGATTACGGTTACGCTAACTACGTAAAAGATAGATTAGAATACGGTTTAATTGATTTCCGTAGGTCGTTTCGCACCGATTTAGTCTTAGCACGGGAGAAAAAACTAGCTCTTTATCGAAATTATACTAGAAATGAATTAATGTTTATTTTTGAAGCAAAGGTTCCGGAAGGCACGTGGCGAGAGGGTGTAAGTCGAGTAGACAATCATTATTTACTCTTTATTAATCTTAATAAAGCCGAAGATGTTGAGGATCATTTACTTTATAAAGACTTCTTCAAAGATCCAACTACTTTCCATTGGCAAAGTCAAAATAAAACATCTCATGAATCCGGACAAGGTCAGGAATATATTAACCACAAAGAGCGTGATATCCATATTCATTTATTTATACGTAAATTTTCTACAATGCATGGCATGACTTTACCATTTATGTATCTTGGCGAGATTGATTACGTAAGCAGTCATGGGGACAAGCCCATGAATATTATTTGGAAATTACACAAGCCTGTCCCAGAAGACTTATATCACGACCTCATTAGATAACAACTTTTCAATGGCAGGTATATCAGCGGGTGCCCATTTTAGAGTGTTTAGCTCTTTTCTAGGCACCCATTTTATTTCTGCATGCTCAGATAATTCAGGTACCCCTTCAATAATTTTCGACAAGAATGTTTCAAGTCTAACAATAACTTGTTCATACTCGTAAGTCGTATCATCGACATGTTTCAACACTTCAATTTTGCAACCTAATTCCTCTTTGATCTCTCTAATTAAGGCTTCTTCTTTTGATTCGTTCTCTTCAATTTTCCCACCTGGAAACTCCCAGTAATTCGGCAAAGTCATTTCTGGACCTCGTAATGCGCAAAGTATTTCTCCGTTCTCATTTTCAATAATTGCACCTACGACATGTACTGTTTTTTTAATCTGTCTCACCTTTTCTGTTTGCATGTAAAATTCTGCATTAGTCTTATATACCAATTGTCCGATAACTGCTGTTAATTTTCAACAATCATACCAATCCGTCCAAAAAGCATCTCCATTTCCATCGTCATAAATCATCAAATATTCCTGCCAGGATATAACCTTTGTTAAACATTCCTCACTGCAATAATGTGTACCATTTGATTCAAAGTAAAACCCTTCAAACATAGGAATATTACACTGCGAGCAGAGTCGCTCATCGGTATTTTCAACTTGTAAATTCATCTTAGGAAACTTCCTTTCTAATTCCACTGCATGCCATCTAGCAACTCCACTTCCCGTACGGTTCGAATGCTTTCACAACCGCAAGTTTGACAATGATCTGTTTCATCTCCATGCATGGCATCACATTCATTGCAGACATAAAGTAATTTTCCATTTGAATCACTCTCTCTGTCATACTCTGGTTTTTATTATATCAAGATCAAAATTCATCCGACTATTACCTTAGGTATTTTTAATTCCGTTGAAACACCATAGTCCATAAAAGCCTCACTAAATAATGCATTTTCAATTAACTTCCGCAAGACTCCGTCGTAATATCCGAATAGATTTCGAATTTTTTTCTTTTTTGTTGATTGGAATGTGATAGTGATGGCTTGAAGTGCTAGGGCCTCGAGTAGTAATTTTTTGTCTTGGTGAATGCTGAATTTTAATAAGCGACCCGTCTGTCCACGGTAAATGCTATAGAGCCTGCTGATTTGCTGCTGGTTCTCTTCGCCTGTGTAAGAATTAAGAAGACTTTTGAATCTTTGGTAATGCGTGACGGTCACTTGCTTATACGTATTATGACTATAAAGATCTTTTTTGCTTTTAAGATTAATAACTTCATTTTCAAAATTAGTGTGTTCTTCTGTTGTGGCTGTAGGTCTGTTCGGCTCCTGTCGAGGTGACAATTCCGATATGACACTTGGTGGTAAAAAAATATACAAGTTCGCGCCGTAACCCCCACTCACTTCCCTAGTAAATGGTTTTCTCTCGATGATTTTCAACTCTTCTAGTTTTCGAATCGAACGTTGAATTGTTCTCGTTGCTTTTTTGATTGCTTGTGAAAGGGTGTCCATCTTCAAATGAGCGACGCCAGGATATTTTACGGCATAGCGGCTTAACATTTCGATAACACTTTTGTCTGTTTTATTTAACTCGAAATTACATCTATATAAATGCGAAGACACGGCCTCGTTTAATTCATGTTTGTTGTTGAATGGTTGATGATTCTTTAGATAGTCCATAACAAAGATCCCCCTGGTCAAATGATATTTTCATTTGATATATAGATGCGAACTCCAAAAAGGGATACTGTTTAACAAAAAAATTTTCCCTGCCGTAGCAGATTAATTTAGCCGTATGTATAGTGACCGTAAGGAGGGGTTTTAGATGCATGAATGTGCGACATGTCAAAAAACGTTTACGGGAGAGCCATTTCAGTTTCACTTGGATCAATCAGTATTTTGTTCTGTTGAATGCTATCCAGAGGGGGTTTTGGATGAGCCTTATGCGTTTACTTATGCGGAGATGGTGGAGTTGTATCGGCAGTGTGTGGTAGATGCGGCGTATATGGAGACCGTTGAACAGCGTGACGATCTAGCGAATGATGTTGACCTTTATATGCAGCAGTGTTTAAGCGAAGCGTGGATGGATCCTGATGCCTTTTTCTATAATGGGTTGATCGCCAGGATGCATGATTTGTTTTCGCATTTGTATGACGAGGTCTATAATTACTTTTTGGACCCAGAGAGATATGTCTATTATGAGGGTTTATATATTTATTGGGATGAGCTGAAGGATAACTGTGAGGATAAGTTGGCGGTACGGTTGGAATCTCAGTTGAAGGAAGTGTTAGCGGAAATCGGTTGCTCTCCTGATATTTTATACTGCAAGGAATTCGATGCTAGGAAGGAAGATAGTATCATTCTATTTTCCCGTGAAGACGATCAAGATGAAAATAGCTTAGTGAAGATATTGCATGACGAGGGCGTTGCGTTTTTAAAGGGTGAGCTTCCGAAAGACACGCCGATTGAAATTGACGATGTTGTTTCGTATATGAAGCTTTGTGAGTGTCTCGTTTGCGGATTCCCTGAGCCGTATGAGGATTTCGGTTTTAATGAGAGCTATAATGTTTTTGCTTGTAGCGTTTGTGATAATTTAGTGAGGAAATGATAGATTGCAATATACTTTTGAATGAAACCTTTACGAAAGTTACTCGTATTAAATATAAAGGTGGTGCAATTACAAATGATTTTTCGTTCAAAAGTAGATTCCTTTTTTGTTAAGTTTATTTTGATTATGATACTTATTATTGGTTTGGTGACATTACTTCCGTTATTTGCAGTAGGTGGAGGTCAATTACTTGTTGTTCTAATTTCGGCCTTGACTTTTCTTGTTTCGACGGGGATTATTTTGTGGTGTTCCTTTTCGATTAAATACGTTTTTCATGAAGAACACTTATTTGTAAAAGGCGGGCCTTTTAGAAGTCGAATTCCCTATGAAAGTATTACGAAGGTTTCCCCTACATCAGCGATTTTCACAGGTTATAGAATATTGTCATCTCGGGATAGCATCGAAATATTTAATAGGACGACAGTGTTGGGGAGCGTTAAGATTTCACCTAATGATCAAAAGGGGTTTGTCGCCGAGTTGAAAAAACGCTGCCCGAACTTGAGGATTCAGGAGTAACCTGGGATTCAACTGTGCTTAGCGATACATATTAAAAGCCATCTCTTTAGGGAGACGGCTTTGTTCATCTGGTATAGATGGAAAACTTAGTGTTAGGTCCTTCATCCGTTTCACTCTATTCAAGAAATCACTATCTCTCGCGCATCGACTTCATTACAAAACATAAGTTAATTAGAAAGATTAGTGCACCGATGATACCGGCAACAACATTGCCCATAACTCCGCCCGGCAAGTCCTTCCCAAAAATTATTCCCGCGAACCAACCGATGACACCTCCAATGATTAAAAATGAAGTAGCTGCATATTACAAATCTTCATATCTATTTCTATAATGTGGTTTCCCAATAACCTTCGCCTTCTTTAACTTCAATTTAGACAATCAAAACACCAAATAGTGAATTCCATATCCAAACTTTTAAAAACACAAAGGGGCGCTCGTCCCATCTCCTTTCTTCTTACCTGAATAGATTAGAAATAGAACAAGCCTTATTCTATCTTTTACGATAAAGGACTGTTCAAAAAAAAGAAAAGGAGAGATTATATGTCTCAACCAAACATCCCTAATATCACCCCTGATATTTCACTTACAAGGGATGATGCCATTAACCTACTCTTAGCCTCCATTGCGATGGAAGAGTTAGGACTAGCACATATTATTAATGCAGAGGGGGAAAAGATTCAATATGCACTCGGCACGTTACCTGGCTTGACTCCGTCAGCTTCGTTAGAGGATATCTTGAAAGTAAATACAAGCGTCCAAGATACGCTCGAGTTAGCGATGAAAAAGGAGTTGTTATTGGATAGCAAATTGAAACAAGTTACTCAAATCACTACAGCAGGTGGGGCTACGGGCGCTACCGGACCTGCTGGACCTACGGGCGCGACGGGCGACATCGGACCTACTGGAACTACGGGCGCGACGGGCGACATCGGACCTGCTGGACCTACGGGCGCAACGGGCGACATCGGACCTGCTGGACCTTCGGGCGCGACAGGCGACATCGGACCTGCTGGACCTACGGGCGCGACGGGCGACATTGGACCTGCTGGACCTACGGGCGCAACGGGCGACATCGGACCTGCTGGACCTTCGGGCGCGACAGGCGACATCGGACCTGCTGGACCTTCGGGCGCAACGGGCGACATCGGACCTGCTGGACCTACGGGCGCGACGGGCGACATCGGACCTGCTGGACCTACGGGCGCAACGGGCGACATCGGACCTGCTGGACCTACGGGTGCGACGGGCGACATCGGACCTGCTGGACCTACAGGTGCAACGGGCGACATCGGACCTGCTGGACCTACGGGCGCGACGGGCGACATCGGACCTGCTGGACCTACGGGCGCTACGGGCGACATCGGACCTGCTGGACCTTCGGGCGCGACAGGCGACATCGGACCTGCTGGACCTTCGGGCGCAACGGGCGACATCGGACCTGCTGGACCTACGGGCGC
>NZ_JAGEMN010000007.1 GCF_017921835.1 Sporosarcina sp. 6E9 | reverse complement strand
CGGCGACGTACGTAGCTGACGGATACTAATTGATCGAGGACTTAACCTATTCAAGTTAAAAGGGTTTGATTGACCCTGATTTGTGAAACAATTATTCGTTTTATCCGGTTTTGAGCGAACAAGCTCAAGTAGTCTGGCGGCGATAGCGAAGAGGTCACACCCGTTCCCATACCGAACACGGAAGTTAAGCTCTTCAGCGCCAATGGTAGTTGGGGGCTTCCCCCTGCAAGAGTAGGACGTTGCCAGGCACATTTTATCATTTCGTTAACAGGTAATGATTGATCAAATATCTAATAAATGCAATCAAGAAACCTCGATTTATTGAAATGAAAAAGGGATAGGGTTTATTCCCTTCCTATACATATTAAGGTCCCGTGGTGTAGCGGTTAACATGCCTGCCTGTCACGCAGGAGATCGCGGGTTCGATTCCCGTCGGGACCGTCAATTAATTAAAAACTTAGAACCGATTACGGGATTTATTCCGAAGTCGGTTTTTTGTTTTTGTTTTTTACAAGCGTGAACGCTTTCCGATGGAAACTATTTTCTATACAATTAAAGAATATAAGCGCAGTGGATTACTCGAAAGGAAATAAAAAATGAAAAAACAATTTATCGTTCATTCCCTTAAAGAAACTGAACAGCTTGCCAGAAATCTTGCTTTACTATTATCTCCTCCTGATGTCATAACTTTAGAAGGTGATTTGGGAGCGGGAAAAACAGCTTTTACACAGGCATTCGCAAAAGCAATCGGAATTACTCGGACTGTGAGCAGTCCGACATTTACGATTTTAAAACAATATGAAGGTAATTTTCCCTTCAATCATTTGGATGTCTATCGGCTCGCCGGAAGCGATGAAGATCTTGGTTGGGAAGAATTGTTTTACGGGGATGCGGTGACCATTATCGAATGGGCTCATTTAATCGAGGAAGACTTACCTAAGAATCGTCTTGAAATTGAAATCGTTCATGCAGGAAATACAAAACGTGAAATTACTGTTAAGCCACAAGGCGAACATTATGAAAAAATTTGTGAGGAGTTAAGCTTATGATTTGGCTTGGAATAGATACAGCAAATACGCCGCTTTCAATTGCTATTGTTAAAGATGGTGAAATACTGATTGAGGAAAACTCTTCAATGGCAATCAATCACTCACTTCGAGCGATGCCGGCAATTGATGAAATCTTCAAGAGAGCGAATATTGCACCGTCAGATATTCATGCAATCGCGGTATCAGAGGGGCCGGGTTCTTATACAGGTGTACGCATAGGCGTGACGATTGCTAAAACCCTTGCATGGACGCTTAATATACCGCTAGTAGGAGTATCTAGTTTAAAAGCGTTAGCGGCGAATACGCTCTATTTTGATGGCTATCTTTGCCCAATTGTAGATGCACGGAGAAATAATGTGTATGCTGGTGTTTATCGATTTGAAAATGGAAAATTAACCACAGTTATTGAAGATGGACATTTTTCTCTTACAGAGTTAATTATAAAACTGAAGTCT
Source organism: Sporosarcina sp. 6E9 (assembly GCF_017921835.1). Taxonomy (NCBI): domain Bacteria; kingdom Bacillati; phylum Bacillota; class Bacilli; order Caryophanales; family Caryophanaceae; genus Sporosarcina; species Sporosarcina sp. 6E9. Next base: position 62,666 of record NZ_JAGEMN010000007.1, on the reverse strand, counting down.
TTCAAATATCCAGTTTTGTTTATTGGAAAAGATATGTCATTGCATAAAGAACAATTGATTGACGAGCTGGAAGAACAAGCAGTGTTTGCTCCACTTCAGTTCAATCTACCGCGTGCTTCTTCTCTGATCTATACGGCACAGCAGTTTGGAGAAAAAGAGGATATTCATAATTTCGTTCCCGAATATCGCCGAATTGCTGAAGCGGAAGCAAATTGGTTGAAAGCGAAGGGGAAGGAAAATGAACGTGGTTAAAGAAATTACTTACCGTGAAATGGTGCAGGGCGATATTCCGTCAGTTGTTTCTATTGAAGAGGAATCGTTCACAGTTCCGTGGACACAGGAAATTTTCGAACATGAGATGACTGGTAATAATTATGCGCATTATATCGTTGCTTTGAAAAACGATGTGGTCATTGGTCATTGTGGAATGTGGATTGTTTTAGATGAGTGTCATATTACAAATGTTGCTGTTTTGAAACGATTTAGAGGGTATAAAATCGGTGAAGGCTTAATGCGAGAGGCGATTGCTCTTTGCAGAGAAATGGAAGTTAAGTTAATGACGTTAGAAGTACGCGTTAGCAACCATACTGCGCAAAACTTATATCGAAAGCTCGGCTTCAAAGAAGGCGGCATACGTAAAAACTATTATAGCGACGACGGCGAAGATGCTCTCGTCATGTGGGTGGAATTATAGTGAAAAAAGATCAGTATATATTGGGAATTGAAACGAGTTGTGATGAGACTGCAGCCTCAATTGTTAAAAATGGAACAGAAATTGTTTCGAATGTAGTTGCATCTCAAATTAATAGTCAAAAACGATTTGGCGGCGTTGTTCCTGAAATTGCTTCTAGACATCATGTAGAGCAGATTACATTGGTTATTGAAGAAGCGCTCCATATTGCGGATATGCAACCAAAGGATCTAGATGCAGTAGCGGTAACTGAAGGACCGGGCCTAGTTGGGGCTTTACTGATTGGAATTAATGCAGCAAAGGCATTTGCATTCGCAAATCAACTGCCAATTGTTGGTGTACATCATATTGCAGGGCATATTTATGCTAACCAACTTATACAACCGATGGAGTTTCCTTTGCTTGCCCTCATCGTTTCAGGCGGTCACACTGAGCTTGTTCTTATGAAAGAACATGGTTCCTTTGAATTGATAGGAGAGACGCGCGACGACGCAGCTGGAGAAGCCTATGATAAAGTTGCCCGTGTACTCGGACTTCCATATCCGGGAGGACCCGAAATTGACCGTTTAGCTTTGGAAAGCGAAGAAGAAATTGAATTTCCAAGAGCATGGCTTGAACCTGAATCATACGATTTTAGTTTTAGCGGTCTTAAGTCATCAGTGATTAACTATAAACATAATTTGGAACAACGGGGAGAACATATAAATCCCCAACATGTAGCAGCAGGGTTTCAAGCGAGTGTTGTTGATGTGTTAACTACAAAAACAGTTCGTGCTGCCAAAGAATTTAATGTTGAGCAAGTTATAGCTGCGGGGGGTGTTGCTGCGAATAAAGAGCTGCGTACATCCCTTGAAGCGATGTTTAAGGAACTCAATATACCTTTTTACGTTCCGCCTATATCATTTTGTACTGATAATGCAGCAATGATAGCAGCAGCAGGATCTTCAATGTTTAGCAGCGGAGTGCGAGGTACATTGTCGATGAATGGAAGACCTGGAATGGAACTTGTTTCGTGGAATAAATAACAGAACGTGGAGAGTGTCTAATTCAGACAATTTCCACGTTTTTATTTTTGCTTTTTCACGTTTGTCAATAGGAACATTCGTACTTATGAACAGATTGTGCACAACTTGTTGATAACTAATTTAGTTGTTAATTTAATCACAAATATGGAGGGATAAGTTTGTGTATAATAAAACTATAAACTTGTGGAAAGTGTGGGGAAGTGCATGGCATAGTTGTTTTGGAGGTGTTTATACTGTGGGTAAGATTGTGGAAAAGTTAATAACTTAATTTGATTCATTCACATGTTATTTTAGGAAAACAAATAGCCATCCTCTAATTTTGAATGAAGATGACTATTTATTTGATTTTATTTTCTGTTTATAGATGTTCTAGTTGTTCTTGTAAAGTGAGCCAGTTTTCGGCTTTCGCATCATGTTCAGCTTGCAAGATGTCGATATTATTTTGAATTTCCATCAGTTTTATATGATCATCCGCGTAATCTGGGGTTGATAGTTGCTCTTGAAAATCGGCAATGCTATCATCAAGAGCCGAAAGTTCATTCTCGATTTCATTAATTGACCGTGTTAATCTGCGTTCTTGTCGCTTTTTTTCACGATCGTCTTCTTGTTTATTTGCAACTGGTGGGTTGTTTACTAAAATAGCTCTTTCCTTTTCGGCAAGAAGTTCTTCTTGCTCTAGTTTCTTTTCCACGTAATAATCATAGTCGCCCAAATATTCAACGGCACCTTGGGAATGGATATCGATGACTTTTGTCGCTAAGCGGTTAATGAAATACCGATCATGTGATACGAAGATAATCGTACCAGGAAAATCATCCAATGCATTTTCGAGAATTTCTTTACTATCCAAATCCAAGTGGTTCGTTGGCTCGTCCAATATGAGCGTGTTCGATTTTTGAAGCATTAATTTCGCTAGGGAAAGCCTTGCTTTTTCACCGCCAGACAATGACGTCACGGGTTTTCCAGCGTCATCACCCGTGAAAAGAAAGCGACCAAGGACACCTCGGATATCTTTCTCATTCATCATTGGCCATTCGCTCCATAGTTCTTCCAAGACGGAATCAGTACCGACTAGAGTGGCCTGTTCTTGGTCATAATAGCCAAATTGAACATTTGTCCCGTATCTAATTTCACCAGCAAGTTCAGTTTGTTTTTTAACGATTGTCTTCAGTAAAGTCGATTTGCCGACGCCATTCGGGCCGATTAACGCAATTCGATCGCCTTTATACACACGGAGGTTAAGATCTTCCGAAATTGGCCCCTTATCATAACCGATCGCTAAATTATCCACAGCAAGGACATCGTTCCCGCTTGGACGCTCGACGGAAAAAGTAAAGTTGGCTGATTTTTCATCACCGTCTGGGGAGTCCATCCAATTCGTTCGTTCCAACATTTTACGGCGGCTTTGTGCCATTTTCGAAGTCGAAGCACGTGCAATATTTCGTTGGATAAAATCTTCAAGATTTGCACGTTCACTTACTTCTCTTTCATACATCTTTACATCACGTTCATAGTTTTTCGCTTTTTCGGTAAGATAGGCACTATAGTTTCCAAGATATTTTGCTACTTTATTTCTCGAAACTTCATAAACAATCGTAACAATTTCATCAAGGAAATAACGGTCATGAGAGACAATTAACAATGCCCCTTCGTAATTAACCAGGTATTTTTCTAACCAACTAAGCGTTTCAATATCGAGATGGTTTGTCGGTTCATCCAAAATCAACAAATCTGGACTGCTTAGGAGCATTTTAGCAAGTGCAAGTCTCGTCTTTTGGCCACCGGATAAAAGGTTTACCTGTTTTGTATAATCCTCTGGATAAAACCTCATGCCGTGAAGCACCGACCGCGTGTCTGCTTCATATTGATAACCTTTGGAATTACTGAATTCAGTTTGTAATTCATCGTATTCAGTCGAAACCCGTTCGAATTCAATGCTATTTGAAAAGATTTCCGGATCTGCCATTTGTTCTTCAAGGGAACGGATCCGTCTTTCCATAGCTCTTAGTGGTTCGAAAACGGTCATCATTTCATCCCAAACCGTTAATGAAGAATCGATACCTGAATGTTGTTCAAGATATCCGATTTGGATGTTTTTCGGGATGATTAAATCACCTGAATCCGCAGTCATTTCACCCGCAATAATTTTTAATAAGGTCGATTTTCCCGCGCCGTTTCGTCCGACAAGTGCAACACGGTCGCGTTGATGCACTTCTAATTGAACGTTATCTAATATGGTCGTTCCTGAAAATGATTTAGTTAATGCATTGACTTGTAAAACAATCATTATAATACACCTCATTCTACTCTAGTCTAATAGAACAAGGCGGTGTGCGCAATGGTCAGCTTTACATTAAACAACAATTAAGATACGATAGAATAGGCTTTAAGTACGTGTGGGAGGGATAAAAATGGCAGAGGAAATGCCTAAGATTCCACAGGCAACGTCTAAACGATTGCCTCTTTATTATAGATTTCTTCAAAATTTTGCAAACGCTAACAAAAAGCGAGTCTCATCTAGCGAATTAAGCGAAGCAATGAAAATCGATGCTGCAACAATACGGAGAGATTTCTCTTATTTCGGTGCGCTCGGTCGAAAAGGATATGGTTATGACGTCGACTATTTAGTCGGTTTTTTTCGAACGATTCTCGATCAAGACGAAGAAACTGATGTTGCACTATTCGGAGTCGGAAGTTTGGGCAGTGCATTCTTAAAATATAATTTTCATAAAAACCATAATACGCGAATCGTAATGGCTTTTGATACGAATGCTTCGGTTGAGGGGAAGATGATAAGCGGTATTCCTATTTATCATCCGCGAGTTGCTGAAGAGAAGCTGAAAGAGCAGGGAATCGAACTTGTTATTCTGACATTGCCGTCAAGTGTTGCACAAGATGTCACGGACGAACTCGTTCGCTATGGAATTAAAGGGATTTTAAACTTCACTCCAGTACGTCTTGCAGCCCCGGAAGCCGTACGCGTCCATACAATCGATTTATCTGTAGAATTACAGACGCTAATTTATTTCATGAAAAGTGACGTGAAAGATTCACAATTGTAACCGCTCCATTATGGCAATGAGGGTGGTTTTCGTGTAAACTATATACAGCCAGAAGGATTGAATGTCTATTGATCAATCCCTCGCTAATGAGGAGGTGTCATCATGGGTGCAGGTATTCCAAGTCTTATCCTAATTGCAGTCGTTGCATTGCTTATATTTGGGCCGAAGAAATTACCCGAAATTGGGAAAGCGTTCGGTTCTTCATTGCGTGAATTTAAAAACGCTACAAAAGGTCTTGTCGATGATGAAAATGACGACAAAAACAAAATCGACAATAAAGTTGATGACAAGTAAGTAAGGTGAATGTCCGATGGGGAATGAAAAAGAATTATCGATAATTGAACATATAGATGAATTGAGAAAACGGCTGATGGTTGTCGTCGTTTTCTTTATTGTTGGAACAGCGGGTGGTTTCTTACTAGCCAAACCGCTTATCAATTATCTTCAATATAGTGAAGAAGCAAAAAGTATTTCATTGAACGCGTTTAATGTAACTGATCCGTTTATCATTTATTTGAAAATGATTGTTCTGATAGCCGTTATTATTATATCGCCGGTTTTACTTTATCAACTGTGGTCTTTTGTAAGTCCGGGTCTCCATGAGACAGAACGTAAAGTGACTTTAAGTTATATCCCTTTTGGCTTTATATTATTTCTAGGCGGTATATCATTTTCTTATTTTGTACTATTTCCGTACATTATAAAATTTATGATGAAATTGTCGAATGATCTTGGGATTGTTCAAACAATTGGTATAAATGAGTATTTCAATTTTTTATTTCAAATTACGATTCCTTTTGGTTTAATATTTCAGTTGCCAATATTAACGTTATTTTTAACAAGGCTTGGTATTATACAACCGAATATTCTTGTAAAAGTACGAAAATATGCTTTCCTTGTTTTATTTATCATCGCTGCGTTTATTACACCGCCTGATTTGTTCTCGCATTTGTTTGTGACCGTTCCTTTGTTTATACTTTATGAGCTAAGTATTATTGTTTCCCGCTTTGGTTATCGAAAGTATTTAAAAGCAGAACAACAGCGACAAATCGAAGAACTTCAAAATCAAAATCCTGAACAATAAAAAGTCTTCCATCCGAATTATCGGTGGAAGACTTTTTTCATCCTAATAGGAATGAAATGAATGACTGATGCATATTTTGTAGTTGCTCAAGTTTCTCGTAATTTAGCTGAATCGTGACGACGAGGCCGTTCATTAATAAATGTGAAATCATCGGTGTGATTAATCTTTTTGTTTTATAGTAAACGAAAGAGAAAACAAGTCCTGGTGCCAAGTAAATGAGCAGATGTTGTAATTCACCATGTACTGCTGCGAATATGAGTCCGCTGATTAATGCGGCAATGATGAAATTGGTTTTTTGATAAAGACCTCCGAAGATTACTCTTCTGAAAATAATTTCCTCTAACAGCGGTGCGAAGAACACGATGCAAATGATGATAATGGGAGACACCTTGGCGATTTCAGATAGAAAGGCTGTGTTTTCTGAACCCGGCTCAATGCCGATTAGTTGTTCGATAAATGCCGCTGCCATTTGTCCGAAGAGTGCCAGGAAAAAGCCAAGGATACCCCATAAAATCGTGCTTCCCACTGAAGCAGGTTTTCCCTTAAATACATGAAAGAACTTTTTTCTTGTGAATATTAATAGAAGGAAAATGATCGCGGCTAGTGTATTAGCGGTGAAAAGTGACCATGCGATTCCGTGATATTCAGCTTCTTGGGCGGTTAGGCTTGGATTACCTTTAAAGTATTGAAAAATCGGCTTTACTAAAAACACACTGCCGATTTGCATAATGACATACGTGAAGATCAGGTATAAATAAATTTTCCAGTTTTTCAAAATGTTCATCTCCTAAAATTCCAACTGCTGTTATTTTAGCTGTTTTAAACCACATTAGCAAAGAGAAGAATGTTGAGTACTTTACTTGCAAAATAGTCAGATGTTTATTATGATTAGAATTGTGTTAGCACTCCTTGAAGATGAGTGCTAAAAAGAAATTATAATCTTTGGGAGGTTGTTTTACTTGTTGAAACCATTAGGTGACCGTATCGTAATCGAATTAGTAGAAGCGGAAGAAAAAACGGCGAGCGGCATTATTGTGCCAGATTCTGCGAAAGAAAAACCGCAAGAAGGTAAAGTAATTGCTGCTGGAACAGGGCGCGTTTTAGAAAATGGCCAACGTGTCGACTTAGAAGTAAAAGAAGGCGACAAGATTATCTTCTCAAAATACTCCGGAACTGAAGTTAAACATGAAGGTAATGAATATTTAATCCTGCGTGAAAGCGACGTTTTAGCTGTTATCGGTTAATTCAAGGAAGAAATTAATACTGTACAAACATGCGTAAATTCAGGAGGGAAATTATAAATGGCTAAAGAAATTAAATTTAATGAAGATGCTCGTAGTGCAATGCAACGTGGGGTAGATAAGCTTGCAGATACGGTTAAAGTAACACTAGGACCAAAAGGACGTAACGTCGTTCTTGAGAAAGCATTCGGTTCACCACTTATTACAAATGATGGTGTAACGATTGCTCGTGAAATCGAACTTGAAGACAAATTTGAAGATATGGGTGCAAAACTCGTAGCTGAAGTTGCTTCAAAAACAAACGAAATCGCTGGTGACGGAACGACAACTGCAACAGTTCTTGCGCAAGCAATGATTAGCGAAGGTCTTAAAAACGTAACAGCTGGTGCAAATCCAGTTGGAATCCGTAAAGGAATCGAGCTAGCGGTTAAAGAAGCTGTTGGACAGTTAACAGTTATTTCAAAACCAATCGAAGAGAAAGAGTCCATCGCACAAGTTGCTGCTATTTCTTCAGGTGATGAAGAAGTTGGTAAGCTAATTGCGGATGCAATGGAGCGCGTTGGAAACGACGGCGTTATTACAATCGAAGAATCAAAAGGATTTACAACTGAACTTGACGTTGTAGAAGGCATGCAGTTTGACCGTGGCTATGCTTCAGCATATATGGCAACAGATACGGATAAAATGGAAGCAGTTCTTGACAACCCATATATTTTAATCACAGATAAAAAGATTACAAATATCCAGGAGATCTTACCTGTTCTTGAGCAAGTTGTTCAACAAGGTAAGCCACTTCTAATGATTGCGGAAGACGTTGAAGGGGAAGCACTTGCAACACTTGTTGTAAACAAACTTCGCGGTACGTTTAACGCAGTAGCAGTTAAAGCACCAGGATTTGGTGATCGTCGTAAAGCAATGCTTGAAGACATCGCTATTCTTACAGGCGGCGAACTGATTACAGAAGATCTTGGACTTGACCTGAAAGAAACACAAATCACACAACTTGGAACAGCTTCAAAAGTTGTTGTTACGAAAGATCACACGACAATTGTAGAAGGTGCTGGAGATGCAGATCAAATCTCAGGCCGTGTCAATCAAATCCGTACGCAACTTGAAGAAACAACTTCTGAGTTCGATAAAGAAAAACTACAAGAGCGCCTAGCGAAACTTTCTGGCGGTGTTGCAGTCATCAAAGTTGGCGCAGCGACTGAAACTGAGTTGAAAGAGCGTAAACTTCGTATTGAAGACGCATTAAACTCAACACGTGCAGCTGTTGAAGAAGGAATCGTTTCTGGTGGGGGAACTGCACTCGTTAACGTTTACAAGAAAGTAGAAGAACTAACTGAAACGACTGAAGGCGACGTCGCAACTGGCGTTAAGATTGTTCTTCGCGCACTAGAAGAACCAGTTCGCCAAATCGCTAACAACGCAGGCCTTGAAGGGTCAATCGTTGTTGATCGTCTGAAGCGTGAAGAAATCGGTATCGGTTTCGACGCGGCAGAAGGCAACTGGGTAAACATGATGGATGCAGGTATCGTTGACCCAACTAAGGTTACACGTTACGCACTTCAAAACGCAGCATCTGTTGCAGCAATGTTCCTAACAACTGAAGCAGTAGTTGCAAACATTCCACAAGAAAATGCTGGCGGCGGAATGCCAGATATGGGCGGCATGGGTGGAATGGGCGGCATGATGTAATAACCTCCTATAACCCTTGATATGTAGGGGTTTGAGAGATGGTTATTCATGAAGTGCTAACTTTTTGCTAACTTTCGATAATCCAAACTAATTTAAAATGATTTTTTATAAGAGACCTTTCGTGAGTTCACTGAACTTATGGGAGGTCTCTTCTTCAACATTTTTGGTCATGTGAGCGTAAATGTTCATGGTTGTGTTGACATCGCCATGACCTAATCGCTCTTGGATTTCTTTTACGCCTGCTCCGGCTTCGATAAGAAGTGAAGTATGCGTATGTCTAAAACCATGCGCCGTAATGTGTTTATCTGTATCCATTCGTTTCATCAATCGTTGCAAACGCAAAGCTACCTGCTTTAAGACCCTTGGTTGACCAGTGCTTTCCGCAAAAATGAAATTCTGATCGTCATAGACCAAACGTTGTTTCATTTTTAACTCCATTTGCTCACGTCTATGTGCTTTGAATAAAGCTATGAGTCTATTGTCAATCTTGATTGTACGGACCGACTTTTTTGTTTTTGGTGTCAAAAGTTCATAACTTGTCTTTTTATTACTTGGGTTGTAGTAAGTCTTAGTGATTCTAATCGTTTTTTTACTGAAATCCAAATCAGACCATTTCAATGCAATCATTTCGCCTAAACGCATACCTGTATATGCCAAAGTTGTAAAAGACAAAAAATCCATATCTAGACCATATTCTTTAGTGATGGTTAAAAAGGTTTCTAGTTCATCTAACTCGAGAAACTTCTTTTGAATGTCTTCATCTTCAATATCTTCAACGGTTACTTGTTTTTTCGGCATTACAAAACCAACAGTAGGGTTTGCATGTATCAAATCTTGACGGATTGCATGTTTAAAAATCATATTTCCAGTAGTATGGATACTATCGATATAGTTGTGGCTATATTTCTTATTCAGTTCGTTGATATGGGATTGATACATATGCTTTGTAATCTGTTTAAGAGGAATATGTCCCCACGCAGAAATAAGGTGTTTCATTGCAATACTACGAGCCCTAACACTACTGATTTTAACTTGTGTAGCATAATACTTCACCCATTCGTTTGCAAAAGTTTCAAATGTGATGTTTGATTCTTTAAGCAGGGTTCCTTCTGCAAGGGCTGTCTCAATTTTATTCGCCGCAAGCTGTGCCTCCTTTTTGGTTCTAAAACCCGACTTTGTGATTTTCTTTTTCAGCTGGTTGACTAGATAATCTTTATTATGAACTGAATAAGCCCAGACTTTACCACGTTGATGAAAAGATGCCATTGTATTCACCTCCCTTCAAATTTTATTTATCCAATAATATATCCACCATTTGCAAAATCCGTTTCTTATCATTTGTAGTAAGGATTCTATCATAATAAGTAAGTAATCGACCATCTGATAAAATGTTCTCTAATCTTCTAAGATTTTGGTGTAATTGTTCTTCTGTATATTTTTGGAAATACACGTTTCCTTCTTTATCATACTTCTTGTCGATATAAGGAACAGTGACTTTGATTTCTGTTAAGACATTATTAGAGTCAAACGAATCAACAAAGGTTTGATTCGGTGTTTCTGTAAAAACAAAGAGTAACCAATCTTTAAAATCGCCGACGCCTAATGCACTTCCGATAGGCTTACTGTATTGATTCATAATAGGCGAATTATATGTTATATTCTCTTCTAAATCTTCAAATACATCAACTTCTACATTTAGCATTTCAGCCATTTCTTCACCAGAGATTCCTTTATTTATCCGCAATAATTTTAAGTAGTCACTTGCTGTAGCATTGGTGAAAAAACAATTAGGAAACCGTATATCAATCTCAGGTGAAGGAAGCTTAAGCCCATTCTTTTCACTTAATTTTTCCCTTCCCTCTATTAACTTTTTTACATGTGAATCATGCTTCATCATAAATTGCTTTTTAAATTCATCAGAAGCTGCTTTAACTTGTTCATTTAAATAATTTAGGGTGTTATATGGTTTATTATTGTATCCTGCGATATTTAAAAGGTAGTAATAGTCTGCGTCCAAGCCAATAGCAATCTTTTTTATGATTTCAGGGCTAGGAACATCTCTTCGGTTATTTTCGATTTGTGAAAGATAGGAGTGGGATATGCCAGATAATTTAGCAACCTCACGGATTGTCATTTGATTATATAGTCGTATTGTTTTGATTTCTTCGCCGAAATTATTATGTGCGGACATATTCTTCACCTTTTCATCTTATTTTACTTTATTATACGTTGGTTGCAACCAAAAGTAAAATGTTTGCAATCTATCGAGGTGTGTAATATAGTTTAATTGCAACCATGGTTGCAAGTGTGAAACCAAAAAATGAGGAGGAGAAAAAAATGATAGTCCTTGAGATTGATCAAAAGCAGTTAAAGGATCTTTATCTACAAAAAGTAGAGGAGAAATTGAAAGAACTCGAATCAGAGGTATTCTTTATGAATTCAAAACAACTATGCGGCTACTTAAATATGTCTTGGAATACAATAGTAGACTCGTTTTTATACGATGATGAGTTTCCTAGTTTAAGAGTTGGGACAAAGTGGTTGTTTAATAAAAAGGAAGTCCAAAAGTATATGGAAAAGTATTACGAAGAGTTGAAATATAATGGGAAAGACATTTTGAAGTACCAGAGAAAGGGATGAGAAGATGTTTGAACAAAAGAAAAGCCCTTTAACTCACTGCAATGAGTTAAAAGGGCGAGTAATGCTTTATCTGCCTTTATTCTATAATAATTTGACGACATTCGCAATCACTCCGATTCAAGGAGAGTGTTTTGAATGACTGTTTACGAAACGTTTCTTGAAGAAGTGAAAGGGTTTGGTATTCCAAGCCCTTTTTTCACTAAAAATAATAAATTGTATAGAGTAGATGCTAAAAACGATGAAGAACAGTTTATAAGTAGACAAGTTCCATATATTACAAAGTGTTTTGATGATGTTGAAAAGAACAATGTACAGTATGAATTGAAATGGTTTAGTGGTGGTAAGGTTTATGACGAAGTCGTACTTGCTACCGCATTAGCAACAAAGCGAGAGGTAATAATGTTAGCGAATAAAGGGTTGAGTAGCAATGATCGCAATGCACGTTATCTTATTGAGTATTTTGATCTGTTTCTAGAAAAAAACAGAATAAATCGTTCACTTGTTGTCAGTCACCTTGGTTACGTAGGGAGTCATTTCATTCATCCGTTAATGGAATCAAAGTTTCGTATCGTACCCCCAGATGCAGGGGAATTACAGCGATTAAATGCTATTAGGTGTAAAGGTAGCGTGCAAGAATGGATAAATAATGTCTTAGCGCCACTATACGATAATCCGAAGGCTTTATTCCCAGTAGTGTCATCGTTTGCTTCTGTACTGTTCAAGCAACATGATCTAACTCCGATACTTGTAGATATTTCGGGCGTATCCTCAAGTGGAAAGTCTAGTGTTCAGAAGGCGTGTGCAAGCGTTTGGGGGAAGCCAAGCGAATATATAAGTTCAATGCTAACGACAAAAATAGCAATTGAGCGTATGGCTGCCTTTTTAAATGCCTATCCTTTAATTCTAGACGATACGAACACAGCACACGATCCAAAGGCGTTGCAACAGATGATTTACATGTTTGGCAATGGCACAGGTAAGATGAGGGGAAGCCTAGATGGAAGCAGAGGAACAAGTAGTTGGCAGTCTGTGTTCATTACAACAGGAGAAAACAATATTCTAGAGTATACAAATTCACAAGGAAGCGCAGCCCGTGTTATTCCAATGACCAATTTTAAGTTTGTAAATAAAAATGCCGACTACTTTTCTTTCTTGAATCAAAATGTGGAAAAGTTTTATGGAAGTATTGGATTGGAATTTTTAAATCGGTGGAAACAGCGCTCTAAGCACTTTGACGGTCGTTTTAAGGAATTAACTACGTTATATCAATCATCTACTACTAACAATGATGTCATGCGTAGAGTCGCATTACACTATGCATTCATTGCCTTTATTGCAGAAGTATTGAATGAATTGTTTAAAGAGGAAGGTATGGCAATTCCAGTAGAAGATTTTGCAGAACTATTTTTAGTGATTTGTTCTGAAAACAGCCACGTCGATCGCGCTAAAAATGCTCTGACAGAAGTACTAGAAGAATTAGATGCAAACCGAAACCACATATACGGTGAATTCGAGCCTTCAAATGGAATACACGCCATCGCGAACGCTAATGGATTGTTCCTAACAATTGACTACTTAAAAAGGAAGTTACAGGTGGATGCAAGACAAATAAGAGAATCATGGAAAAATCAGCAATTTACAGTGCATCAAAAGAATAACGGTAAATTGGTTGATTATTTATCAATCACACATAAAGGACAATCTTTCCGTGTGGTGCAAGTAAATCAAAAGTTCTTAAAAGAACAGGGTTTTAATTTTTCTAGAAACAGATTTTAAACACATTAGGTATAAACAAGTAATTTTGTAATTTTGTAATTCACCTTCGATAAAACTGATATTTCCAAGGGTCTGAGCAATTACAAAACCGATTACAAAAAAGATGTTACTAGAAATTTGAAATCACTTTTATTCTGAATTGAAGATTGTATTGGAAAAGTATAGTGCTAGTAGAATGAGCAATGTATATTCATCAAGAAACAGATTTTGAACATAAGAAATCTCGTCAATCAATAAGGTGACTGACGAGATAATCTGCTCTTCATCCCCGCTCAAAAAGGTGAATGAGGATATGCATTATAGTATGCTATTTATACACTGAATTATACAGGTGAAAAAATAAATAGTCAACTAAGGGGTAATCATGAGATATTCGATTTTCTTCGATGAATCCAATAAATTAGATAATGAAAAAAAGTATTCTTATTACGGCGCATTTGGTTGTGACACAGAAAAAACAAGACAATTGAATATAGGTGTAGAAAAAGTATTCGAACGATTCGGTAAAAAAAGTGAGTTTCACTTTACTGAATATAAAAATGATCGAAATCTTAATGCGGCATTTTGTTTCCTTCATTTTTTTATTAACTTAGACCTGCAAGTCAATATTTTTATAGTAAATAACAAACGAGCACTACATATGGCGGCAGAAAGAAATCTTGCAACCAAAGATTTAAGGAAACTTTTTTACGTGAAAATACCTGAAAGGCTATTTTATGGGCTAACTAGGGAACAGGACTTTGATCATAATATGGTTGATATTTACCTCGATCACAGTCCAGAGTATGGGGGCATGCGGGTATACTCTAAAATTAAAGAGCAAATGAATGCCCATTCGTTGTACAGGCAATTAAATTATCAAGTAAATACGGTTAAGTCTAAAAAGTCCGAAGAGTCCTATGCTATACAGATGATCGATATGCTACTGGGAATCATTGTATACCTAATTGAAAAATCGTATTTGGGTATTAGTAAGAAAGATATTGTTAAAAGTGATCTTATTTATCGCTTTCTGATTGAAGAAAGTAATCTTGAAAAGTTTCAAAAACAAGTCAATATATTTAAATGGGATGAAAGTGAAATCAATTCAATTGAAAAAGTGCCCATGAGTGAGTATCTATCTGAATTTATGATGTCTAAATCTAAATTTGATATTCAAGAGATGAGCAAAATTATAACTATAACTTCTAATAATCCAGGGATTGGCATGAAAAACCTTCGTGAAAAACTAGGGTACTCTAGTAATATGTTGCAACTTTTATTTGGTTATCAGAGGCAAATAAAAGGCGAAAAGAGAAACCAGGATATTTTAGATACTTATCATACAATTTTTGAGGAGCCTACTGTTTAAGAATAACGGTAAATCGGTTGATTATTTATCAATCACGCATAAAGGACAATCTATTCGTGTGGTGCAAGTAGAAAAAAGTTATTGGAAGAACAGGACTTAAATTTTTCTAGAAACAGATTTTAAACTAATTGGGTATGAACGTGTATTTTTGTAATCTTGTAATTGACCTCCGATAAAGCTAATATCACCAAAGGTCTGAGCAATTACAAAACCAATTACAAAAAAGATGTTACTAGAAAAAATGACAAATAAAATGTAGCGGGATTACAAGCCAAATGACAACTTGTAATCCTTTTTTTTGTTGGTGTGACAGTGTTTATAGGTGGGAATTACAAAATTACAAGTTTTTCGTGGTATACATGCATTTCTTTTCAAATTGATTCAAGACGAATATGTCACTATCTTGTGACTGATTGTTTTCACTGGTATCATTGTAATAGGCATATTGTTTTATACAATTCAGGAAACTGAACATAAAAAGTAAGTAAGTTTTAATTTGCTAGGAAGATAGGAGGGAAACCATTGGCGAAAGTTAATATATATAAAATAGATGAAGATAGACATAGGGCATTCAAAGATAATATGACCGAAAAATTAACTTTAAGTCGAAACCGTGTTATTGCTCAAGAAGAAGTTGAAGGTCTTGAAAGTGATATTGTGTTTACACTGTATAGATCTGGTGAAAATGATAACAAAAATGTTTCTTGGGAATGGATTCTATCGGTTTTTGAAGATGATATTTTACAAACCAAAGTTCAACCAAGAGCTGTAGTAGTGGTTGAATATGAGGATGAAATGTATGCTTTAACATTTGGACATTCTTACTTTCTAGTCGATAAATACTGCGATCGTAATTTCGCCTTTTCTTTCGCAAGAAAAATGAATTATAAAGAAATAAGAACAACAGCTTTAACGTCACCGAATTCCCAAAGAAATAAGACTATTAACACTTATATAGATTATAGTAGCCTAGAATTTGATAGTGGGGAATCATTTACGAAGCTGAAGGCGAAAGTAAGCCAACCAACAGATTTTGATTTGTATAGTGAGTTGATTGAAGTCGGTAACTCTTTGAAATTTACGCTTAAAGAGAATAGCATACAAAGTATTTGTAAGTTAATCATACATATTATTGAGATATTGGCAGGCGAAGATATTTACAAAATTCCGGTTTTTAGTAAAATTTCAGATAAAGAGCTGTTGGAAGTATTGGATAAAGAGTTAGAAGAGGAAATACAGCAAGGAACAGCATCTATAAATATTTCTGAAATCGATATAATAGGAGCAACGGAAATATTTAACAATAATGATACAACCTTTACTATTGGATACAAGGGAAAGTCTGAAGAAATTTCAATATTGAGCCAAGAAGAGATAGATAAGTTTACAAAAAAGAATGAATTAGAAATGCATGGGGTTTTATTGGATATAAAAGTGGTGAGTTATTACAACGGCGCCCCAGTCCGAACTGATAAAATACGCAATCTAATTGACTACGTCAACGATGAACGAAGGTGCATTCTTTCGAAGGGAGATTGGTATCACTTCAACGATGATTATCAGGAATACTTGGAGGATTCTATAGCGGAAATAGATGTAATATATAACCCAGATTATGATTTTACAGTAGGGATACATGATGATTTTATAGGTGTTAAATACCTAGAAGAAGGCGACGATTTAAAGTATGAGGAAATGGAAGAACGAGATGTTTTGAAGAAATTGAAACAGAAGTATTATGCGGAACGTGTTTTTAACACTATAAGAGAACAGAAGGATGGTTTTACAAATTACGATAGGGAAGAAGAAAGGGTCGGTCAATCCAAAGTAGAACTTATGGATTTGTACAAAGATCAAACTATGTATGCTGTAAAGATTGGCAACGCATCCTCCAAGCTTTGTTATGCTGTGGATCAATCAATTAGCTCTTTACGATTGTATAAACATAATTCATTGGAAGGTATGCCTGTGATAAAAAACGTGGCTGTTTGGTTTATTTTGGAAAGGAAGACCAAGTTGGGTTTAGAAAATGGAAAACCGACAATAAATGAATTGGACATGTTAATGCTAAAGAATAAGTTGGATATTTGGAAAAAAGAAGTTAGAGTGCTTGGGTACAATCCAGTGATATATATAAATTATCGAAGTTAGTTATTAAAAAAGGAGGAATCCCATTGTCATATCAATCGGAAGCACAATTAGAAAAAAAGATGATTGAGCAACTTATTCTACAAGGATATGAAAGTGTTAAGATTAATGACTATGATGCACTTGTTGAAAATTTTCGTAAACAAGTCAATCGATTTAATGAAAAGAAATTAGATGGAAAACCACTAACTGACGTTGAATTTAATCGTTTATTGACATTAGTTGATGGAAAAAGTATATTCGACTCAGCTAAAATTCTTCGGGATAAACAAATTATCGAAAGAGAAGATGGAACAGAGCTTTATATAGAGCTTTTCAATACACGTGAATGGTGTAAGAACTTGTTTCAAGTTACGACACAAACTACAGTTGTTGGGACTTATATGAATCGGTATGATGTAACATTATTGATCAATGGTTTGCCTCTCGTCCAAATTGAATTGAAAAGAAGAGGCTTAGATTTTAAAGAGGCCTTTAATCAAATTCAAAGATACCGAAGGCATTCATATAAAGGGTTATATCGATACCTTCAAATATTCGTAATTAGTAATGGCGTGGATACAAAATATTTTTCAAACTCAGATGGTGAAATACTCTTTGGACATACATTCTTCTGGTCAGATGAAAAGAATCAGATTATCACAAACTTAAATGAATTCACAACTGATTTTCTAGAAAAATGTCATGTTGCCAAAATGATTGCACGATATATGGTATTAAATGAAACGGATAAGCTGTTGATGGTTATGAGACCTTATCAAGTCTATGCAGTAGAGGCACTAGTAAATCGGGCATTAGAAACGAAAAACAATGGATATATATGGCATACAACAGGTTCGGGAAAGACACTTACATCATTTAAAGCGAGTCAAATCTTGGCGAATGAACCACATATTAAAAAAGTGTTGTTTCTTATAGACAGGAAAGATTTAGATGGTCAGACGATTGCGGAGTTTAACAAGTTTCAAAAAGGTTCAGTGGATACGACAGATAAGACTGACGTTCTTGTTGAACAGATTCAAGACATTATGAATCCGATTATAGTAACGACGATACAAAAGATGGCAAATGCAGTTAAGAATCCTAGATATGCTAAAATTATGGATCAGTACCGAGATGAACGTGTCATTTTTGTTATTGATGAGTGTCATCGAAGTCAATTCGGAAAGATGCGTACAATGATTGCAAAACATTTCCAGAATGCACAATACTTTGGTTTTACAGGGACACCACGTTTTATAGAAAATAAAAGTCAAGATGGTCGAACAACCGCCGATCTTTTTGACAAATGCTTACATACGTATTTGATCAAGGAAGCAATTCGAGATGGTAACGTATTAGGATTTTCAGTAGAATACAATAAAACCGTGCACTCTTCTGTTGATGAAACTGATCCAACGCAGGTTCAGGGAATTGATACAGATGAAGTTTGGATGCATGAAGACCGCATGCAACTTGTAACACAAAACATTTTGGAACACCATGAACGTAGAGCTAGAAATAAAGGGTATACTGCAATTTTCACTGTAGAATCGATACCTATGCTCATTAAGTATTATGATTTATTTGAGAAACATAATCATAATTTAAAAGTAGCTGGAATTTTCTCGTATGGGGCAAATGAAGATAGTGAAGGAAAAGATGAGCATTCGAGAGATAGCTTAGAAAGAATGATTAAAGATTACAATGAACTATTTAAAACGAATTATTCTACGGACACATATGATAGTTACTTTTCCGATGTCTCCAAACGTGTAAAAACAGCGCAGATTGATATTTTAATCGTTGTAAAAATGTTCTTAACTGGATTTGATAGTAAAACGCTTAATACACTTTATGTCGATAAATTTTTAAAACATCACGACTTGTTACAAGCATACAGTCGAACAAACCGAGTTGAAAAAGCGACAAAGCCTTATGGAAATATTATCTGTTATCGTAATTTAAAAGATGAAACAGATGAGGCGATTCGTCTGTTTTCTCAAACGGATTCTGTCGATGATGTTTTAATGAAAAGTTATAATGAGTATCTAGGAATGTTTTTAACCGCATTACGACAAGTAAAAGAGATGGCAGCTTCTCCCGTGGAAGTTGATGCATTAGTACGCGAAGAAGACCAAAAGCAGTTTGTAGATGCATTTAAACAATTAACTAGGATGCTTGTCCGACTTCAAACTTTTACAGAATTTGAATTTGATCCTGAAATACTTGAAATAGATAGTCAAACGTATGAAGATTACAAAAGTAAATATTTGAAAATAGCGGATAATGTTAAACGAGCGGTGGAAAAAATATCTATTTTACAAGATGTAGACTTCGAGCTTGAACTTATGCATACGGATCGGATTAATGTTAGCTACATTATGAATTTAATTCGGGATATTGATTTGGATAACGAGGAGGAACTGAAAGAAAAAATTCGGTTTATTGAAGAAGAAATAGAGCGTGCGGATAGCCCGGAGTTGCGATTGAAAGTAGATTTGATTAAAGGATTCTTACAAAAGGTTGTACCTGGGCTTACAAATGAAGACTCGATTGATGATGCTTACAATAAGTACGAGGAACAAGCGAGAGAAGAAGAAATCAATCAATTTGCAACTGGTATGGGCCTTCCAAGTAGTGATTTAAAGGAATACATCGAGGAGTACGAATACAGCAACATCATTGATCAAACGAAGATAAGTGATTCTTTACAAGTCAGTTTACTCGTGAAAAGTCAAATGGCGCATAATATTATTTCATTTATTCAAGAGAATACAGAGCGTTATTCTGTTTGATAAAAGACGGTGTGTATACAAAATACACACCGTCTTTTTCTTATTTAAAAACAACATGAATAAATGTTGCTATTTTTAAAAATAACATTTAGAATGAATCTTGAAAGGAGGAGGGGGGGATTAAACTAAAAGATGTTGCTTCGCTGACTATAGGTGTAAGTTATGGAAGATTCGAAACAAATAAAAGTGATGAAAATGCGATTGAGTGTGAATTGTTTACCTTACAAGAATTTAATGAATCGCTGAATATACCATATCGATTAGACGCTAAGCGGGTTAAAACAGTGTTTATTGAGAAACAGCATAAGAATAAGTTGCATTTCACAAAAGAAAATGTTGTGTTAGTGCACCTTTTAACTCAAACAGCGCTAGCAATGCCAAAAAAGCACGAGTCACTACTAATACCGTCAAACTTTGTTGTGATTGAATTCAACAGTACCGTTGATGCTCAATTTTTTGAGTGGTACTTCAATGAACATCCAATGATACGGAAACAAATTGCCAGAAACACACAAGGCGCTGTTATTTCTACATTGTCCATTGCAAACCTTCGTGAGTTAGAAGTTGATTTGCCTTTACTCGAAAAACAAAGGAAAATAGGTAGAATATCTCAATTACAACGAAAAAAGAATATTTTAGCGAAAGAAAAAATGTTTTTGGAAAGAATGCTAATTAAGCAAACAATACTTAATCAATTGGAGGAATGAAAATGACAACATCTGAAAAACAAAGAAAGCAACAAGCTGAATTACATAAAAAACTATGGAATATGGCCAATAATCTTCGAGGACAAATGGAAGCGAGTGAATTTAAGAACTATATTTTAGGCTTAATCTTCTATCGGTTTTTATCTGAAAAAATAGAAGAACGAGTTACAAAGTTGTTGGAACATGACAATCTAAGTTATGGAGAAGCTTGGAAAAACGAACAGTATCGAGTGGTACTTACTGAAATGTTATTAAAAGAGGTTGGCTATGTAATTGAACCTCAACACCTTTTTTCTTCAATGTTCCGAGAAATTGAAAAAGGGGAAAATGGAAACTTTGATACGGAACTATTGCAAAGGGCAGTCAATTCAGTGACAGAGTCTACACTTGGTGCAGAAAGTCAAGCAGACTTTGAGCATTTGTTCGATGACCTGGATTTATCATCTGCTAGATTAGGACGCGATGTGAAAACCCGTTCTACTCTAATTGCTAAGATTATTGTAAATGTTAATGACATTCCGTTTTTGCATGACGATGTCGACATTGATGTCTTGGGTGATGCGTATGAATATCTTATTTCTCAGTTCGCAGCAACGGCTGGAAAGAAAGCTGGCGAGTTTTACACGCCACAACAGGTTTCAAAGGTAATTGCTAAAATTGTTACAAAGGATAAAAATGACCTGAAAAGCATTTATGATCCGACTTGTGGTTCAGGCTCATTATTGCTTCGTGTTGCAAAAGAAGCTAACGTTCGGAAATTTTATGGGCAAGAATTGACATCTACAACGTATAACTTGGCACGGATGAACATGTTGCTGCACGATGTATCCTATCAGAACTTTAATATTCAGAATTCGGATACATTGGAAGACCCACGCCATATTGGTATGCGATTTGAAGCAGTTGTTGCAAATCCTCCTTACAGTGCAAAATGGAGTTCGGATGACTCATTTAAAGACGATGAGCGATTCAGTGCATATGGTCGGTTAGCACCAAGATCAAGAGCAGACTTCGCTTTTGTTCAACACATGATTCACCACCTAGACGATAACGGAACAATGGCAGTCGTCTTGCCACATGGTGTGTTATTCAGGGAAGCAGGAGAAGGCGTTATCCGCAAATACCTTATTGAAGATAAGAACTATCTAGATGCGATTATTGGACTTCCTGCCAACATTTTCTTCGGTACGGGTATTCCGACATGTATTTTAGTTTTTAAAAAATGCCGGGAAGCAGATGCCAACATCTTATTCATCGATGCGTCAAGTGATTTTGAGAAAGGAAAAAATCAAAATGTACTAACCGATGAAAATGTTGAGAAAATAGTTGAAACTTATAAGTCTCGTGAAACGCTCGAAAAGTATTCGTATACTGCGACGTTGGATGAAGTTAAAGAGAATGACTACAACCTAAACATCCCTCGCTATGTTGATACGTTTGAAGAAGAAAAACCTGTTGATTTAAAGGTTGTTGCGAAACGGTTGAAAGATGTAGAGGAAGAGATTTCTGAGATAAATCAGGAACTGGCGAAATATTTTGAGGAATTGGAAGTGTGAGGGATGATGAAGTATTCACGATATAAAAACGATGTGCCAATTATTCGCTTTAAGAGCTATAAAAAGAGTTGGACTAAAGTATATTTAAATTCAATAGCGAAAAAAATCACTCGGAAAAATAATGATCTTAAGGTTGAAAATGTTATTTCAAATTCTGCAAAATATGGATTGGTTAAACAAAGAGAGTATTTTGATAAAGATATTGCTAATAGGTCGAATATTGGTGGTTACTATGTTATTGAAAAAGATGAATTTGTATATAATCCCCGAATTTCTAATAACGCGCCATATGGTCCTGTTAGTAAATATAATTATGATGAACCTGGTATAGTATCCCCGTTGTACTTATGCTTTTCAGTTAATAATATAAATACAGACTTTTTATTCTATTTTTTTAAATCTAATAGATGGTATAGGCATATTTATATTAATGGTGATACAGGAGTAAGGCATGATCGTGTCAGTATAAACGATGCAAAGTTTTTTGAGTTAGAACTTTCTATACCTACCAAAGAAGAGCAAGTCCAAATAGCGAAATTCTTTATGTTAATTGATAAAAGAATTGAAAGACAACAAGAAAAAGTGGATTTGTTAAAAGAACAGAAAAAGGGCTACTCGCAGAAGATTTTTAGTCAAGAATTAAGATTTCAGGATGAGGATGGAGAGAGATTTCCAAAGTGGGAAAAGTACCGCCTTCGCGAAATTACAAACAGGGTAGTTAGAAAGAATAAGGAATTGCAATCTACTTTAGTTTTAACTATCTCTGCACAGGAGGGATTGATTGATCAGGAAAGATATTTTAATAGATCTGTCGCCTCCGCTAACCTAGAGGGATATTCCCTCCTTAAGAGTGGTGAATTTGCATATAATAAGAGCTATTCGGAAGGTTATCCATTTGGTGCAATAAAAAGACTGAATAGGTATGATATGGGTGTTTTGTCATCATTATATATATGTTTTCAACCCAATGAACAAAAAGTTCATAGTGATTTCTTAGAGCAATATTTTGAATCTGATAGATGGCATAAGGAGGTTTCTATGATTTCTGTAGAAGGTGCGCGTAATCATGGACTTTTAAATATTTCAATAGTAGATTTCTTTGAGACTATTCATGAATTACCAACATTATCAGAGCAAATAAAAATATCTAACATTCTTAAAACGTTTGATAAGAAAATTGAAGTGGAACAGGAAAAACTTGTGGCATTACAGGAACATAAAAAAGGATTTATGCAAAAAATGTTTTTATAGTATTATTGCCGGTGATTGGGAGCAGCAAGATAAAATGAACTAGTTGGTGTGAAGTTAAAGCGATTTATTGATATTAAGATGATGTAAGTTGTCACTCTGATGTGACAGTATATCGTTTTCTTGTCACACACTAGTGACACAATAGAAAAATGTGACCCCATCCAAATATCAGGCTCTGCCTGATCCCACACTGAAAGTGGGGGCACATTTCCCTTATGCTCTTCCTATCTAATATTTGCGATCTAAGTAAAACATAAAAGTAAAAGTGTTTACTACCTCGCATTTTCTAGATGATTAAAGTGGAAAAAAACATACGCATATCCAACTATTATTGTTATACTTGTTGTACTAATTAGATTAAAATTCTCTAAGAACTGTATTCAACAAACGGGCCATTTTGTGGTAAAGGGAGGGATCTAGGTGGATAAAAAAACTAAAGTTGTGTATCGAGAAATTCAACGACCACAACAAGTTTGGTTATGGGTGCTGATTTTATTGGAGGCTGCCTATATGTGGTACTGGTTCATTCAGCAAATTATTTTTGGTGTGCCAATAGGTAATAATCCTGCCCCAGATTTGGTTACAATTATTTTTTGGATACTTTTTGGAGTTGCTTTACCAGTGTTAATGCTTGGAGTATTGAAGTTAATAATTGAAGTTCGTATTGATGGACTATATGTGCGTTTATTTCCTCTTCATATTCAATATAAGCAGTACCTATTTAAAGAGATTAGTAACTATGAAACACTCACTTATAGCCCTCTTAAACGTTTTGGAGGTTTGGGGATTCGTTTTAACGCTAAGGGTGAAACGGCTTATAACTTGAATGGAAAAAAAGGGATTGAATTAAGGTTGAAGCATAACAAAGTGGTAATCGGTACTCAAAAACCAGATGAATTAAAAAAGGCAATAGATTCAGTACTAAAAGTACAATAAAGATTTTTTATTTCTTCAATCGGGTGCTTTACTTGAAAATCATTGAGCTGCTTTGGTAGCTCTTTTTTCTTATTGAACTAACGAAGCAGGTTAGTTCAACAGGGAGGTATAATTGGGTGGGTGTCGAATAGTTAGCAAAATGGGTTGCGGATAAATAGAAGGGGGCATAAAATGGTTGGTATAATTATTACACTGATTTTCCTGTTTTGTTTTATTCTGTTTAGAAATGGTATCGAGTTAAATAACGTAACGACTGAATTTACAATCTTATTCGTAGCATCCTCATTGATAATCCTCTTGTTTTGGAAAGTACGAAATGAGCTTCCTAAAAAAATCGGAATTGGTATCTGTACCATATTAATTTTACAACTAGGGGTTATTAGTTTGTATGCATACGATAGGCAGTCGAATCAATTAATAAATGAACAAAATCGTTTATTAGTCATTTTAGGGAATTCCTCTGACTATCAACAATTAAACCTTAGTTTTCAAGATATTGATAAAGTCTATTTAGTTGGAGATGCGAAGAAAGGTAGTTTTAACCATCCATTCGATTATAGGATTGAACTTAAAGTTAAAAGTGAAGATAAAGTTTATCAATTTCAATGCAAGGGACAAGGACCTTGGTGCAAAGAATTGGGATTAATAAATGCAAAATAGATTTATTGTTTTGTCCCCATCAACCGAACCCGTTAGTAAAAGAAAAGAATTCCTTCTTCAATTATTGGGTGCGATTGTTGCATAAATTTTATGCCATTAACGGGCCAAATCGTTGTAGTTATGTAACTATTTACTATCTCGTTCCGTCTTAATTAATGAGAATCTTCAGTGTGACAACGTTATGGTTTTTCTTAATGTGTTAACTGGCAGGATACGTTATTTGAAGTATGCTTTTCATCTGGTACTAAAAGGTTTGGAATTAATCGAAATAGAAGAGATGTGGAAAGGAAGCGGTTTGGATATATATTTATATTATTTCGGGCGTGGTATACTTATTAGTAACTGCCTTAATGCTTTTTATAAGAACTAAATATGACAAGTACTTTATTTTAAGTTTTATTGGAGTACTTTTGCTAAGTGTAGGAATCATTTGTATTGGTGCATTAATTGATGGTTGGGGTGGGGCAGGGTATATCTTTATTGGTACTTTTATTTTTATTTGTATAATCCCTTGCACAGTTATAGCCGTTTTAATATTTCACATAATTAAGTATTTTAAGAAGAACCGAATACAAAAAAAATGTAGGGAGATGACTACTTTATGAAAAAAAGAATTTCTATAGTATTAGCAACGATAGCTATTAGTACTTTTGGTGTTTTTACTTATTATGCGTCTGTGACCGAGGCTAATAAGGAAACCGACAGTATTGTAATTGATAAAGATGGAGAAGTAGTAGAACCACTTAGCGGTAACAACGATAATATGGGTCATTAATACACATTAATATCGGCAGACATTTTTCTTCACGTTCTATTTGTACCAATACTCTCTTAAGCAAACGGGTGCGTTTGCGTGATAAGGACAGTGTATCAAACGGGCCAAATAATCGATTGAGAGAAGGTAATTAAAATTAAAAAGTTGGTATTTATTTTTTCTGTATTAATTTTGTCAGTAATGGTTATTGGATGTACAAAAGAGGAAGTCCTTAGAGTGGGCACACCTTTTATTGACGATGGAGGCGAAGGCGTAAAATTTCATAGTGATATCACACATTCAGCATCAATTGGAACTTTGAGAGAAATCATTAATGATGAAGATGATGTGGGAAAACCAAAAGACTTAGGGGAAGTGGCAGACACTTTCTTTTCACTCGACAGCCCCAAGGAAGGTATTGCTGAAATACGGAGATATGTTTGGTATCAAGATGATGCTAGCTCAATATTATACAGTGAAGGTGCCGATGTTTATTCTGCTCTTACAGCGGAACAAACGAATGAGTTAAAGAGGATATTGGAACAATAACTCATTTTATATTAAATTAACGGGTGCGTTTGCGTGATAAGGACAATGCATCAAACGGGTCAGGTTAGCTAAATAAGGGGATAGCATAAGTCTCTGAAAATACATCTTGAAAGAGGGATATTATGAACCACTACCAAATTGTAAAAGAAGTAATTAATGAATGGGACCCGATGCACCTTTTACGTTACACATCTGAGGATGAATATGATCCAGAAATAAGACTTATTGTATCGGCATTACCAACTGCATCTGTTGAAAAGTTAGCTTTAGTGATACATCAGGTCTTTGAAAAAATGTTTTCGAGGAGTGGAGCACCTTCGATTAATAATTGTTATCCCAGTGCATTAAATATATGGAACAAAATTTATAATAATAAATTCCCGAATTTAAAAAATCTAAATTAATCATGGCATATTATTGAACTAACGGGTGCGATTGTTGAACATCAAAAGCCTAATTCTACGCTAGCAGCACGCAGGAATTAGGCTTTTCTCTTACGCTATTTTAAATCCTTTAATAATTAACTGGTGGCAATTGCTGAAAGAAATGTCGCAGGTGGTACGCTCCATTGGCAGTAATTAAAAGTGCTTCGTCCACAGGGGTTATCTAGGACGAAGCACTTCTCTTTATTCAATCTACCTTCGATTTTGTATTGTTGTTTCAACTAGCTTTAAACATTTAACACATAGGTCAAGTGCTTGGCGAAGTTCGTCATGTTGTTTGGTAATTGTGTTATGAAGTTCTCTTACATCGTGTTGAATTCGATAGATTGCTACGTAACTATCTGCAAATAAATCCATTGCCTGTATGGGGTCGTGTCCGATTCTATCTTTTATTTCACCCACTGTAAATAAATCAAACTCTTTAGACTTCATCCTCTTTTCGAGTCCTTTCTCTGTTTTAATGTGGTGATTTTCTCTTGTATTAAGTTTTCTACCTCCGTTAAAAAAGGAGGTTTGTTTAAGTCAGTTGTTACGATGTGTTCTAGATTTTGCATTTGCATAAACCCTTGTAGCAATTCGATAAGAATTTGTGAGTTTCGATCTGTGTTATTTGTACCGAGACGTACCCGATTTAATTCTGTTGATAAGGTGTTGTTCACTTGGGTTGAAACTGTATGTGCGATGTATTGGAGATTCCAATCATTTTTCTTTAACTCTTTATGCTCTTGTAAAATAGCATCTAGTGTTTCACCGATATTACCGTAGTCATTTACAATTTGGTAATCCTCCAAATAATCATAATTAGTGTTTTTAACACGTGCTCGAAATTGATGTTTTGTGCTCACGGTTACCATTCCTTTCGTAATTAGATTCACATTTGTTACTAGAAAAAAGGGGGCTATTTATTTCTGTAATTCTTCATTCTATCAATCACGTTTGAACTTCCTTTATCGACTGGATAATTTCTCGGTCTTTTGCGCTCATTCGATTGATTGATGCGTGAGTTTTGATTCCCCGAACTATTTCTATCGGTACGTGTTGTTGTAGTAGCTGCGCTCTCTTGAATCACATTAGAAACTTCGGTATCTGTCGTAACAGTTGAATTACTTGTTACTTTAGATGTTTCAGTGGTATGTGAGCCACTTGTAGTTTTCGCTGTATTTGTACCACCCGTATTAACTCTTTCCGTTGGTGCTTGTGTCGTACCACCACCTGTACGTGACGTAGATGTTGATGTACTACCCGCAACTTCTTGTACTGTATTAGAAACTTCCGTGTCAGTTCTCACTGTTGCATTGTTGTTTACCTTTGCTGTTTCTGTAGATTGAGAACTACTTGTAGTTTGTGCGTTGCTTGCTCCACTTGGTTGAGTAGTCGATGGTGTTTGTGAACCACCACTACCACCTGTACGTGTTTGTGATCCAGTTGTATTACCTTGTACGCTGTCTTGAATCCCCGTTACGTTTGCTGTTTCTGTAGATTGAGAACTACTTGTAGTTTGTGCGTTGCTTGGTGATTGTGAAGCCCTACCCATTCCAGTAGTTGTTGAAATTCCTTCAACATCATTCGGTGAAGGTGCTTTTGATTGCTTTCTTTGTCCTTTAGCTTGTTCATCTGCTTGTTGAGATACGCTTGAAGTAGTGTCAGTACCTTCATTCTGTTTACTCTCATCAGTTTCTGCATCATTTGGCGAAGATGATTTGTTTTCGCCTAAACCGTCACTAGCATTTGCATTGAGTTTCGCAGTGCTAGAACCATCATTCTTTTTATTTTTATTAGATTCGTATTCTGCATCATTTGGTGAGGGTGCTTTCTCTCCATCAGTACCACCAGACGTAGCAGACAAGCTTTTATTCTTATTATCTGTATTTCCTTTACCAATATTTGAAACACCTTTACCGAGACCTGCAACCACTCTTCCACCTGCATATGCCCCTGCAAGTACACCCCAACCGTTTTTGAGTCCTGCATCAATGCCAAACAACCTTTCAACGATATTTGGCCCATCAACAACAGCGAGTGAGAACCCAATTAATGCAATTAAGTAAGGGAAGGTGGAAAGAGTATCTTCCAAATAAGCTGTTCCAATCATATAGACCTTCATTGATAGAAAAATTAAGATGGTTGCAAAGAAGGTGTTTAGTATTGCTTGAATGATTTTCTTTGTCTTCTGTCCGTCATGAATATCAGCAGGTGCCACAATTAAAGCCAGAATATAGTTGAATGTAAGTTCAAAAAACAACTTGGCAAGTTTCAACGCTATTGAAAAAAGCGTAAAGCCGATTATTCCCAAGGTGACAAAAATCGTGAACCAGTTGACTGAGTATCGGAAATAATACTCGTTGTTCCATTCCAGCCCTGATTGATCAAGTTTGTCTGCCCGATACTCACCAACGTTGTTAAGTGAAAGCATGTATTTAGAGATGTCTTTTCCTTCACTTGAAATGCCCTCAGTATCATTCCCGTATGTCTCACGGATATTGATATTTGCAATCCTACTTGGCGGTGTGCTGTTGGGAACGGTCAATTCATTTGCAGACCAGTTACTTTTATCGAATTCAGTGAGATCGGTAATATTTCTTTGAACAATTGAACCACTTACAGTAGAGTCATCGTTTGGAAAAAGTGTTTCGACTTTTACAGCATCAATTGCTACATCAGTAAATTCATTCGCCTTGTCCATTCCAGCGTTTAGCGCAAGAATGATGATGAAAGCAATGAAAGTATTTATAACGATTCCCTCACGGTTGAACTTCTTGTTAAAGATTAATAAGTATCCTGTATAGAGAAGAGAAAAAGCTAAGAAAATATACAGAATGGGTTTGATAGTATCGACAAACGCAACAATCTCTGGGTTGTTGTAGAAAGTTTTAATCAATAAAATATCATCGGTTAAGTTTTCAAGTGAGTCAACAATCCATGCCAAGCCTTTGACGAGTACCCAGGCTAGCCCTCTCATAATGTCGGTAAAGATGTTAGAGATGCTTAGGTACTCTTGAAACTCTTCTAGTTTACGAGCAAGTTCTTCATTGTTCATTCGTATCACCTTTATGATTAGGCATGGAATCAATGAAATGATGTAATTCTTCTTGTTGACGAAGACCTTCGTAGGCTTCCAAATCATACTCACCAAAGGCTTTTCCATCCTTAATGTAGTAGACGGTGTTTACGTGGGGCATTTCAAAGCGAAATGGATTCTTACTTAGTCCATCTGCATTTTTGTTTTTTCCATCATTATAAAAAACGTTGAACTGTAAGGCATCTTCCTTTTTTTCTAGTAATGCTTTTTGAACTTCCTCCAAGAAAGGTGCATCTGTTTCATTTGTGATGATGACAAAGCCCGTTTGTTGGTCATCTATTAATTGTTGTACATCGTCAGCAGCCCCAACTTTTGTTCCGTAGTGATGGCTACAACCTGATGCAACCAGTGCTATACTAAAAGCAATAAAAGCCGATTGAATCAACTTCATTCTGTTCACTCCTCACAAGATATGCTAACTTTTTTGCTAACTTCATTTTGCTTTTGATAGCGTTTCATGTGATTGTAAAACGTACAATTCGATGTTAAATCAACATCTGCAAAGCCCATCCAAGCGTAAAAAACACCTTCTTAGATGGGCGGCATGATGTAAGGAATCCATTAAATTAACTTCCATATATTTGATTTAAAGGTTCTTCATTAGTTTTCATCTAATGAAGAACCTTTTTTTTTACAAAGTAGATTTAACTAATAAGGAAAGCAATGTGAGTTCAGTAAATGAATACTTTTTTAATTAAACGGGTATGTATATTGAATGAACAGGATAAGGAGAGTGCAGTTTCATGAAAGCAATCGTTATTGAACAATACGGTGGAGCAGAAGAACTTATTGAGAAAGAACTACCGAAGCCGGAAATTCAACATAATCAGGTGTTAATAGAGATGCATGCAACGTCAGTGAATCCTATTGACTGGAAAGTTCGAGAAGGTTATATGAAAGAGAATATTCCTTTTGAATTTCCGCTTATTTTAGGATGGGATGCAGCGGGAGTGATCGCTGAAGTAGGGAAAGATGTGAAGCGTTTCAAGGTAGGAGATGAGGTATTCGCTCGGCCAGCAATGGAAAATGGAACATACGCTGAGTATGTTGCTGTAAACGAAGACTTAGTCGCTTTAAAACCAGCCAATGTTAGTTTTGAGGAAGCTGCTTCAGTTCCACTAGCAGGACTAACAGCTTGGCAATGTCTGGTTGACTTTGGACAAGTTAAATCTGGAGATAAAGTATTAATTCATGCTGGATCAGGCGGTGTTGGAAGCTTGGGTATTCAAATCGCTAAAAGTTTTGGTGCTTATGTTCTATCAACAGCTAGTGGCAAGAACGAAGCTTTCTTAAAAGAACTCGGTGTTGACGAATTTATTGACTATGAAACAACTGACTTTACAGATGTCGTAAAAGACGTTGATTTAGTTGTTGATACAATGGGCGGCGAGATTTTAGATAAAAGCTTGAGTGTAGTTAAAAAAGGTGGTCGATTGGTTTCGATTGTAGGCCAGCCAAATATAGAAAAAGCTGAGGCTAATCAGATTACAGCTGAATCTCTTTGGCTTAATCCAAATGGAAAGCAACTTGCTGAACTTGGTGAGCTAATGGAAAAAGGAAAAGTGAAAACCCATATCGGTCATACATTTCCTCTTTCCGCTAAAGGATTACGAGAAGCACATGAATTAAGTGCAACTCACCATGCAAAAGGAAAGATTGTTATTGAAGTAAAATAAGAGCTTTTCCCAAGTGAAGTAGACAATTTTATCATAAGTAAGGCTACCCCCTAAAAAACTAGGAGGTAGGGTAGCCTCTTTGTAAAAGAGCTTTCAGGGAGCGTTGAGGGTACTTAGTATTCTCAGATAACTATAATTTTAATTAGTAATTGAAATTAAAATAAAATCCTATCTACTATCATATCTTAGTCTAAATGTGAAACTATAGAAATAATGAAGATGTTGAAAAAGCTTTCCGTAATTTTTCTAACTTTGCGAGAAGCTTTTTTCAGTTTTAAGAAATAAATTTTTATCACATATCAGTCAGTGAAACGAGCAAGAATATCAAACTACAAAGGACGATGCAACTACAGCCAAGGTGTAGTTTTAAAATAAAGTCGCATTCCTTGTTCTAGAGTTCTTTCAATTGAGATTGGAGGTTTACTATGGAATGATATAGGGGATTAATAGAGTTGTAATTATATTTAATATAGAAGGGAATTACCCCATTGAAATATTTATTAAAACGGAGTAAATTATTCATTTTCTTAATTTTTATCTTAATGCTTGTTGGTGCATATACGTTTTTAACGTTGCCGAAAAGAGAAATTCCTGAAACCCCTGTCAACCTTGTGATGGTTTCTGCTATTCTACCTGGTGCAGAACCTTTGGAAGTAGAAAGAACCGTAACGAATCCACTGGAACGGGCGATTAAGAAAATAGACGGAATCGATACAATGAATTCTGTTTCCGCGAATTCGGCATCAATCATTACACTGTCATTAAAAGATGGCATCGACCATGAACAGACAATCAATAAGTTGCAACAAGAAGTGCAGCGTTCTGCGAATGAATTACCAGAAAACGCACAAGCACCAGAAGTGAAAAAACTGGATCTAGCATTTCCACTCGTTTCTTACATGTTTACTGGAGACGAAAAAGTACTCGCTGACATGGAGGCATCGTTTGCCGAGCTGTCAGATGATATTCAGTCAATAGAAGGCGTTGCAGGAACAACAGTTAAAGGGTTCACGGAAAAGCAGCTAATGATTACGCTCGACCCTGAAAAACTGGCTAAAAATCGACTACAACCCTATGATGTACTGAGTGTTTTGCAACAAGCCAATCAACCCCTCTCATTAGGTACTCATGATGACGGCAAGGAACGCGTCGTTTTGACAGTGAAACAGGACGAGGGAATTGAAAAACTAAAACAATTGCAAATCGGGGATGCTGCTGTGCCGTTGGCTGAATTAGCCGATATTGGAGAAGTGGCAAAAGATGCGAAAGACATTGTTACTTTTGAGGGGAAATCTGCAATCTCTTATACGATATTCCTTCAGCCTGGGCAAGATATCCCCTCTATGGATAAGAAAATCGACAAGAAGATGACGCAGTTTATTGAAGAACTGCCGAAAGAAGTAACCGCGCATACGTATGAATCTCAAGCTGACAATGTAAATTCAATATTTAATAGTTTATATATATCGCTTCTTATTGCAGTTATTGCAGTACTGATTGTTACAACAGCAGGATTAACATTGTTCGGTTCATTTGCGGTCGCATTTACCGTTCTCGCATCCGTACTTGTTGGTCTCATTCCGATTCCATTCATGGGTGTCGACTTGAATCAAATCTCGGTTATTGGACTTATTATCGCTATCGGAATTCTAGTTGATGATAGTATCGTTGTCAATGACAATATTCAGCGACGCTATAAGCTAGGCGATTCACCACTGGATGGTGCCGTAAATGGTGTCAAAGAAGTCTACACATCCATTATTTCTTCCAGTTTAGCAATCGTTGTGACGTTTTCCCCGTTACTTTTACTATCTGGTGGTAATGGCGCATTCATCAAAGCACTTCCAAGTATCTTAATCACGACTATTATTGCATCAACGATACTTTCAGTCACGCTCGTTCCGATGCTTCAATTCATCAAGACGAAACGACGCAATAAAAAGATATCGGAAACGCCAGGGTTTTTAGGGAAGCCATTGGAGAAAATAGCCGTATTCTACGCTGAAAAAGTACTGCGAAAAGTATTAAAGCGGCCACTACTTGTTGGAATCGGTGGACTTATTATAGCCACAGGGTTGCTGTTCTTAGCATTTTTGACGCCGTTTGAATTCTTCCCTGCCGCGGACAAAGAAGAAGTGACGATGAACGTTCGACTCGCAACGGGGACGACAATTGACGAAACGAATAACGAAATCCAAAAGATGATCGATGAAGTTTCGGACGAAGATAAAAACGTAAAAGAAACAGCTATTTTCACAGGTAGCGGATTGCCTAATCTGTTTGCTGCTTCGATGGATAATACAGGAGAAAACACTGGGCAAGCAGTGTTCCGTATAAAAAAAGACAATACGAGTGCTTCTGAATTCATCGACAAGTGGGAACCGGAATTACGCAAACGCTACAGTGATGCGGAAATCTTCTTGGATACAATCGTCCAAGGACCGCCAGTCGGGGCGCCGGTAACCGTTACGATTAAAGGCGATGATATCGACCAACTCACACAGCTACGCGATGATTTGAAAGATCGCTTGCTTGAAAACGGCGCTAATATCGTAACGGATAACTTGGGAGAATCCATACCAGCTATCCAGTATGTGCCGAATCGTCAAGCGCTTGAGGATAATGGTATTTCCTTGAGTCTAGTCACCAATCAACTACAACTGCTGACACAAGGTGTTCCTTTATTTAAGTTGTATGAGGGGGACATTTCAAAGCAAGTTGTGTTGAATGAAAAAGGTGTGACCGAAGGGGAGGCTGTTGACCTCTCACAATTTTCCGTCCCATCCATGATGACTCAAGGTCCGCCGAAATTCGTGTCATTGGATGAATTGCTAACTTCTGAAAAAACATCCTTAATCGCTCAAGTCCCTCATGAAAAAGGAGAGCGAGCGATTACGTTAAAAGCGTATGGCGATGCGGATGGATTTAAAGCAGATATGTTAGAGGCTGCAGAAGCAGAAAAGAAAGATTTACCTGAAGGCTATACAATTTCAACAGGTGGAGAGAATTCAGATCAGCAGGCATTCTTTGCAGAAATTGGAATCCTATTCCTAGTTGTCATATTACTTGTGTACTTAGTCATCGCATTCCAGTTTAAGTCGTTCAGTTTACCATTCCTTGTATTGTTTGCGGTGTATCTAGGTATATCGGGTGCGATTCTGGGATTGTTTATCACACAAACACCACTCAGTTTCCTAGGTGTCATGGGGATTGTCTCGTTAACCGGTATTGTCGTGCGTAACGCGGTTGTATTAATCGACTTCGTAGAAGCGCGCCGCCTTCTGGGCAATATGGATGTGATTGAAGCGATTGTTGAGTCAGGGTATGCGCGTATCAAACCGATCATTTTAACATCATTGACATCGATTGTCGCATTGATTCCAGTTGCCGTATCGGGCGATCCATTGTTTGAAGCACTTGCAATTACAATCATTGCGGGACTCGCATTCTCAAGTTTGTTTACATTGGTGATGATTCCATCGCTGTATCTTGTGTATTATAAACTAATCGGACATAAAGCAGAACGAGTATAATAAATGAAAAATCCACAGCGATTCAGCTGTGGATTTTTCATTTTAATGGTCATCTATTTAATTATATGCCGACTCATGTTATCATGAGGAGCTTAGGATAATTAGACATTGATCTGCCTAGCGGTAAAATATGGAGGTGCTTGAGAATTAACAAACGATGGACGATTGCTAAAATCAAAGAATTTGTAGAGAACAATTCAGATAGTAAATTGTTAACGACGGAATATCGTGGATTTTCTCAAAAGTTACTATTTGAATGTGCATGCGGTAACAATTTTGAGAAAACATTTACGAAATTTAACAATAAAAATCAACGCAAATGTGACGTATGCCAACCACCAAAAGAGTGCTAATTTCTATAAAGAGAAATTAGTGCTCTTTTTTTAGTGAGTTGTCATTTACTTTAGGAGAAAAGAGGAACCGTCAATCATTTCAATGTCTTTCCTGGATTTCACTTCATCCATTAATTTAAAAAGTGCTTCATCTTTCCGCTTGGCCTCAACCATGCAGTCAATTTGCGATACACTGCCTTTTATACCTTTAAGGAATTTAAAAAACATATCGACGTCTATGTAATCTGAATGATGGCGAAATGCTTCCTCACTTTTAGGACTTGATATATGCATTTTTATTGGAAGTGGAGAATGAATCCAAGTCTGCACCACTCTATTCCAGTTGTTTTCCCAATTGGCATCCTGATGATGGGCAAGATGGTGATGATAATCAAAAACTAGCGGTATATCCAGTTTTTCACATAAGTAAAGCGTATCTTCTAACGTAAAAGAAGTATCATCGTTTTCAAGCATGATCGTATTTTGAATCTGTTTCGGGACCCTCATCCAATTATCTACAAAGCGTTCAAGTGACATTTCGGTATCTTTATAATTACCGCCAACATGCATGACACAGCGGTGAGTTGGGTCAATGCCCATCGCCTTTAATAATAGGTAATGTAGCTTTAAGGTGCTTATTGAATTTTTCAAGATATGCTTCTGCTTAGAATTAATGAGGACAAAGTGATCTGGGTGAAAATCAACTCTAATCTGATGTTTTTTTGCGAAATCTCCAATCTCACGAAGTGTCTCTTTTAATGGTTTGATATAATTCCAATCAAGAAGCTCCTCGTGGTTTGCTAATGGGATAAGACGAGAAGTTAATCGATAAAAGCGAATGGCAGACGCTGCATTATGTTTTAATAGCCTTAATGTGTTGTGCAAATTCGAAAGTGCAATACGCTCTAATTTTCGGATGGCAGCTTCCCGGTCCTCAATCTTTTGGAATTGAGTAAATGTCATGGTTTGGGACGGGGATGCATTTTTAAGTTCCATACTCATTGCGACATAACCAAGACGTACAATCGTCATTTATTCCACCTCAATAGTTTTTCATTCTAATTTTACGGTTACCATTCAACAGATGAACTTGATATGCGTTTGACACCGCGAATTGCAGCTGTCTCTTCTATAAGTTGCAACATAGCAAGGTTCTTCTGTTTAGCTTCTATCATGATGTCAAAGTCCTGATTGAGCTCTTTTGCAATCTTTAAGAAGGGGAGGACAAAGTCCAAAGAAATATAGTCCGCATGGGCACGAAAGGCTTGTTCAGATTTAGGTGAAGATATATGGACTTTTGGTACAACTTTAGTATTACGCCAAGTCTCAAATATTCGAGATAAGTAAAGTGGCAGGTCAATTTCGCCGCTATTCGCCACATAGTGATGATAATCGAATACCATTGGCATTTTTTCTTTTTCACAAGCAGTGAGTGTTTCCAAAAGATCATATGTTTTATCATCATTTTCTAACGTCATATGCTTCTTAATTTTTTTGGGCAATTTTTTGAGGTTCTGATGGAATCGCTCTAACGATTTAGTTTTGTCGCCATAGGCTCCGCCAACATGAATATTAATTAATCCTGTATCAAGGGCATTCATTGCGCTCAGCATCTTAAAATGATATTCCATACTTGTTACTGCGTTCGTTGTTACTTCTTCTCGTGGGCTGGTGAAAAGTGTAAAATGATTCGGGTGAAAACTGACTCTAAGATTATATTTTTTGATTAAATCTCCAATTTCTTTCCATTCATTTTTGAATGGCGTTAAAAAATCCCACATGACTTCCGGATGGGTTGCTAATGGAACAAGTGAGCTTGAAAATCTATATACTTCAATTTCATGCGCGATATTATAATACAAAATCCTTTTTGTGTGCGCTAAATTTTGTGCAGTTAAAGATTTTAACTGTTCCATTCTTTCGCATTCGGGAAGTGTTGAATACCGTGTGAATGTTAACGTTTTGGATGGACTTGCATCCCATAAACCGACTGCGTTTGCTACATAGCCAAACCGAATTTTCATCTACTTTACCCCTTTATTAAATTTTAAGGGCATATAATTATTTAGGCGGACAATTGTATCTAATATTGTATTATCTGTATGAATCCATTTATGTATACACAAAATGAGAATGGGAAAATCATGAAGTATGATCCACTAATAGCTAACTGCACGGCAAGTGCTAAAGTAAGTATTGTTCTTGTCTGGATGCTATTATAAATACAATTAATGCCTAAAGGAGTGGTAATCATTAATTATTTATTACAAGTAGATTTTAAAATGGATGGACCGTTCGGTGAGGAAATGTCAACGGGGTTTGCTGATTTAGCCAAAAGTATCAACAATGAGTCAGGTGTGATTTGGAAGATTTGGACAGAGGATCCAGCTGCTAAAGAAGCTGGCGGGATTTACTTATTCGAAACAAAAGAGGATGCTGAAAAATATTTAGCTATGCATTCGGATCGTCTAACAAGTTTTGGGATTACCGATATTCGCGGTAAGATTTTAGAAGTGAACGAAGCATTATCCCTTATTAATAACGCACCCATTAAATAATCAAGGTCTTCCAACAGTTTACTTAACTGGGGGAAGACCTTTTCTACTCTATTTTCAGTTTTATGTGGGCCTTAAAATGCACTATTTCTCAAGAAAAAGGGTATACCAGGATTACCGAAACTTGAGGCAGTATTTTTGGAGGGATCATAATGAAATATAAAGGTAGAAGAGGAAGCGCTAATGTCGAAGACAAGCGCGGAATGGGTGGTAAGACACTCGTAGGCGGCGGAATCGGCGGGTTGATTATCGTCCTTATCATAACATTCATGGGCGGAAATCCTGAGGAAGTTTTAAATGATTTAGGTGCAACAGGTACGGATCAAAATGTAGCGTATGAAGAAACAGAAGAAGAGAAAGAGCTGGTGGAGTTCGTATCGGTTGTGCTAGCTGACACTGAGGAAGTGTGGAGCGGTCTTTTTGCAGAGGAAGGTTTGACGTACAAAGAGCCGAAACTTGTCTTGTATTCGGATAGTGTTCAATCTGCTTGCGGTGTCGCGGGATCGGCGGTCGGTCCGTTTTATTGTCCAGGCGATCAAAAACTGTACATCGATTTAAGTTTTTATCAAGAACTGAAGAACAAGTTCCAGGCCCCGGGCGATTTTGCAATGGCTTATGTCATTGCGCATGAAGTGGGACATCATGTTCAAACTTTGCTAGGGACAAGCGGACAGGTTAACGACTTGCGACAGCGTTTAAGCAAAGAAGAATTCAATAAGTATTCCGTAAAGCTAGAGCTACAAGCCGATTATTACGCTGGCGTATGGGCTCATCATGCACAAGGAATGGATTTACTGGAGGAAGGGGATTTGGAAGAAGCATTGACCGCGGCAAGTGCAGTCGGTGATGACACAATTCAAAAGCGATCCCAAGGTTACGTTGTTCCTGAAAGTTTCACTCATGGGACATCTAAACAACGGAAAAGTTGGTTTTATAAAGGATTCGATATCGGAACAATAAAGGATGGCAACACATTTGAAGGGACCGGCATTAAGTAATTAGCTTTAAATAAATGGAAGGATGACAAGTTTAATATAACTTGCCATCCTTCCAATTTGTTATTAACTAACCGTAATGTTTGGGTTAGCGGCATTCACAGCATCTATGAAGTTTTGTCGATTCTTAAAACCAATTAAACCAGCTGGAAAAGAAAAGTGGGTTCTTCCAGATGCGTCCAATACATATACTAATCTTTCAACTTTACGCTCCTGGTTTACGGGATTCATCTGATTTGAGCTGAAACTTAGTCCACTTGGTCTTACATGATGATTGTCATGTTGTTGGTTTCGCTCTACAATTGTTTCTACCTCTCTCGTAACAATTTCAGAAACATTATTTAATGAGACTTCGTTACCTCCAAATAGTTTTTCATAGCGCAAAAGATCTTTCTCGATTACTAGTTTAGTTTTTAGTTGAGCAGCACTGAAGATGACTGGAACGATTAATAGTAGTAATGTCCATGCGGGCATAGATTCGTTTGTGAAATAAAGGGCTACGATTACTACAGCAATAATTATTGGAATTACAACGGAAACCAATAAATTCGCCTTGAATATTTGTGGTTGCATATTAAACACTCCCATCCTATTTTTTTTGTAGCCTTGAAACATCAAAAAATGAATATAGTAGAATTTACACCATACCCCTTCTCAAATATTTCTCATGCAACGACAATATAACAACTGAAGGTTAATTAGAGGTTAAGACGCAGTATAAAATCAGTCGAAATCTCTGCATCAGAGTGAATAAAGAATCGCAATTCGTTTTCAGTTCACAAAGTCTTCCACTAACATTACAATTAATGCAAAGCACTATTAATACTAAAAAGGTGGCTATGCTCCATTGAATAAAATTTATTATATATTTTTGTCTTTATTACTTTTGTTGGGCGGTTGTGACAGCATGGGGAGTAAAAATGGCGAGGAATCGAAGAATCTAGATGAGCAAAATACATATGAAAAAGAAACCTTTGTCAGGATTCAAGATTATAAAGGTGAAGGCTTTGAACTACGGGGCAGTCTAAAAGAAATTGGTGAAATTGCTCAAGATAATCGTGAAGAAATCGAAAAAGCAGTTCAAGGTTATTTTAAGGAAAACTACAAATCGGATGTGACAGTTCATAATATCGTCAGCGCAACAGATGGGGTATCTGTGTTTGTGGAGTCGGTTGGCGAACCACATTTCTACACATTTGCGATTGTCCCAGTAGATGTTAAAAATAAAGAAGTAGAAACAGATAGTGTTTGGTCTCAAGAAGGCCAAGTTGAAAACGCCATACAAAGCGGTCTTTATGCAATGGCTTTTGATCAAAAGTTCCAAAAGTTAGATGAGTACTTTAATAAACTCGTAAAAGAATATCCCGTTGTCGGTAGACCTATGGAAGTTGTTGAAAATGTGAGAGCAGATGGTTTTGCGACGCCCTACTATTATATGAGTACAGTTGGAGACACTTTTGAGACGATCTTGGAGATGTATTTGGAAAATCCCAATCTATCTAAAGAGGATATCATGTCATACTTCCACCATAATGAATTCGACACGAAGTATGCAATAATTACTGTTTATTTATTTATGGCGGAAGCCACTGCAGAACCAGATAGTGAGATATTTACTAGGATTGTGTCTGACCTAAATGAATTACAAGGAATTCCTCGGGGAGAATATACAGTCCTATTAAATGACAATCTTGTCGATAAGCGAAGAGGCATTGGAACGAAAGATAATACATTGAGAACGGATAAAGGGAAAATTATTAAAGAATAGGGAGTTATTTGTGTGTGGTCATGCTGAGAATTCCAGTGAAGCTAGTTAAATGATAGAGACTTCTTCTATGAAATAAACAGCATCTTTACTCCTTCAATTCCTTGTTTTTCGCTTTATCCAATTCCTTCATTTCTTCAATAAATTCTTGTTCCCTTAATTCTTTTTCTTGTTCAAGTTCTTTAATTGCTTCCATCGCCGCTATGTATTGTTCTTCTACTTCCGTTGTTGAAGGGATAAAGGGCTCGTTATTAAAATCCGTACGTTTCCCATAACGAATCATTTCATAAAGAATCATTCCATTATTGGGTTTTCCGTTTATGGTGAACATCGGAACTATATCGAATAGCACAAAATAAAACGCATAAAAAACAAAGCGATCAAAAAATGTTTTGTACTCCTCAAGATACCCATTGGCTAGCAACGCATTGAGGGTTAATGCAAGAGACATATTGATTAGAATGGGTGCAGCATAAATTGCAATATAGGCTAATTTGCTTGTGTTTCTTAACTCATCATAAGAAAACCAGCTATACAGATGATAATGTTTTCTAATATCAAATACCCATTTCTTATATAGTCGAGGACCTGAACCAATCGTCAATCTAGGGTTTTTCACGCCGAAAATACCGCCGACTATAAAGTAACCAGATTCTCTAATGAATGACACAACTGGTAGAATAATAAATGCTGAAATGATTAAGGCGAGTAAATCAGAAAGTCCAAACATTTTAATCTCCTTCCAATCAAAAGTATGCTAGTAACAAAATACCCGTTGGAAAGGAAATGAATCATTTATATCCAGTATTGTTTACAATAGCAACATAATTTCATGTAAGCTTAAATGACGGATTCGATATAAATACATAGAAAATAGGTGGAAATGATGAAACGATTTAAA
Organism: Sporosarcina sp. 6E9; assembly: GCF_017921835.1. Classification (NCBI taxonomy): domain Bacteria; kingdom Bacillati; phylum Bacillota; class Bacilli; order Caryophanales; family Caryophanaceae; genus Sporosarcina; species Sporosarcina sp. 6E9. The sequence continues at coordinate 21,481 of NZ_JAGEMN010000007.1, read as the reverse complement.
ATTGCGCTTATACCTGGAGATGGGATAGGTCCAGAAGTTGTTGCAGAAGGTACGAAAGTTTTAAAGGCGATTGAGCAGCTTGATCCCACTATCACTTTCGAGTTCACTGAATTTCCTTGGGGCTGCGAATATTATTTAGAAACAGGGAAAATGATGGCAGATGACGGAATCGAACAATTAAAATCTTTTGATGCCATTTACCTTGGTGCTGTTGGTTATCCCGGCGTTCCTGATCACATATCTTTATGGGATTTGCTCCTTCGTATTCGAAAAGAATTCGACCAATATGTAAATATTCGACCGATAACACTGTTAAATCCTACCTTGACGCCGTTAAAAAACAAAACGCGAGAAGAGATTGATTTTCTTGTGATTCGAGAAAATAGCGAAGGTGAATATGCAGGGGCTGGGGACTGGCTATATAAAGGAAAGCCGGAAGAAGTTGTACTTCAAACTGGCGTATTTTCTCGAAAAGGAACGGAGCGTATTATTCGCTATGCATATGAAGAAGCGCAAAAGTCTAATCGAACCTTGACGAGTATTAGTAAAGCGAATGCATTAAATTATTCGATGGTTTTTTGGGATGAAGTATTTGAAGAAGTCGGCTTAGAGTATCCTGATGTTCAAACGTATTCCTATTTAGTGGACGCAGCAAGTTTATATTTTGTTGCGGAACCCGAACGATTTGAAGTAGTAGTCACGTCTAATTTATTTGGAGATATTCTAACGGATATCGGGGCGGCGATAACCGGCGGCATGGGGCTTGCGACGGGAGCGAATGTCAATCCAGAACGGAAATATCCCTCAATGTTCGAGCCGGTTCATGGATCCGCACCGGATATTGCAGGTAAAGGCATTGCGAACCCGCTCGCCGCAATTTGGTCGATAAGTCAGATGATGGACTTTTTCGGAGAAGAACAATGGGGAAAGCGTATTCTTTCAACCTTGGAGCTTATTTTGACTGAAAAAGATAACTTGACGCCAGATTTGGGCGGAACCGCTTCAACAAGTGAACTTGGTGAACGTTTTATTGAGTTATTAAAGTCGTCGGATTAAATCTGAATGGAAGTCTTTCAGTTATTTACTACGCTGAAAGACTTCTTTTTTAATCCAGCAATTTCCGTAGCTGAATAAGGACGTCGTGGAATTTTTGTTTCTCACCCATCTGTCGAAAGTTTTTCAAAGGATCGCCTTGATTTTTAATTCGATCTAAAACGGCAGGGATCTGAAATAATGTTGGCTGTAGCTGGTCATTTACCTCCTCCCAGAATAGTGGCGTAGCGATAATACCTTGTGCATTGCCTCTAGGAGAATACGGAGCGATAATTGTTTTCCCTTCTGCATGTTGAACATAATCTAAGTATAATTTATTATTCCGATTTTTCTTTAACCGTTCGATGGTGAAACGCTCAGGTTCTTGGTCACATAAGAAACGACAGACAAACTCTGTGAATATCCGTGTTTCTTCGTAGGTGAAAGTGTCCTTCGGCAATGGAATATACAGGTGAAGTCCCTTGCCGCCGGAAGTTTTAACATAGGTATGAAGGTTGAACTGATCGAATATGGCCTTCATTTTCAACGCCGCCTCTATTGCCAATGTAAATGAACTTATTGAAGGAGGATCTAAATCGAATACAATTTCAGTAGGGAATTTCGTATTCGTTGTTTGAAACGGAATATGAAACTCAAGCGCGAGCTGATTTCCTAACCACAATAAAGATTGAAGATCGTTGCAGACAATATAACGAATATCTTCCTGCTGTTTAGTTGTCATAAAGTCAGGTATATAATCGGGTGCGTTTTTCTGGTAAAAGCTTTCTCCTGGCGCGCCGTGAGGGAAACGGATTGCGGTCAAAAGACGGTCGTGCAGAAAAGGAAGAAAGTGGGGGGCTATCTGCTGCAAGTAAAATAAGTAATCATCTTTTTTAATGTCGATAGCTGGCCAAACAGGCTTTTCAGGATGAGTTATTTGAACTGACGGCGGTATTGGATGTAGTTGCTTTTGCATGTTTCTCCAGTTCACCTGTCCCGGCTCAATATCAAAATTGAATTTATAAAATCTAGGCTCCCTCAATTTTTTTCCGTCAAAATCGATGCAGGCGATATCAACGCAAATGGACGGGGACAATTCCCAATGATCTGCTGATACCTTCGTGCCATTCGTTTGAATAAAATCAACCAAAGTCCTTCTTTCTTCATCCGTTAACCCGTGTCGAAAAACAGTCATTTCCACCAAGCTATCCGCCTTGTATACTGACCCGTGAAAAAAGCCATTTTCCTGATTATATTTCGTCAGCACGACAGTTACATATCTCCAGTTTTTAATTTTTAACCATTGATTTGTCCGCTGTCCGCTTATCCAATCACTCGTTTTTCTTTTTGCAACAATACCTTCCGAGTTATTTACTTCTGCAAGATTCCACACTGTATCGGCATCTTCGTAGACATTTATGACTTCGATTTCTCCGATTGATTGTAATAGCTTATGGAGTTCGTATTTCCGGGACGACAAAGGAAAATTCGTCAAATCCTCACCTTTAATTCGAAGCAAATCGAACATAATATAACTGCAAGGTTGATTTTTGGCATGTTTTGAAATGACATTTCCATTGCGCATTCTGCCGCGTGATTGAACGATTGAAAAATCACTTTTATAAGCATTGACTAAATGTACCAATTCACCATCCGCAGTTAGCGGAAGAAAAGGTACAAATTTTTCATATATATTAGCGTAAAATTGAGTGATTTCGGGAAACAGGTGAGTCAGGTCATTGCCATTTCTACTAACAAAAGTGGGGGACTTTTCATCCCAAACTAAAATACAGCGAAAACCGTCGTATTTTACTTCATAAAGCCATTCATCGCCAACAGGAATCTCATTTGCTGAAGTTAAAAGCATCGGTTTCATATATCCGCACCTCTTCCCGTTTTTTATAGGATTCGATTAAATTTATTTCTTATACATAAATTTAATCGGTGCACACATAATAAGCCAAAAAGCGGGTGAGCAGAATGCATACGGTTTGGAAAGGTAGCATCAGTTTTGGATTGGTGAATATCCCTGTGAAGCTTCATGCAGCCACTGAAAATAAAGACGTAAAACTGCGCCAATTACACAAGGAATGCAATACGCCAGTGAATTATCAAAAAGTTTGTCCGATCTGCGATAAAGAAGTGAAAAATGAGGAAATCGTCAAAGCATATGAGTACACGAAAAATAAATTTGTCGTTCTAGATCAAGAAGAATTGGATCAATTGAAAAAAGAGAATGAAGACAAGGCTGTAGAAATTATCGAATTCGTTAAGTTAGAAGAAATTGATCCCATCTACTTTGAACGTAGTTATTTTATGTCCCCGGATAGTGGTGGGGGTAAGGCTTATGCATTATTAAGAAAAGCGTTAGGTGATTCTGGCAAAATCGGCGTAGCGAAAATCGTCATTCGCTCGAAGGAACAATTGGCTGTCGTTCGTGTTTACGGCGACACATTGCTAATGGAAACCATTCATTTTCCCGATGAAGTACGTAATGTCCAAGAAGTTCCGAATATTCCCAGTGCAGAAACAGTTATCCAGAAAGAACTAGATACCGCACTCCTATTGGTTGAGCAATTGACGACGACATTTGATGCCTCTAAATACACGGATGAGTATCGATCAGCGTTAATGGAATTAATCGAAGAGAAGAAATCAGGCGAAAAGACTGTAACGCCAAGTGAAAAAGGACCAGACATGCCGTCGAATGTAATGGATCTGATGACTGCGCTTCAGGCCTCACTCGATAAAACAAAAAAGAAACCAGCGGCACGAAAGAAGTCGACGAAAACGGCGAAAAAAAATGCGTGATGTATTGGAGGGAATTTGTATGATTGAAAATTTCCAAATGGAGGAACCATTATTTCTAGGGCAAGTTCATGAATGCCAACAGTTCACACTTACAATCAAAGGAACGGAATTCAAAGGTGTCTTTAAAGATGATGAAATTAACTGGTATCATCCGCAGCCTACTATTGAAAATGATCATCGCGTAGCGATTGAATTCGAAGTGTATAGCTTGTTGAAACAATGACAAAAAGGCTTTTCGCTATTTTATAGCGATGAGCTTTTTTTTAGTATTTTAAGTAGATAGTATGTAAAATGATTTTTGAGTGAAAATAGAGAAGCAAGCGACACTGAAATAATATCAATATAAAAATGGAGTCTTATATAATGACAATTAAAGTAAAAGCGATAATCGGAAGTACGAGTTCAACTTCATATAACTTGAAATTAGTGGAGCATTTGAGAAAACGTCATGCAGATAAATTAGAAATCACTCCGGTATTTATCAACGACCTAGAAATGTTCTCGATTGATACAGAAAGCACGCCACCGGAAAACGTACAGGATTTTAAAAACAATGTGAAGGATTCGGATGCAGTATTGTTTGCAGTCCCTGAATATAACTTCTCCATACCGGGGGCAATGAAAAACGCGATTGATTGGTTATCACGTGGCGGCGACTTTACAATTAAAGAAAAACCAGCATTCATCGTTGGTTCTTCAATGGGCGTATTTGGAAGTATCCGTGCACAAATTCACTTAAGAGAAATTCTTTCAAATCCAGCGCTAGCGCCTGTTATACTTCCAGGTAACGAAGTGTATGTCGGTTCCGTTCATACGAAAATGAACGAAGCCGGTGAAATAACTGATCAAGCGACGATTGATTTTTTAGACACTGTTGTTGACAATTTCGTTGAATTTTATAATAAATCGAAAGCTTCTGCTACGGTTTGATTTAACTGAAAACGGATGATGCGTTAGGGAAAGTTCTCGCGCATCATCCGTTTTATTATTCGCAAAATCAAAAAGTAAGAAAGATTACTGTGAATTTGGTATGCTTTTAATGTATAAGTAGAAAGGGAGTTGCTAAAGTGGGAACTACTAGTAAACAAATAGAGCGTTTTAAGCAAGCAATGGGGAATTATCCGACGGGAGTCACGGTTGTCACTGCATTCGATGAAAATAATGAACCGATGGGGTTAACGGTAAACTCGTTTGCATCTGTATCTCTTGAACCTTTACTAATCTTATGGTCAATTAATAACGGTGCGGGTTCATACAATGATTTTCTGAAGACCGACAAGTTCGCGGTTAATATTTTGGCATCAGACCAAGCGGATTTATGCACATTGTTCTCTAGCAAGGTCGAGGATCGATTTGGCGTGTGCGATTGGGAAAAGTCTGAGCTAAATCTGCCAGTTTTAGCAGGCTCACTGGCTACTTTGCAATGCAAAGTGTATAAAAAAGTCGATGCGGGTGACCATACAATCATGATTGGTGAAGTACTCGATATACATAACGAGGAAAAAGAACCTCTTTTATATCACAAAAGAACAATCGGAGCTATTCCCGAAACGTTTTATAAATGATGAAAATAAAACTGTCTGTCATCCGCTATCGATGCGGTTGACAGACAGTTTATTTATTTTATCGTTGCTTCTTTATTCGTTACATCAAGTATATCGAGAAGGAATACAAATACTGGGATCCCGATGATTAGTCCCCAGACACCGAAGAAATGTTGAGAAAAAATCAGGACAACGAATGTATAGAAAACAGGCAAATCTGTTTTTGATGACATCAGTTTAGGATTTAGGATATATGCTTCTATCCCATGTATGAGCATGATTGCAATGAAAAGATAGAGTACTTTCAGGTAACCGCCGATTGTGAAGGCAATGATGGTCAAAGGGACCAAAGAGATAATCACCCCTGCTACAGGGATAAGTCCTAAAAAGAAAACCATAATTGCTAATCCAATGATTTGCGGGAATCCAAGCATGATGAATATTAGCACCGATAGAATCGTGTTAACGATAGCAATGATAAATTGTGCTTCAATCACTTTTCCGAATGTGCGTGTAAACTTTTCTCCGAAAAACTCAATTTCATAATAAAAAGCAGCGATTTTACTATTCTTAAACTTGCCGGTGAATTCTTTTAATCTTGGTTTTTCAAGTATGAAAAATAAGCTTAAAATTAAGGAAAGCAATACTTGAATGCTCGTCTTACTAATATCAGTGAACGATTTCAACAGAAAAGAAAGTCCGTCTTCCAAATATGTAGCAATCTTATCGCTTGATAGTATTGTTTCTATGTAGTTCATTAGCACATTGTCATGTGATGTTGCAGAAAAAGTCGTAATCCTTTTGACCAGTTGACTGATTTCCGATGTAATGATTGGTAAGTATTTCGCGATTCCAACTGTCAGGAGTCCTACGATTATTGAATAGAGCAGTATGACGAGTAAAGTGCGCTTTATACGTACGCGTTTGGCCGTAAATTCTACGAGACGATTCATTAAATATGTAAATATAAATGTTAGTAAGATAATATTGATCATACTTCTAACACTAAACAGAATGAAAATAATTAAAGCAAAAATAATAATACGTTTTACTTCTCTCTTTCGGAAGATATCTATTAATCCGTCCATCAAGCCAGTCTCCTCACAAATCATAATCCATCACGACAAACCATTTACTTTAAGTATTAACCTATATGACAAAGAAAACAAGCGATTGAATTTCAAATAAAAAGGAGCTTTAAAACCATGCAGGTTTTAGCTCCTGATCGATAAATTTGTGCGAGATACACCCTTGCCTAATCGGTAGACGATAAAGGCGGTCAATATGCTGCTAATTATTAAAAGTATGAGATGGGGTCCTGCTGTAGCTGCAATATCTGAACGGCTAGTAATCGCAATCACGTCAAGCCATTCAACCCAGGTAGGCGGAACATACATTAATAAAACAGCAAGCGTATTATTAAGCATATGCAATAAAATCGGAATCAGTAAATTACCGGTTCGTATAACTAAAAGGGCTGTAATTACGCCAAAGATAAATGCCCCGATAATATCAGCATGCAAAATCCCGAATAAAATACTAGAGATTAAAATCCCGCCCCAAACAGAACTTTTTTTGATAAGCCGCTGAAGAATGACGCCGCGGAAAAAGAATTCTTCAACAATCGGCGCAAGAATTGTAATCATGATGATTTCAAAGGCTAAGAACAATCCACTTTCTGGCATCGGCGTTTCTTCCAATAAAAAATCAACTAAAAATGGTAATACCGGACTTAGCAAATATAAATAAAGCCAGAATGCACTTAATGAAAAAGCGATGGAAATAATCACGATGCCGAAGATGGAAGGTATCCACCGGGTAACGCCTTTCGTATAAACAACTTGGCGAATAGAAAGTTTTTGTTTTCTAAAATCATAACCGAAGTAAACAACTGGAACAACTACATAAAAAACAAATCCGAATGTCGCAGAAATAAAATCGACATTCCCATCAGAAAAGAGTAATAAGAAAAATAAGATCACCATTGTTGGAACTAAAAATAATGCTGTAACCCCGATCAAATGTCGGATTTTCATCTCACCAAACATTAAACCACCTCACTATCTATTCATACTGTACGAAACGAACGGAAAAAAGTTTCAGCTTTTCGTATTCAAAATCAAATTCTGGTAAAGTAATGAGTACTTTGGTGATTAACAGGTTCGAGGAAAGGAGTTTTGATGTGGCGAAACAATATGACTTTACGGAAGGGAATATATTCAAGCAGCTCTTTATTTTTTCTGCACCTATTATTCTTACCAACCTGTTGCAAATCTCCTATCAATTTATCGATAGTCTTTGGGTTGGAAACTTAATCGGTTCAGATGCACTAGGGGCCGTAGCTATATCAGGAACAGTTATTTTTACAGTCCTTTCTTTTGTGATTGGGTTGAATAACGCGGCACTCACCATATTATCGCAACAAAAAGGGAAGGGAAGCGATGGAGGACTGAAGCGCTACTTAAACGCATTCGTGGTCATGTTATCCGGCATGTCTATTGTCTTAGGTATAATCGGATTTATGATGGCTGAACGCATTTTGCTTCTACTGGGGACCCCTACTGCGATGATTGATATGGCGGCATCGTATTTGCAAATTAACTTTATCGGTATGTTATTTTTATTTGGCTATAATTTCATTGGGACCGTATTTCGTTCTGTAGGAGATTCGAAAACGCCTTTATATTTCGTATTAATTGCCGTCATACTAAATACCGTCCTTGACCCGCTTTTCATCTATACATTTGACTGGGGAATAGAAGGGGCTGCCTATGCAACAATCGTTTCGCAAGGAGTGGCGTTTGGTACAGGTCTCTTTTTCACCTTAAGGAAAAGCCTCGTTCCTTTTTCAAAGCCGCATTTACCGGCGCGGAGTGAAGTAATCGATATTTTGAAATTGGGAATACCATCCGGTTTGCAAATGAGTGTCATTTCAGCTGGTTCCATGGCAATCATGAGCGTCATAGCGTCTTTTGGTCCGGCAGTTGTAGCGGGATACGGGGCGGCGCAACGATTGGATAGTCTAATTATGTTGCCTGCACAAGCACTTGGTGTAGCTGTAAATAGTATGGCGGGCCAAAATATTGGCGCAAATCGATGGGACCGCGTCCATCGTATTACCTTTTACGGATTTATTTACAATCTGATTGTGATGCTCATGCTCGCATTAGTCATGTTTTTATTCGCGACTTATGGCATACGTCTCTTCATAAAAGAACCTGATGCTGCACGATTTGGAACGGACTATTTAAAAATGGTTGCTTTTTTCTATCCATTCCTGGGCATAAATTTTATATTAAACGGTACAGTACGAGCCGCTGGTGCGATGTTTCAAGTTCTCGTACTAAATATTATTTCATTTTGGGTTCTTAGGTATCCGATGACGTATTTACTTTCAACGCTATATGGAGAAAAAGGAATTGCGCTCGGTATCGGTATAAGTTTTGCGATCAGCAGCGTTTTTGCATTCCTCTATTACAGATTTGGCCGTTGGAAAGATGCAAAAGTGTTTGGTGATTAAGTTAAAAGTAAAAGTAGCGCCTTTTCACGAATCGTTATATGAAGTGGCGTGGATGTGGTGATTTCACCGTCAACAATTGCAGGAATTGGCCGATTCGTTTCAAGTGTTATTTCTTTTCCTGCATTATAAAATACGCCTTCTCTCGTAACCGGGCTTCCCCGAAGCAAATGAGGGAATAGTCGAAACAGGACGTTAAGACGGTTGGCATTATGTAGATGAGTGATATTTAGAATGCCATCTGACGGAAGCGCATGTGGACAAATATTTAAACCGCCACCATAATATGCGGTGTTGCCACAGGCAATAAGCCAAGCGTTGGTCAATGGAAAAACTTTGCCATCGATCGTCAGCTTGCCGTTAAATGGTTTGAAAGTCAATAGTGTAATCACGGCGGCAATTATATAGGAGAAAGAACCAATGCCGAGCTTATTGAAAATCGACTTGTAAAATGACTGATTGACTTGATTCCCGATTATGGAATCGAGACCAGCGCCCGCGACGGTGATGCCGAACCGCCCATTGACGTTCAGTAAATCAATCAAAGTCGTCTTACCCGCTAGCATTTTAAGAACGAATTCTTTAGGGTTATCGGTTAATTGAAACATTCTAGCAGTGTCATTACCTGATCCTGCAGGAAAAACCGCAAGCGGGATAGTCGTTGCGGCTAGTTGTTGAATGACCGAATTGATTGTTCCGTCACCCCCAATAACAGCAACTGCTTTTATGTCGCTTGGATTTAATAGATGTTTGGACATAAACTTTTCTGTTTTAACTTGTGAATGACTCATGATTTTTTTGAAAGAAATATGTTGATCGATCAATAGTTTTTCGATTGCTGCCCAGTTTTTTAATGTATTTTTATTGCCAGATTGCAAGTTGACGATAAATAGATACATAACATGACCCCGTTTCTTCTTGGGCATGATTACCCTATATACATGTAACAATAGGGTATACTTAAAGGAGAATCAATAGGCGGATAGATGAATATATGCGGAAAGGGGAAGATAAATATGGCATGGCTCTACGTACTTTTTGCGGCAATTGTAGAAGTTTTCTGGGTGATTGGATTACGCTATTCCAACTCTGTTTTGGAGTGGACGGGAACAACGATCATGATTATTTTCAGCTTTTACTTTATTATCAAAGCTTGCGAAAAACTACCTTCTGGAACCGTATACGCCGTGTTTACCGGCTCAGGTGCTGCCGCGATTGTTCTGATAGATTTTGTAATTTTTGATGCAGCGTTTTCTCTTGTGAAAGTTCTCTTTATTGGTTTAATCATCGTTGGTGTCGTTGGAATTAAGATGACGGATAGCGGTGAAAGAGAATCGCAGGCCGATCAAACAGCGTAGAGGAGGCAGGCAAATGGCTTGGGTATATCTTGTGATTGCGAGTATAGGAGAAATACTTGGTGTTATGAGTATCAATTTATACATACAAAAGAAATCAATGGCCCGGTTGCTACTCATCGTTTTCACCTTTACGTTTGGATTTATATTTCTGGCACTTGCCATGCGTGACATTCCGATGGGTACGGCATATGCAATCTGGACGGGATTAGGTGCGGCGGGTGCTGTTCTTATGGGGGTTTTACTATTCAAAGAACCCGCAAGTTGGAAACGTCTTGTCTTTTTGTCCTTTATCATCGCGGGTGCAGTAGGGTTGAAAGTTTTCGGCTGAAATCCACTAAAGTGATTGAATGACGTTGGAAAAGGGTAAATAGTGTATAATAATGAGTGACTATTTGAATGTTGAGAGAAGGAGATTGACATGAGTTCGATTTATGCAGACGATAGCAATGCATTACATACAGACTTATATCAAATAAATATGGCCGAGTCGTATTGGGCAGACGGGATTCACAATAAGAAGGCAGTTTTTGAACTGTTTTTCAGAAGTTTACCATTTGGAAATGGATATGCCTTATTTGCAGGTTTAGAAAGAATTTTGGACTACTTGAAAGAATTCAAGCTAAGCGAAAGCGATATAACATATTTGAGGGAAGAGCTTCACTACGAAGATGATTTTATCGATTACTTAAAAGATATACGTTTTACCGGCGATGTTTATTCAATGGTAGAAGGGGAACTCGTATTTGCGAATGAACCCATCTTACGCGTTGAGGCTCCGCTAATTGAAGCACAATTAATCGAATCAGCGCTTTTAAATATCGTCAATTACCAAACGCTCATCGCAACGAAAGCGAGCCGCATCAAGCAAGTTACCAAAGATGAAATGGTTTTGGAGTTCGGAACAAGACGGGCTCATGAAATGGATGCTGCAATCTGGGGCGCGCGCGCTACGGTTATTGGCGGCGTCGAAGCGACGAGTAACGTTCGGGCAGGAAAGAAATTCGGTATCCCGGTTTCGGGAACCCATGCCCATTCACTTGTACAAGCATATAAGAGTGAATATGAGGCATTCCATTCTTATGCAAGGCGTCATAAAGATTGTGTGTTTTTAGTCGACACATACAACACGTTGAAAACCGGTGTTCCGACAGCGATTCAAGTTGCGAAAGAACTCGGCGATAAAATAAATTTCATAGGGATCCGTCTAGATAGCGGAGATATCGCATTCTTATCAAAAGAGTCCCGTCGCATGCTGGATGAAGCTGGATTCCCGGATGCGAAGATCGTTGTCTCAAATGATTTGGACGAATATACAATCTTGAACTTAAAAGCGCAAGGCGCAAAAGTAGACGTTTGGGGAATCGGCACGAAGCTAATTACCGCATACGACCAACCCGCACTTGGCGCTGTATATAAAATTGTTTCGATTGAAAATGACGAAGGTGAAATGGAAGATACGATTAAAATTTCATCGACAGCAGAAAAAGTGACAACACCCGGTCAGAAAAAGTTGTACCGCATTATCGACCGTGAAAACGGAAAAGCTGAAGGCGATTATATAACGATGCATGATGAAGATCCGGCTTCGGAAAAGCGCTTGAAAATGTTCCACCCGGTTCATACATTCATTTCTAAGTTTGTCACGAATTTCGAGGCGAAAAACTTACATGTGCAAGTAGTAGAAGCGGGGAAAGTGATTTACGAAAATCCAAGTCTATTTGATATGCAAAATTACGCAAAAGAAAATTTAGACCTATTATGGGACGAATATAAAAGATCTCTGAATCCGGAAGAGTATCCTGTCGACTTAAGCCAAAAGTGTTGGGATAATAAAATGCGTAATATTCAAGAAGTCCAAGAAATGGTGGAGGAATATACGCACGAATAAGGAGAGATTACGATGAAATCGCTTCAAGAAGAAATTATTGCTGAATTGAAAGTTAAACCAGTCATTGATCCCTGGGAGGAAATTCGACAATCAGTGGATTTCATGAAGGAGTATGCAAGAAAGCATTCATTTTTAAACGGTTTCGTTATTGGGATTTCAGGCGGACAAGATTCCACGCTCGTAGGTAAGCTTGCGCAGATCGCAATTGATGAATTAAATGATGAGGATGAGACGGATCGTTATCAATTCATTGCAATTCGACTGCCGTACGGTACGCAATTTGACGAAAAAGATTGTCAGGATGCATTGGATTTTATCCAGCCGACTCAAATATATACGGTTAATATCAAGGAATCAGTGGATGCTAGCGTTCGGGCATTAACCGAGATTGGCCTGCATTTATCCGACTATGCAAAAGGAAATGAGAAGGCTCGTGAACGTATGAAGGTTCAATATTCTGTAGCTGCCGTGAATAATTGCGTTGTGTTGGGAAGCGATCAGGCGGCCGAGTCGATAACTGGTTTTTATACGAAGTTCGGAGACGGCGGCGCTGACCTTATGCCGATATTTCGGTTGAATAAAAGACAGGGTAAAGAATTATTGAAAGCGTTGGATTGTCCTGTACATTTGTATGAAAAAGTACCGACTGCGGATTTAGAGGACGATAAGCCTGCAATTCCGGATGAGGTAGCACTAGGTATAACCTATGACCACATCGATGATTATCTTGAAGGAAAAGAGATTCCTGAAGAATCGCGAGAAAGACTCGAAAATTATTATTTAAAATCCATGCATAAACGCCATATGCCAATAACAGTCTTTGATGACTTTTGGAAATGAATCGTTGAAATCTTAAAGTATAGAAGAGAATTTTTATATTCTCCTTCTATACTTTTTTGTTTGGAGATTTTTAATGCTAAATAAGACAATCATTATTCAACCTATATTTCTGCAAGCTGTTTCAATGATTTTCAATATAATTTAACAGTTCTTTTTTCCTTCCTGCTTAAGTTGTAGATAGTAGGGTTATCCTGTAATATGGAAGTGTATAGTTACTTTTCGGATAATTTGCTATATATTGATTCATTGGGGGGGACCAAATTGCATAAAGAATTGATTGGAAAAGTTTTAAATAATATTGAAAAAGTAATGATTGGTAAACGAGATATCGCGGAACTCAGCATGACGGCACTTCTTGCGGGCGGACATGTCTTATTGGAAGATGTCCCGGGCGTGGGGAAAACGATGATGGTCAAAGCGTTGGCGAAATCGATTGGTGCAGATTTTAAACGAATTCAATTTACGCCAGATTTATTGCCATCAGACGTTTTGGGCGTTTCTATATATAACCCGAAAGAACTGGAGTTTGAATTTAGACCAGGTCCAATTATGGGGAATATTATTCTTGCTGATGAGATTAACCGAACATCGCCAAAGACTCAGTCGGCATTGCTTGAAGGTATGGAGGAATCCTCTGTAACCATCGACGGTGAAACAATGCGCATTCCACAACCTTTTTTCGTCATGGCAACACAAAATCCAATTGAATATGAAGGAACTTATCCGTTGCCGGAAGCTCAATTAGACCGATTCTTATTTAAATTGAAAATGGGGTATCCCACACCGCTTGAAGAAATTGAAGTTTTACGGAGAGCTGAACAAGAAATTCCAATTGATAACTTAGAACCGGTAATTTCTTTGGATGACCTCATAAATTTGCAACATGCTGTAAAAGACGTAATTGTCAGCAATGCTGTAAAATCCTACATCGTAACTTGTGCAAGTGAAACACGAAATAATCCATTCGTTTATCTTGGGGTAAGCCCACGTGGATCCCTTTCCCTCATGAAAGCATGCCAAGCATATGCGTTACTGATCGGGAGAACGTACGTGACACCGGATGATGTTCAGTACTTAGCACCATTTGTTTTTGGTCACCGAATGATTTTAAAACCGGAAGCCAAGTATGAAGGAATTGAAGCCGATGAAATTGTAGAACGGATATTAGCGAAAGTTAATGTGCCTCTTGATAGGGTTTCGGTTAAATGAAACGATTTAAGAAGTTATTGTCAATATGGGGGCGGCTTGTCTTTGTCTTGATCATATTTCTATCGGCCTTCGTCTTTGCAATGTTTCAAGGCGGATATGTTAGTTGGGCAATTTTTTACGCAATCTTTCCATTTATACTTTATTCTGTTGCATTGTTTTTATATCCGCTTCGAACAGTTACAGCTGAACGTGTTATTCGCACAGCTAGCGTAGAAAATGGCGGTAAATTGATTGTTAGTTTAAAGGTGAAGAGAGATTTTCCATTCCCTTTACTCTATACAGTGATTTCCGAAAAATGGCGTGATGAAGACATAAGATTCGTTACCAAAGGCACTATGAAAAAACTTTTTGTTTTCGGTTTTCAAAAGAAAGAAGAATGGCAGTACGAGATTGATAGAATGCCACGTGGAGAACATGTATTGGAAGGTGTGGAAATAGAAGTTTCGGACTTTTTCGGCTGGATTCGAAAAAAACATTTCATTCCGCTGAAAAATACAGTGTTGGTGTATCCAAAAATGACAGATCTTCACTATGCACCGATTGATACTCAATATGATTTAGGTTCGATGATTTCACCATACAATGTTGTGAAAGATACTACTATGGCAACGGGTGTCCGCGATTATCAAGCGGGAGACCGGGTATCATGGATTCATTGGAAATCGTTCGCCAGGACGCAAACTTTAATGACTAAGGAATTCGAAGACCGACGTTCTCAAGATTTGCTAGTCATATTTGATGGTCGACCATCTGAAACATTTGAAGAGCAAGTTGAACTTGCAGCCTCAATTTTAAAAGAAGCAACGAATGACCAAGCGGGAATTGGCTTTTTATCAACAGGAAAAGAGTCCGCAACTTTTCCGTTCATTCAATCGGAAGAGCAGTTTAGAAAAGTGCTTGTTCATTTAGCGAAGATCAAACCTTCGGATGACAGTGCAGCTATTATCTCAACCGACTATAGAGATGAATTTATCCAAAGTGGAAGTGTCATTTTAATTACCTCGCATCCGGATTGGGCGTTTTTGGAGTCAGTGATTAGTAATGTGACAAATGCCCGGTCAATTACCTGTTTTACTGTAGTGAAGAAGGATACACCGTTAAAAAGTGTGCTTGCGGCGGACATTCGTTTAGCCAAGTCCAAAGGAATATCAGTTCATGCGCTTACGAAAGAACAATTCCCAACCGCGTTTAAAGGGGTGATTCATTCATGAGTGAAATGCGGCTCGATAAATGGTTTCTATCTATATTGTATTTATTGGCTATAGTCATGTTAAGAGAATGGCTTCTCCCTGTAATGGAGCTCACGCAAACTGGACAAATTTCTTTGTTTTTAATCTTTATTGGTCTTGCTTTTTACTTATCATTGATGACTGTTAGATGGTGGCTTGCTGCGTCCGTAAAAATTCTATATATAATCTGGGCCATTCATTTTATGTTCTTTGATGGAATTCTATTTACGAAGGAAACTACAAAATTACTTCTAGAAGATTTCAATTCGAATTTCGCCGTCATCTTAGTTGGCAATTGGTCTGAAATATCAAATCCATTTCGAACGATCCTTTTTTTCATTCTATTATGGATGACGACTTACTTAATCCGTCATTGGATTGAATCAAGAAAAAGCATATTTGTATTTTACTGTATGACGATTATCTTTATCGCCGTTATTGACACGTTCACGGTTTATTCCGCAAAAGGTTCCATCTTGATCATTATGATAACTGGCTTATTGCTATTAGGCTTATTAACGATTCCTAAACTTGCTGAAAAGCATGGCCTATCAATCTCGTCGCATAAATTAGCGAGCATTTCAATTCCTTTGGTAGTGATTCTAGTTATAAGTGGCATATTCATATTAACATTGCCGAAATTAGAGCCGGTATGGGCTGACCCGGTTCCGTTCTTGAAATCAGCCGTTGAAGGTGCTGGCGAAGGGGGCGATGGGGAGGGGATTTCTAAATCTGGCTATGATCCTGATGACTCCAGGCTCGGCGGATCATTTACTCAAGATAATACCTTGATTTTTGAAGCGGCAGTTCCCAAAAAACAATACTGGAAAATTGAAACGAAAAATACGTACACTTCAAAGGGATGGGAACAGCCCAGTGAGAGTGATGTAATCACGTATACTTCTAATATGGGAATGGGTTCATATGCGGAAAACGAAGGCATAATTGCCGGTGAATCGAAGCACGCACAATTGAATATGTTGAAACGATTTCCTTTTATCGTATACCCATACGGCATGATTAATGTAGAGACAGATGAAGACGTGCAATTTATGAAATTAGAAACGTTGGGGCAATACCGCACGGCAATTGGTGATGAGCCGATATCGCTTGATTCATATGAAATTGAATATATTGAGCATGATTTTAGTTTGAAGGCATTGCGGGAAACAACTATGGAAGCAGTGAGTTTATTAGGGGATGAATTTTCGGACTATCTACAACTTCCGAATGAGTTACCCGCAAGAGTAGGTGAACTTGCAGAGAAAATTACTAATTCTAGTGAAAATGTATACGATAAAACAAAAGCAATTGAACGCTATTTTAGTAGAAATGGATTCGTTTACGATCAAAAAGACGTTGCGGTACCCGCCGAAGATCAGGATTATGTTGATCAATTTTTATTCGAAACAAAAAACGGTTATTGTGATAACTTTTCTACGTCAATGGTTGTGATGCTACGTACAATTGGAATTCCGGCTAGATGGGTGAAAGGCTTTGCACCGGGTGAACTAGGGCGTAATGAAAATAAGGAAAGTGTTTATAAGATTACAAATAACGAGGCGCATTCGTGGGTTGAAGCTTATATGCCCGGTATCGGTTGGATGCCATTCGAGCCAACAATCGGTTTTAGCGGAGCTTCAAATATTGAGTATGATACTGAACTCCAATTAGATGATCCTGAAGTTCCTGAAATGCCAAAAACTGAACGAGAAAAACTTGAACAGAAGACGAAAACCAAAAAAGAGAATAAAAAAAGTGTTTTTGATTTCAATAAATCATTTGATCTTATTATTAAATGGATAATTGACCAGAAGTGGATATTGTTAGCTGTTCTCGGCATATTAACGTCAATTGGGTCATTACTCTATGGAAGAAGAAGAAAATGGATTCCTAAATTACTTGTTCGATATTACCGGTTTGGTCCGAACGACTGGGCGAAGTATTCAAAACGCTATGGTAGTTTATTGAAACAATTGCACCGATTTGGATTAAAACGCAGGAACGGGGAGACGTTGTTGCAGTATGCAATTCAAGTCGACGCGCACTTTGGCGGGGATTCTATGCAAAGGCTGACGACTGCCTATGAAAAAGGGATTTATGGAGAAAATAGAACAGAGCACGATTGGCTACGCTTACAGGAACTGTGGGAAGATTTAATCAATAGGACTTCCGATTGATTTTTTGCATTTTTAGCAGTAGAATTATGAAAAGAACTGCTTTTAAATACCCTCATATATGTCCGATAATATGGTTCGGATGTTTCTACCAAGTTACCGGAAATGACTTGACTATGATTACGCGAAACGGACTTAGTTAGAACTGTTTCGTAATTATGAAGGATGAGACGCGCAGTTTATCAGATTGTCGCGTCTTTCACTATTTAGGCAATCTTAGCAAAATGAAGAAGAGGTGGAAAAATTGTCAACTACTCCTTTGTTAATTGAGCAAGAGAAAATTGTAATTCTGGATTATGGCAGTTCGTACAATCAGCTTTTGACGCGCTCAATCCGTCAACTTGGCATGTACAGTGAGCTTCACCCGCATACAATCACTGCGGATGAACTAAAAAAAATGAATGCTGTCGGAATTATTTTATCAGGTGGCCCTAAATCCGTTGCTGATATAGACGCGTACCCTATCGATTCTGAGATTTTTTCAGCAGGCATTCCAATCCTAGGAATTTGTTATGGAACGCAGCTAATTCTCAAGGAATTTGGCGGCACTACTGAAACGATAAATGAACGTACTTACAGTGAAGAAAAAGTGGAACTAGATACATCTTCGAATCTGTTTATGGGACAAGTTGGAGCACAAACAGTTTGGTTAAGTAATGGAGATCAGATTACAGCAACACCAGAAGGATTTAAAGTGATTGCAACAACGAATAATGGTGAAATCGCGGCAATAGGAAATGAAGAGCGTCAAATGTACGGTCTGCAATTTCATCCGGAATCGCCGAAATCTGAGCACGGACTTGAATTACTCAAACATTTCATCTTCGATCTTTGCGAAGTGAAAACAAAATGGACGATGGAGAATTTCATTGATATTGAAATTGGTAAAATTCGTTCAACAGTTGGAGACAAAAAAGTTCTTCTGGCGCTAAGCGGAGGCGTAGATTCTTCAGTAGTTGCAGCATTAATTCACCGCGCAATTGGCGATCAACTTACATGCATGTTCGTAGACCACGGTTTACTTCGTAAAGGTGAGGCTGAGAGCGTTGTTGCTACATTCGCTGACCAGTTCAATATGAATTTCATAAAAATTGATGCGCAAGAGCGCTTTTTAAGTAAATTAGAAGGTGTTTCTGATCCTGAACAAAAACGCAAGATTATCGGGAATGAGTTTATTTATGTATTTGATGATGAAGCAGCTAAGCTTGACGGTATAGACTTTTTAGCTCAAGGAACGCTTTACACCGACATTCTTGAAAGTGGAACACTAACAGCGCAAACGATAAAATCGCACCATAACGTCGGCGGACTACCCGAAGAAATGGAATTCGAATTAATCGAGCCGTTGGCTGCCCTATTCAAGGACGAGGTACGTGAACTTGGATTAGAATTGGGTTTACCGGAAGAAATTGTTTGGCGTCAACCTTTCCCAGGTCCAGGTCTTGGGATTCGCGTATTGGGTGAAATTACGGAAGAAAAGCTAGAGATGGTTCGTGAATCTGATGCGATTCTACGTGACGAAGTTAAAAAAGCAGGACTTGAAAGAGACATTTGGCAGTATTTCACAGTCTTGCCGAATATTCAAAGTGTGGGCATTACAAACGAACAAAGAACGTATGACTATGCAATCGGAATTCGTGCAGTGACATCCGTAGATGGTGTGACATCCGACTGGGCGAAAATTCCGTGGGAAGTTCTTGAAAAAATTAGCGCTCGAATTACTAAAGAGGTACCTAAGATTAACCGCGTCCTCTTTGATGTGACGAGCAAGCCACCTTCAACCATCGAGTGGGAATGATAATTGAATAAAAGCGTCGTATATATCCAAGAATATGGCTTGGACGTTTCTACCGGAACACCGTAAATGTTTTGACTACGATCTAACAAGACAGGGGTATCTCTGTCTTTTAGATTTGTATTATGGAAGCATGCGGCTAAATGTTCGCATGCTTCTTTTTTGTTTAAAAATCTAAAATTATGAATGGATGGTCTTCAATGAAGAAGTATTTTGAGTTTGATAAACTGGGTTCGAATTACCGCAATGAGATTATTGGTGGCGTTACAACTTTCCTTGCGATGGCATATATTCTAATCGTAAATCCACTTATGCTATCTTTGGATGGCATAGATGTTCCGGAAGCAATGCGTATGAACAAGGGAGCGGTTTTTGTTGCAACAGCTCTTGCTGCCGCGGTTGGCTCAATTATGATGGGTGTGATTGCAAGGTATCCGATAGGACTTGCGCCAGGAATGGGACTTAACGCATTCTTTGCATTCTCAGTCGTATTGGGAATGGGAATACCTTGGCAAACAGCTTTAACGGGTGTTTTATTTTCAGGATTAATCTTCATCGTTTTGTCATTGACAGGATTACGTGAAATTGTTATCAACGCTATTCCAGCTCAACTTAAGTATGCAGTCGGCGCTGGTATAGGGCTCTTCATCACATTCCTCGGATTTCAAAATGCGAATATCATTGTTGCAGATCCCAATACGCTAGTAACGCTCGGTGATCTTTCAAAAGGGCCGACCCTACTTGCGATTTTTGGTCTAGTTATCACAGTGATCATGATGGTTCGCAAAGTAAAAGGCGCGATATTTTACGGGATGATCCTTACAACGATACTAGGCATGTTTGTTAACTTAATTGATGTGCCAACTAAAGTAGTCGACAAAATTCCGAGTGTTGCCCCTACATTTGGTGCGGCATTTGAAGCGATTTTCCAAGATCCAACTTCATTACTTACAACACAATTTTTAATCGTAGTTATTACATTCTTGTTTGTAGACTTCTTTGACACAGCAGGTACGCTTGTTGCAGTTGCTAATCAAGCAGGTTTAATGAAGGAAGATAAATTGCCGCGTGCAGGAAAAGCGTTAATTTCTGATTCACTCGCGACTGTAACCGGTGCGGTCTTCGGAACATCGACAACGACATCTTATATTGAATCATCTGCAGGAGTTGCAGCTGGTGCCCGAACCGGATTTGCTTCAGTTGTTACGGGCATATTATTTCTCTTAGCGCTATTCTTTTCACCTTTATTGCTCGTCATCACATCTGAAGTGACAGCGCCAGCGTTAATCATTGTAGGAGTCTTAATGGTTTCTAGTCTTGGCAATATTGAATGGAATCGCTTTGAAATTGCAGTACCCGCATTTTTGACGATTATTGCGATGCCACTTAGTTATAGTATTGCAACAGGAATTGCAATCGGGTTCATCTTCTACCCAATTACAATGATTGTGAGTGGGAATAGAAAAGAAATACATCCAATAATGTATGGCCTATGGGTTATCTTTGTTCTATACTTCCTATTTATAAAATAAAGTACAGCGTTTAGAAAGGTTCTCTCGTATTTACTTATGAGAGAATCTTTTTTTGATTTATTTAATCAGAACATATTAGAGTATTGAATTGAAACGACATTAATGAGTTACGAGATTAGAAACAAAATGGGAGCTGTCAGAACCTGTGTTATAAAATTAAAACTTTATGTTGACTTTATTATTAAAGTGGGTTATATTTAGGTTTCGCCATAAGAGAAAGGCGTCGTGTATTAAAAAAACACGCAGTGACGCATCGAGTCCAATTAAAATTTAATTGACGAGAAGTGTTGACTTATGTCGAGATACTTGTTATGATGTATAGACCGTCAAATAACGACGGCAAACAAATACAATCTAACTATATGAACCTTGAAAACTGAACAGCAAAACGTCAAGATATAATGTTTCGTTAAATCGAAACAAAAACGAATCTTCGGATTCAAAGTCAGCAAAATGAAACTCGAGCTATTCAAGTTTCTCTATTATGGAGAGTTTGATCCTGGCTCAGGACGAACGCTGGCGGCATGCCTAATACATGCAAGTCGAGCG
>NZ_JAGEMN010000006.1 GCF_017921835.1 Sporosarcina sp. 6E9 | reverse complement strand
GCTCGACTTGCATGTATTAGGCATGCCGCCAGCGTTCGTCCTGAGCCAGGATCAAACTCTCCATAATAGAGAAACTTGAATAGCTCGAGTTTCATTTTGCTGACTTCGAATCCGAAGATTCGTTTTTTGTTTCGATTTAACGAAACGTTATATCTTGACGTTTTGCTGTTCAGTTTTCAAGGTTCATTATTTTATAAATTAAAAGCTAATCTATTTCACAAATGTAATTGAGACAGTAGCAACTGCTATCTTCCTCAACTCGACATATTCGCAACGCCCTCTAAAAGCGACTTCTTAAATATAACATCTCTGCCTAAAAGTGTCAAGAACTATTTTCACTAACGTTTAGTTCGAATTTCCCTCTCAAGCGACAAACAATAGAATAACACGGTATGACTTGATATGTCAACAAAAACTTTAATGGAGCATAGATAGTTGCTCCATTAAAGTATTCCACGCTCACTTGACTTGATATTCACGGTGCAAGATTAGCTCATTCTTAGACATGCTTTCTATTACTTTAATAAAACCTTTCTCAACTAGAAACTCAATGAACACCTCTAGTTCAATTGAATATACACGCAATTCTTCATGGTCATGAAGCTCTTGGATTTCCCAACTTTCTTTAGATGCCATAACTTCTAGAATATGTTGGGCACCATCTGCTGTTCTGTTATGAATAAAAAATTCGCTTGCAAGAAATAGAAGTTCAAGGCGTTTTTGTATTGGTTCATCGCTCGTAATCAATTCCTCATAAAGCTTATATATTGCCGGGTCTATTTTTTTAACTTGTGACCATACCGTAACCTCCGGCGAGATTCCCTTTTCAATGATTGCCAACCTAGCAAGAGAATGAAGTGAGTTAACAACATGATTATAAGCATCCATATAGTTTTCATGTTCATAAAATGTCTTTCCTTCTATATAAGCCCTAATAAGTCTAGATAACTCAATTCCCATCTTTATCTTTCTGCCGATGAATGGATACTCCAGCAATTCCCTTTTTAGTCGTTCGACATATTCATTGCGGTCAAAATAAATCTTGCCATAAAAAAGCCAATCAACCACTTTCCTTTGGGTACCAACCAATATCCATTTTTGCAATTGGCTTTCACTAATGACATGCATGGCAGCTATACCCGAACTCGAAGTGTAATGCTTTGTATAAATAGGTATCTCATCATCTGCTGTGATAATTAGAAGGATCGCGTCAAACATATCTGTTATCGGATCCCCTTCTCTTCTTTTTTCAACAAGAATGACGCCAAGTGTTTCGGGATCACTTGCACGTTCTTGATAAATTGATCTTAATACTTGTTCCACTCTCAAAACCTCCCTGCAGTATAACTTTCGACAATCATTGACTATATCCTTTATTCAAGTATCAAAAATTTCGTCTGAAATAAATTTATGCTATAGTAATTGAGGATGTACTAAGGAGGTACCTGTCGATGAAACCATATAAAAATAAAATAAATCGAATTAGATCATTTGCTTTATCACTCATATTCATAGGCGTAGTCATTATGTATCTGGGAATCTTCTTCAGAAAAAATGAAATCATAATGATTATCTTTATGTTGCTTGGCGTTCTAGCAATTCTAGGAAGTACGATTGTGTACGCATGGATTGGAACCTTGTCCACTCGTGCCGTTCAAATTGTTTGTCCTAATTGCGGTGGGCAAACAAAAATGCTTGGCCGCGTTGATATGTGCGGTCATTGCCGTGAACCACTTACACTAGACCCTTCTCTAGAGGGTAAGGAATTTGATGAAACGTATAACCGTCCAAACAAAAAATAAACGAAAGAAAAAAAGCATCCAGAAAGACTTCTACCAAGAAGGCTCGCTGGATGTTTTTTAATTAACTTCTGCACATGTTGGACAAGTTCCGTATACTTCCATCCGATGGGCATTAACTTGAAAACCAGTTACATGAGAAGCAAGGTGTTCAACTTCCTCCAAGCCGGGATAATGAAAATCTACTATCTTATCGCATTCAGTACAAATGATATGATAATGATCGTGTGTCACAAAATCAAAACGACTAGAGGAGTCACCATAGGGTAACTCTTTTATAAGGCTAACGCCTTGAAACACACGGAGATTGTTGTAAACCGTTGCAACACTCATATTTGGGAAGGTATTTGCAAGTGATTTATATATTTCATCGGCCGTCGGATGCGACTTAGAAGTAACGAGATATTCTAAAATGGCATGTCTTTGCGGAGTAATTCGTACTCCATTTTCTTTCAACGTGTCCAGCGCGCCTTTTAACGTGACATCAGACATCGCTATGCACCTCAATCCTATAGAGATTCTTACTTTATAATCATTACAATTAGTTTACTGAAAAAGGGCTGTGTTTGTCAACTAAAGCGATGCCTACACTTTTCTTAATACCCCGATTTTGGATTGATTACATTAATAAAGTTCTTATCATTCTCAATCCAGATCTTCATGTTCTTTTTAAATACGACAAGTGATCTTTCGATATATTTTCCTGACTTACTGGAAACATGTGGTGATACGGTACAATTTCTAAGCGACCAAAATTCATGACTTTCCGGTAACGGCTCTGTTTCAAATACATCCAAAACTGCATGTCCAATCACATTTTCTTTTAATGCTCTTAGAAGAACACCTTCATTAATGACATCGCCGCGGCCGAAATTCATGAACACGGCAGTGTCCTTCATAGCCTCCAGGTGTTCAGTAGTTAAAAGCCCTTTCGTCTCTGGCGTACTCGGCAAAACCGATATGACAAAATCGGCTACAGGCAATTTGTTCAATAAATCATTAAAAGTAATGATCTCATCCATCGAATCCACACTTCGACCTGTGCGATTACACCCAATCGTCTTTACCCCAAACGCCTGCAATAGACGACCGATTTCAGAACCGATTGCCCCAGGTCCCAAAATAAGCGCGGTACTTCCTTTAAGTTCAGTTGAATTAAATTTATTTGCCCACTTTTTCGTCTCTTGAATTGCATATATTTCAGGAATGGATCGCTTCAACGCCAACATATGCGCGAGAACTGATTCAGCCATCGGCGTCTTATGGATACCGCGCACATTCGTTATCAATATATTTCGCTTAGCTATTTCAAGCAACGGCATTTTTTCAACGCCAGCAGATGCAATCATGAGCCACTTGAGCGATTTTGCTCGATTAAGAACTGTTGTATCAATATTGCCGCCGTATGTCACAATCACATCGACCTTTTCAACCTCTTCATCTTCAATCGAACCGTTAAAATGAAATGATGCCGACGGAAACTCATCGATTAATGCTAACTTATCATGTTCTTTTATTTTAAACGTAAACAAAATCTCCATCATTCGTTCCCCCTAGAACTTATGCTTTTGTTATTTCTTGTAACGTTGCTAGTGCGTCTTCAATATGGCCTTTTACCCTAACTTTACGCCATTCTTTTACAACTTCCCCTGCAGGATTAATCAGAAAAGTAGAACGTTCAATCCCCATATATTCACGCCCAAAATTCTTCTTTAACTTCCAAACGCCATATTTTTCCGAAATTTCATGATTGTCATCAACCAGAAGCGAGAATGGTAATCCTTTGTTTTCGATGAATTTAGTATGTGAAGCCTCATCATCTGGACTAACGCCTAGAATAACTGCATTCAATTTACTAAAGTCTTTATACGAATCGCGAAAGTCACAAGCTTGCGTTGTACACCCAGGCGTTGCATCTTTCGGATAAAAATATAATACAACGTATTTTTTTCCTGTAAAATCAGCAAGTGAAACATTGTCACCTTTTTCATTGCGCAGTGTAAATTCTGGTGCTTGTTTTCCTTCAAGGTTTGTCATTATCGATTCCTCCATTATAATCTAGGGATAGGTCTTTCAAATACTTTCATTCTACTTAATGGTACTTGACACATCATTCACTTTCAATTTCTTTGGCGTATCAAGTGAATTTTGTTTAGAATAGAAAGGAAGGATACGAACGGAGGAAATAAAATGATTAGAACAAAGTCCGAAACAATTTATAACGAGGCAACCGACCATATCGTAGGTGGCGTTAATAGTCCATCAAGGGGATATCATGCAGTTGGTGGTGGTTCTCCTACTGTCATGGAACGTGCAGAAGGTGCATACTTCTGGGATGTAGATGGCAATAAATACATTGACTACTTGGCTGCATACGGTCCGATTATTACGGGTCACGCGCATCCGCATATTACAAAAGCAATTACACATGCAGCCGAAACTGGCGTTTTATACGGTACGCCGACACAACACGAGGTCAAGTTTGCGAAAATGTTAAAAGAAGCGATGCCGAAAATGGACAAAGTTCGTTTTGTCAACTCAGGAACGGAAGCGGTCATGACAACGATTCGTGTGTCTCGCGCTTATACGGGACGAACAAAGATCATGAAATTCGCTGGATGCTATCACGGACATTCCGACTTAGTCCTAGTTGCAGCAGGTTCCGGCCCAGCAACATTAGGAACTCCAGATTCTGCAGGTGTGCCGAAGTCAATCGCTGAAGAGGTAATTACAATTCCATTCAACCATCCAGATGCTTATAAAGAAGCAATGGCTAAATGGGGAGATGAAATTGCATGTATTCTAGTCGAACCGATTGTAGGGAATTTCGGAATTGTAGAACCGAATGAAGGATTTTTGGAACTTGTGCATGATTTAGCATCGAAACACGGTGCTCTGATTGTTTATGACGAAGTGATTACAGCATTCCGATTCCACTATGGCGGCGCGCAAGATATGCTAGGTCTAACGCCTGATTTAACTGCATTAGGTAAAATTATTGGCGGCGGCTTACCGATCGGTGCATACGGCGGTCGAAAAGAAATCATGGATCAAGTTGCACCTTTAGGGCCTGCTTACCAAGCGGGAACGATGGCTGGGAATCCCGCATCAATGCTTTCAGGTATCGCTTGTCTAGAAGTATTGCAAGAACCAGGAATTTACGATGAAATGGATCGACTTGGGGCGATACTGGAAGAAGGTATCGTAGCTTCTGCTAAAAAGCATGGAATAACGTTGACAACGAACCGTCTAGGCGGAGCGTTGACATTATTTTTCACGGATGTAAAAGTTGAAAACTATGAACAAGCTGAAGCTACAAATGGTGAAGTATTCGGCAAGTTTTTCAAGTTGTTACTAAAAAACGGGATCAATATTGCTCCGTCTAAGTATGAAGCTTGGTTTTTAACGACCGCCCATACGGAATCCATCATTAACGAAACAATTATCGCAGTTGATAAATCATTTGAGGAGCTTGCAGTTACCCTAGATAATTGATCAGGTAAATTAGCGAAAAAGTACTGTCCACTAAGAAAGGGAGATTTCCATGAGACTTGGTGCCCGCATCATTAAAACCGGTGTTGCGATTGTGTTGGCGTTATTCATAGCGGAATTACTCCAACTTCCGCAAACAGTATTCGCGGGAATCGCTGCAATTTTTGCGATTCAACCTTCTATTTACCGATCCTATTTAAGAATCGTCGAACAGATTCAAGGTAACGTCATCGGCGCGGTTATTGCAATTATATTTGTACTCATATTTGGTCATCAACTTGTTGTCATCGGGTTAGCCGCTGTAATCATTATTTTGATTATGAATAAATTAAAACTCGAAGCGTCCATTTCGATGGCACTCGTTATGATGATTGCCATTATGGAAATACAGAACGATGAATTTCTAATCTATGCCGTATTAAGATTTACAACGTTTTTCGTCGGTGTCTTTGCAGCATTTTTAGTCAATCTGCTCTTTCTACCGCCAAAATACGAAACCAAGTTGTTCCAATCAATCAATCAGACACAAGATGAGATTATTCGATGGACTCGAATTGCTGGCAGACAAACATCAGACCATATTTCAACAAAGATGGCACTAAAGACGATAAAAGATCGGCTTGCTGCAATCGAGCAGACATTTCTATTTTATAAAGAGGAACGTAGTTATTTTAAAAAAGTCACAAGAAACAAGGGAAGAAAGCTCGTTGTTTATCGCCAGATGATTGCGGCGTCAAGACGAAGTTATGAAGTACTCCAACGAATTCATAAATATGAAAATGAACTTATCGT
The DNA here is from genome assembly GCF_017921835.1 of Sporosarcina sp. 6E9. Taxonomy (NCBI): domain Bacteria; kingdom Bacillati; phylum Bacillota; class Bacilli; order Caryophanales; family Caryophanaceae; genus Sporosarcina; species Sporosarcina sp. 6E9. Next base: position 141,871 of record NZ_JAGEMN010000006.1, on the reverse strand, counting down.
GTTGCCGGAGCAATTTCGAATGATGGTTCAAGAACGACTTGATGCGCTTTTAACCTACCACGAACAGTTGCACCTTAAATTTGTTGGCAAGTTAAAACCTGAAAGCATGTCTTCCGATAATAATGAAGACTATATTCAACGACATGAAGTATTGGAGATTTTCGCGAAAGAAATCGCACTTACCAAAGAAGAAGAAGAATTCTCATCCTATCATCTACTTCATGTACTCTCTGCTATCTTGAATTACGAGGAGCAATTAGAACATTTGGATACGCTTATTGTCTCGATCCACAAGCACCATAAAGTCAATATAAATGTTGATTTTAACGAAGAAAGTTACTGAAAAAGATAATCCCGCCCATCGAGAGTGAATTGATGGGCGGGTTTTTTTAGTTTTTCATCCGGGGGTCCATTGCATCTCGTAATCCGTCCCCCATTAAGTTGAAACCAAGAACAGTTAGCATGATGGCAAGTCCCGGGAATATCATTGTCCATGGTGCTGATTGAAGATAATTTTTCGAGTCTGCGAGTATTTTTCCCCATTCAGGTTCTGGCGCGGCAGCACCGAGCCCGAGAAATCCAAGTGCGGCGGCTTCTAGGATTGCAGTCGCAATCGCTAATGTTCCTTGAACAATTACCGGCGCCATGGAATTGGGCAGTATATGCGAAAATAATATGCGCGCATCTTTCATACCTACCCCTTTAGCTGCGGTAATATATTCATCTTCTTTTATACTAAGCACTTTCGAGCGGATTAGCCGTCCGAAGTTCGGTACATTAATAATTGCAATTGCTATTAATGCATTTTGTAAGGAAGGACCTAGTACGGAAACAATCGCAATCGCTAGTAGTATTGATGGGAATGCAAGCATAATATCAAAAACTCTTGAAATGATTGTATCAACCCAGCGGCCATAATAACCAGCGATTATACCAAGCGCACTTCCGATAACGACCGACCCGATAACTGAAAAGAACCCGACCCACAACGAAATTCGTGCTCCGTGAATAATTCTAGATAAAATATCGCGTCCAAAGTCATCTGTTCCAAGCCAATACTCTGACGAAGGAGGTAGAAGACGATCAGCCATAAACTGTTCATTTATGCCTTCTTTTGCGATAAACGGGCCGACAATAGCTACGACTATAAAGAAAAATACGATTACCATGCCGACAACCGCTACTTTACTTTTCCTAAACCCTTTCCATGCTTCTCGCCAAGGCCCAGCTGATCGGTCAACTTTCGCCTCTGCGATTCCATCTACTTTTGGTAATAGTTCAGACATCGCGACTCCCCCTTTCCTTAATCATATTTAATCCTTGGGTCGATGAAGCTATACAATAAATCGACTAATAAATTTATCATGACAAAGAAAAATGCGATAATTAATATGCCCGACTGAATCACGGGGTAATCGCGATAACCAATTGCATCGTAAATGTATCTTCCGATGCCCGGCCAAGCAAAAATCGTTTCAGTTAATATTGCACCGCCGAGAAGCATCCCCATTTGCAACCCGATAATTGTTAATACTGGGATAATAGCGTTTTTAAGCGCGTGTTTGTAAACGACCCAAAACATTTTTTGTCCTTTAGCCCGTGCTGTGCGAATATAATCGGAACGCATTACTTCAAGCATGCTTGACCTCGTCATACGTGCAATAATTGCCATCGGTATGGTTGCTAACGCAAAACCCGGTAATATCAAATGGCGAATAACTTGCCATAGTTGGTCAAAACGTCCGGCTATTATCGTATCTATGACATATAAATTCGTTATTGACGCAACAGGATCCCGAACTTGCATCCGACCTGTTGTCGGCAACCAGCCCAACTCCAACGAAAATAGCCATTGTTCCATTAGACCGAGCCAAAAAATCGGCATTGAAACACCAACTAACGCAAGAACCATTGCCGTGTAATCGAACCAGGAGTTTTGAAACCACGCGGAAATAATTCCTGCATTAATACCAACAACGATTGCAATGATGATTGCAAATACTGCGAGTTCCGCAGTAGCTGCTAAATAGGGCCATATTTCATCCGCTACAGGTGCATGGGTTCTCATTGATTCGCCCAAATCCCCTTTGAATAAGGCACCAAGATATTTAAAGTATTGGATATACCATGGATTATCGAGTCCAAGTTTCACCGTCAATGCTTCGACAGCTTCCTTCGTCGCTTGTTGGCCAAGGATCATTTGTGCCGGATTACCCGGAATCGCTCGGATAATCATAAACACGATAAATGTCATCCCCAGCAAGACTGGGATAAGATGTAGCAACCTTCTCCCTATATAGTTTAGCAATCGATTCACCCCTTCGACTGAATAGCTTGGATTTTTATTTATATGTACAATTATTCGGAATAAAAAAGGGGAGAATCCAACAGACCCTCCCCCTTTTCATCACTTACTTAAAATCTACGTTTTTCAGGATATCCGAACCAGTAGGGTGTGGCATGAAACCTGTTAACTCTTTCGCCCCTCCAAGAAGTGGCGTCGAGTGTGCAAGTGGTACCCACGGTGCTTCTTCGTGAATGATTTCCTGTGCTTGTTCATAAAGCTCGATACGCTTATCTTCATCAACCTCTGATTGTGCTTCAATGAATAAATCATGCATTTCGTCATTTTTGAAGTACGTGTAGTTGTTGCTTCCGATATTATCTTCATCTAAAAGAACATAAAGGAAGTTATCCGCATCTCCGTTATCCCCAGTCCAACCAAGCATAAACGCATCCGCGTCCCCTTTACTGGCAAGTTCCAAGTATGTCGCCCATTCATGGGAAACAATTTTCGCTTTAACACCGATGTCTTCTAGGTTTTTTTGAATAACTTCGGCAACTTTTTCACCGTCCGGCATGTATGGACGAGGTACTGGCATTGCCCACAGTTCCATTTCAAATCCGTCTTCATAACCTGCTTCTTTTAGTAAATCTTTTGCTTTTTCCGGATCGTAATCGTAGCCTTTAATATCTTCGTTATATCCAGAAATTGATGGTGGCATTGGGTTTACAGCGATATTAGCACGCCCTTCAAAGAATGAATCGATGATTGTTTGTTTGTCAATCGCATGGTTCATCGCTTGACGAACTAATTTATTATCAAACGGCGGACGTGTCACGGTCAAACCGAGATAGCCGACGTTCATCGATGGACGTTCGAATAATTGCAAGTCAGCACTATCTTCAATCGATTTACCATCGGAAGGATTAATGCCGTCAGCAAGATCGATGTCGCCTGAAAGTAATGCATTTAAACGTGCTGAGTTATCTGGAATCGATAAGAAGATGACCTTTCCAAGTTTCGGAAGTCCTTCTTGCCAATACCCATCAAACTTTTCAATTGTGATAGAATCATTTGGTTTCCAGTCAACAAATTTGAATGGACCGGTTCCAACTGGGTTTCTAGCAAATTCATTGTCATCTTTTTCAAATGCAGTTGGGCTGGCAATTGCAAACATGTCCATCGCGATGTTCTTGAGGAACGGCGCTTGTGGTCTTTTCAGTTTAATAACGACTGTGAAATCACCTTCTGCTGTGACTGATTCAATGACGTGGCTTTCATCATCTTTAAATCCGCCGAACATCGATGCGTAATACGGGAACATTTCCTCGTCGCCGTTTGCCCATCTTTCAAAGTTTTTAACGACTGCATCCGCATTAAAGTCTGTACCATCATGGAATTTAATCCCCTCTTCTAAATCAAACGTATACGTAAGTCCATCCTCAGATGTGCTCCAGTCCTTTGCAAGTCCTTTGTTAATCGTCGTGTCTTGTTCACCAAAGTTTAGTAGCGTCTCAAAAAGATTCACAGTTACTTTGAACGTTTCACCTTCAGTAACGCGTGATGGGTCTAGTGATGTTGAATCGCCACCACGTCCAAACACTAGTGTTTCTCCACTACCATCCGTTTCTGTTTCCGTCCCTTTATCTCCGCTTTCTTCTTCTTTACTCCCTTTGTCTCCATCTTCGTTCCCGCATGCTGCAAGAACCATGGATAATGCGAGGAGAAGTAACAGCGCTAACGACCAAAACTTGCCTTTTCTCATGTAATGACCCCTCCATCAATTTTTATATCATTGTCGGCACCATCCGGATATAAATGGCACGCAACAGAATGACCTGCGTCAACTTCTATAAGCTTTGGAATTTCCCGCGTGCAAATGTCCATTTTAAACGGGCATCTTGTGTGGAATGTGCAACCTGTTGGGGGATCTGCTGGATTTGGTATATCCCCCTCTAGAAAAACTTCCTGTTTGACATAGTCTGGATCTGGAACTGGGACTGCTGATAATAAGGCTTGTGTATATGGATGAAGTGGTTTTGCATAAAGGTCTTCACTCTCTGAAACTTCCACCATTTTCCCTAGATACATAACGCCCACTCGATCACTAATGTGGCGAACCACTCCAAGATCATGGGCGATAAAGATATAAGTTAAATTAAATTCTTTTTGCAAGTCTTGCATTAAATTAAGTACTTGTGCTTGGATTGATACATCAAGCGCAGATACCGGTTCATCCGCAATAATTAATTTTGGATTTGTCATGAGCGCTCTTGCGATGCCGATTCGCTGTCGTTGCCCGCCACTAAACTGATGCGGGTAGCGTTTTGCATGAAAGTCGCTTAATCCGACAACTTCTAAAAATTCATGAATTTTAGCATTTCGTTCCTTGACGCTTTTCATACCATGGACCAGTAAAGGTTCTCCTAAAATCTTTTCGATGGTATGTCTTGGATTTAAAGAAGCATAGGGATCTTGAAATACCATTTGAATATCGCGTCTCGTTTTCCGCATTTCTTCCGCGGATAGTTTTGTGATATCTTTCCCATCAAACTCAACCGTACCTTCTGTTGGTTCAAGTAACCTTAGTAGCATACGACCAGTTGTTGATTTACCGCATCCTGATTCACCAACAATTCCTAGCGTTTCACCTTCATTCACGTAAAAGGATATATCATCCACTGCTTTTACTTGGCCTGCAACTCGTCCAAGCATTCCTTTTTTAATCGGAAAATACTTTTTCAAGTTTTCAACTTTCAATAAGGGTTTTGTCATGTGCTTCGACTCCTTTTTTGTCATACAGGAAGCACCTTGTTTGATGAGCCGAAGATGTTTCGTATAGTTCAGGATTTTCTTGTAGACAACGGTCAAATGCAAACTCGCAACGTTCAGCAAATCGGCATCCACGTTCGATTGTACCCGGCCTTGGTACGTTCCCGGCGATTGAAAAGAGTCGATCCTTTTTATATCTAATGTCTGGAACCGATTGAATTAGCCCTTTCGTGTACGGGTGCTCAGGATTTTCAAAAATCGTCTTTACGGGTGCTTCTTCAATTATTTGACCCGAATACATGACAATTACACGTTCGCACGTTTCAGCGACAACGCCGAGGTCATGCGTAATGAGAAGAACCGCGGTATTTAAACGCGTATTTAATTCTTTCATCAACTTTAGGATTTGCGCTTGAATGGTCACATCTAGCGCCGTTGTCGGTTCATCTGCGATTAATACAGTCGGATCACAAACGAGCGCCATGGCAATCATGACTCGCTGTCTCATTCCTCCTGATAATTGGTGGGGATAATCTTTCATTAAATCGCTGGCTCTAGGTAAGCCTACAAGTGTCAGCATTTCAACTGCTCTTTCGGTAGCTTTCTTCTTCGACCACTTCTTATTATGAATTAAGACCGCCTCAATTAGCTGATTGCCTATTGTAAAAAGTGGATTTAACGAAGTCATTGGCTCCTGAAATATCATTGCAATATCATTCCCGCGCACATGGCGCATTTGGGTTTCCGACATTTTCAGTAAGTCTCGGTCTTTAAAGAGTATTTCTCCTCCGACAATCTTTCCAGGCGGGCTCGGTACAAGCCCCATAATTGATAGCGAAGTTACACTTTTTCCACAGCCTGATTCCCCGACAATGCCAAGAACTTCGCCTTCTTTTAAATGGAAGTCAATATGATCCACTGCTGGTATTTCCCCTGAGTCTGTGAAAAAAGTAGTCTGTAGATTTTTCACTTGAAGAACGGATTTTCGATTATCCACCAGATCACCCTTTTCTAATTTCTTATTGGTATTCTGATTAATTCGTATATGACAATTATACTGATAATATAAAATATTACAACTGCGATTCAGGATTATTGTTTTATGTATTAAAAAAACGTTATCGTTGTCCCTTATAAGGACGACGATAACGTCTAGTCATTTAAATATGTTGCACTTGGAATAAACCGAAGTAGATTCCTTCTTTTTTCATTAACTCCTCATGTGTTCCCATTTCTTTCACTTCGCCTGCATCGACTACAAATATCTTATCGGCATGCGTAATGGTTGATAATCTGTGGGCAACTACAAGTGTCGTTCTTTCATGTGCCAAAACTTCTAGAGACTCTTGGATAAGTGCTTCACTTTCAAGGTCTAGTGCCGAAGTTGCTTCGTCTAAAATAAGAAGTGGCGGATTTTTCAAGAATACGCGTGCGATAGCAATGCGTTGTTTTTGACCTCCTGAAAGTTTAACACCACGCTCCCCGACAGTAGTTTCATACCCTTCCGGAAGCTCTTTGATGAAATCATGCGCATTGGCTGCGACCGCCGCCGCAATGACTTCTTCATCCGTTGCATCAGGTTTTCCCATTAAAATATTACTCTTCACGGAATCGCTAAATAAAATACTGTCTTGCAACACTATCCCGATTTGATCTCGTAATGATTTCACTTGAACATCTCTGATATCATGCCCATCTATTCGAACTGCGCCGCTCTTCACATCATGAAAACGCGGGATCAACCCGACAATGGTCGATTTCCCTCCGCCGCTCATCCCTACAAATGCAACTGTTTCACCAGGGTTCGCTTTGAAACTAATGCCTTTCAATACCTCTTCCCCGTTTTCCTCATAGGCGAAACTGACATTATCGAACTCGATTTCCCCATTAATGTTAGGTAGTGGAACTGCGTTTTCTTTATCAGTTATGTCATACTTTTCTTCCATTAATTCAAACACGCGGTCCATGGATGCAAAAGATTGCGTCAGCGATGTTGACGAATTCACAAGTCTACGAAGCGGACTATACACGCGATCAATAAATGCAATAAACGCAACCATTGTACCAACGGAGAGATTTCCATTTATTACTTGGTATCCGGCATATCCAAGAACGAGAAGCGGGGCCACATCGGTAATGGTATTGACTACAGCGAAAGCTTTTGCATTCCATCGCGTATGATCAATTGCTTTTTCTAAAAAGGTACCATTGGTTTCATTGAATTTTTCTTGCTCGACATCTTCCAATGCAAAACTTTTAATAACACTGACACCTGAAACACGTTCGTGTAAATAACTTTGGACATCCGCAAGCGCTTGCGACCGTTTTCGTGTCAAAATACGAAGCTTCCCGAAGAAATGCTTTACGCTATAACCGTAAAAAGGAAATGCGAGAAGCGTTACAATTGTCAACGGAATATCCATTGTTAACATGATTCCAACAGCGATTAGAATTGTCGCCAAGTCGAGCCAAACGTTCATAAGTCCAATCATGACAAAGTTTCTTGTTTGTTCAACATCGTTAATAACGCGTGAAATGATCTCGCCTGCTCGCGTATTCGAGTAATAACGAAGGCTGAGCTTTTGTAGATGCGAATACAAATTTTCACGAATATCATATAAGATTTTATTGCTCACATACTGCGCATAATATTGTCGGTAGTATTCAACTGGTGGACGGACGATAAAAAATACCAACATCGTTCCGCCAAGCCAGTAAAATAATTGTTTCGTCGCTTCCTGCGCTGATAAGGACGGTTCCCCGATAATGTCATCAATGACAATTCTGATTAATAGCGGCATGAAAAGTGGTATAGCGAATTTAATGATACCTATGACTAATGTAAGTAATATCAACCATTTGTATGGCTTAACAAATTTTAAATAACGTTTAATACTGCCACCCATCCATTTTCCTCCTACTACAATAAAGCTTATTCGTTGTGCGGCGGTTTCTCACTGCTCCGAATTTTCTTTTGAAATTCATATCTTGCTGTCCACGCTTCGATAAAGTCTGGCGCAAACGGACCGCGACGTTGCTTAATCCAACTCAGTAATTTATCAAGATTATTATATAATATTTGATCTATCACATCTGGATAGTTCATCTGTTTTTTATGATCCTCATATTCATCTTCGTCCAAAATCATGTAACTCATATCTGGAAATACTTTTACATCCAGATCGTAATCGATATATTTCAACGTTTTGTTATTATAAACGAATGGAGAACTCATATTAACGTAATAATAAACACCATCTTCTCTGAGCATGCAAATAATATTAAACCAATACTCTGCATGGAAATAACAAATTGATGGTTCTCGGGTAACCCACGTTCGTCCATCCGCTTCTGTGACTAGAGTCCGTTCGTTGCCGCCAATCACAATATTACGGGTTCCTTTTAATACGGTTGTTTCTTGCCACACGCGATGGATATTTCCATCATGTTTATAACTATGTACTTGTATTGTTTCCCCTTCCTTAGGAATCACCATTTTTTCATCCCACCTTTTCGTTGCCCTAAAGTTTCGATATGCTTATATGATTTCACTAGTATATCAATAGAACTCTGAAAGATGAAACCATAGCATTTAAATATGCCATATTTTCAGGAATATCAAAAAACCGGCAGAAGCTTTTAGCTTCTGCCGGCAGGTGATGTCCATCCACTTACTTAGAACCGTTTTCGAATCGATTCGCACGCATACCTGAAGACTGTTGTTGCTTTTTAGCTTCAGACTGCTGGTTTTGTTGCCTAACCTGATTCACATCAGTCTCGGAACCAAACTCTTCCCCCATTGGGTTTTGAGTTTGCCCTTGCAATGATTGCTGGTTTTGTTGCCTAACTTTGTTCACGTTAGTTTGATTCGGGTTTTGGTTTTTAGTCATGGATATTCACCTCCGTGCTCATTAACATGTGCAGAAAATTATTTTTTATCCATTTATTTTTTATTTACATGACGATTGATCGTCCGCCGTCCACAATAAGCGTTTGACCGCAAATCATGTTCGAGTCATCAGATATTAAGAACATCGCTGTTTTTACCATGTCATCAATTTCGACCATACGACCTGCTGGTGTATTTTTTCTGGCATCATCTAGTAGTTCATCACGGTTCGGAAAATGTTTTAACGCATCTGTATCAAGCGCACCTCCAGAAACGGAGTTCACAATAATGCCTTTTGGCGCGAATTCGACTGCTAGATAACGCGTTAACGATTCAATTGCTGCTTTCGATACGCCAATTGTTGTGTAATTTTCAAGATACCGAATTGAACCGAGTGAACTTATGCCAATTATTTTACCGCCGTTATCCATGAGTTTAGCCGCTTCTTGTGCGCCAAATAACATCGCTTTCGCATTAATATTCATCGTCCAATCCCAATGTGTTTCTTCGAGTTCCATTATCGGACGCAAAACGCCTGATGCCGCATTTGAAACAAATACATCTAGTCTTCCGAATTCTTCTTTTACCTGTTCGAACATTGCGCGAAGCTTTTTTACATCTCCCACATTCGCTCGGAGCATGATTGCTTTTCTACCTAGCGCTTCGATTTCTTTTACAGTTTCTTCAGCTGCTGATTTGCTACGTGCATAGTTCACAACAATGTCGTATCCATTTTTCGCAAGTTCAATCGCCAACGCTTTTCCTAATCCTCTAGAACTTCCCGTTACCATAGCTACTTTATTTTCAGTCATTTTTAAATTCCTCCATTTTTAATCGATTCCCATATCTTTATAATTGGAACGGGTTTGGGCAAAGTTTCAACTTCATCTTTAGTAAAAAATTGATAACCTTCTGGAACTGGTTCTTCTTCGTTTAATCGGGCCCGATACCCATTCATTTCCCATGTTATGTGCGTAAATATATGTTTAAAGGCAATCACTTCGCTAAGTGATTTTATAGGTAAGCCAATTTCAGCCGTGAAGATTTCAATTGGCTTACGATCGTCCTTCACTTCAATGATGGGAAACTCCCATAAATTTGCAAGAAGCCCAGTCTTAGGACGCTTTCTTAGTAACCAGTCACCATTTTTATTTTGGATTGCAAATGATGCAACGGGAACGATTTTACTTTTTTTCTTTCGCGTTCGAACCGGCAACTCATCTTGTCGTCCTTCATCAAAAGCAGAACAAAAAGTTCTCACAGGACATAGAAGACATTTCGGTCTCGGTGTACAGATTGTTGCGCCTAGTTCCATTAGTCCTTGATTGAAAGAGGATGGATCTTCTTGGTCAATTAATTCCATAATTACTTCTTCGAAGATTCGTTTCGTTCTTGGAATGGTAATATCTTCTTCAATTAGCAAAAGTCTTGAGAGTACCCGCATGACATTTCCGTCTACTGCATGTTCAGGTATACCGAAAGCAATACTAAGTACAGCGCCGGCAGTATATGGGCCGACACCTTTTAAAGTAGAGATTTCTTTTCGATTTTCCGGGACTTTACTGTCGTACTTTTCAACAACTTCTCGAACGCCAGATTGCAGGTTCCGAGCACGAGAATAGTAGCCAAGTCCTTCCCACATTTTCAACAATTCATCTTCATCTGCATTCGCCAGGGATTCCATCGTAGGATATCTTGTGATAAAGCGGTTATAGTATGGAATTACTGTATCGACACGTGTTTGTTGCAGCATCACTTCCGACACCCATATGTAGTAGGGATTGGATGTTTGTCGCCATGGTAAGTCTCTTTTTTCGTCGTTATACCACGAAATTAGGGCATTACAAAATTTATCTTTTTCTTCTATTATTCGCATGTTTTCCTCCATAAAGCGTATGTTATGATTAAGCAGAAAAGGGTATACAAGAATTAAGGACATCCCTATGCACAATTCTCGATTCCATGTTAGGGAGAAAAGCAAGTGTCTTCCGACAAAAGGAGCTGATTTTTTGGACACTGGAACTCATGTCGTCATGGGTGTTGCAATATGCGGGATAGCCCTATCTGACCCAGTCGTTTCAGCAGATGCAGTGACGACTAGCGCGGTATTTTCAGGAATTGTCGTCGGTTCGCTAATCCCCGACATCGACACCGTTTTAAAACTTAGAAATAACGCAGTATACATTCGCCACCATCGCGGAATCACGCATTCGATTCCCGCGGTATTACTTTGGCCGCTTCTACTAACTGTCATCTTGACGTTACTTTTCCCAGGGGCCAACTTTATCCATGTATGGGCATGGTCATTTTTAGCCGTATTTCTCCATGTATTTGTTGATATCTTTAATTCATATGGAACGCAAGCTTTGCGGCCATTCTCCAAAAAGTGGGTCGCAATAGGCGTGATCAATACATTCGACCCCGTTATTTTTGTGTTACATCTATTAGCCATAACGGTGTGGTTATTCGGAGTCGAACCGATTTATCCGATATCGATTATGTATGGAATCATCTTCATCTACTATTTGCTGCGGTTTGCGTTAAAATATGCGGTAATACGTGCCGTTGCACATACTATTCCCGATGCAGACGAAATTATTATTGCGCCGACAATCCGTTTTTTCCAATGGAGAGTAGCGGCTTCTTCCCCGACATGTCATTATGTTGGGCGTGCTTATGGACGTTCGATTACGATTTTCGATCGATTTACAAAAGATCCACTACCTGAACTTCCAGAAGTAAGAGCTGCCTTAGAGGACAATAATATAAAAGCATTCACTGCATTTTCACCAATTTATAGATGGGAATTAACGAAAATTGGTGATTTATGCGAGATTCGCTTAATTGATTTACGTTATCGAAATAAAGATTATTACCCATTTGTTGCAGTCGCTCATGTGGATTCGGAAATGAATGTCATTAATTCGTATACTGGATGGATATTTTCCGAAGAAAAGCTCAATAAAAAATTAAACTTTATACCTCATTCTTGAAAAAACAAAAGCGCGGGACCCTGAAGCTAGACCAAATGAAAAGCTATGACATATTTCATGTTCATAGCTTTTCTCTAGTTTACTTCCCCGTTTTCACCGGTTTCAACATCGATATAGGCAGGGCTTCCTTTGCCAGATTGCCACCCAGTCTGTGCCCCCAAGCAAAGCGTCCTTTTAAGTAGTCAACTTGAAAAAACATTCCTTCATCGCCTTCGATGCGATAAATTTCTCCAATTTCAATTGTAGCTGGATCGATTAAAAAGGCTTCGGCCATCAACATTTTCCGCTGATAAACCGCGAACTCGTTTAGAATACCGAGTTGTTCTGCTTTACGTGCTTTTTCTCGTAAATTTGCGATTTCGCCGCGTAATTCATGTTCTGTCATTTCGCTGTATTTTTTCTCAGTTGTCATCTTCATTCTCCTTCATCTCGATAAACCGATCTATTCGTTCAAACGGAATTCCTTTTTGATACAAGGATTGTTTTACTCGATTATTACGGTCTCTGCCACTAAATCTCGAACTGTATCGGCGCCATGCTTTCTCACCAATCGACTCAATTACTTCAGCCCACTCATCTTCATCAATGGATAAATCTATATTTTCTAAAGCCTGCTTAATAATTTCATAGGAATACCCTTTGCGTAATAAAACATTATGAATTCGCTGTTTGGTTTGAGCAGGTGATTGTGAACGTTTTTTTGAAGCTTCTTTTTCTGCAAGATTCCTGGCAATTTCAATTTGCTCCTCTTCAGTATAGGAATCCAGCACTTGTTCCTGCAATTCCTTTCCAATCCCTTTCTTTTGAAGTTCTTGTTGAATTGCACGGGGACCTCGACTTGAAGATCTTTTTTGTGTTTCCAATAAAGCTTCCGAAAATGTTTCATCGTTCAGAAAACCGAGGTTTCTTAACTTCACAATTGCTTCTAATACAATCGCTTCACCATACCCGATTTCCAATAGCTTTTGTTTCACTTCAAACTCACTTCGCATACGGAACCCGAGGTAATGAAGCGCGCGATTGAATGCTTTACGAATTTCATCTTCATAAACCATCTCGTCGACAGACCAATCTTCCAACGTCATACCTTTTGTTAATTCAAATTTAACCAAAACGGATTCATGAACGCTGAACGCATACTTTTCATCTAGGAAAATATTATAGCGTTCCTTATCTCTCTTTTGTTGTGTTATCTTTGTAATAACAGGCACGTTAATCCCTCCTGTACTTTCCTTTAGTATACATGTTCTGTCTAATTGATTCAGCAAAACAAATTATTTTTATATGACGGAGGCGATAAGAATGAAAATAGTACTTGCAGGTGGCTCTGGATTAATAGGTCAAAAAGTAACTGAAGTTTTGCAAGAAGCTGGTCATCAAGTTGTGATACTAACCAGGAAAAATGTGATGGATGATCAACATGTGGAATGGCTTTCTGAAGGTCTTTTACCGGAAGATGCAATCGGGTATGCGGATGCTTTTATTAACCTCGCGGGCGTGTCAATTAATGATGGTCGTTGGTCAGAAAATCATCAACGACTAATTTATGAAAGCAGAATGACGGCTACGGATGAACTCCTACGAATCATTCGCGCGCTTCCTAAAGCGCCGTCAATATTGATCAATGCGAGTGCGATAGGAATTTATCCGGCAGACAAGCACAAGCTTTATAATGAGCAATCAAATGAAGTTGCAAGTGATTTTCTTGGGAAGACCGTGCATGATTGGGAACAAAAAGCATTAAGCGCTGAAAAGGACGGACTTCGTGTTGTTTGCACGAGATTCGGCGTCGTGCTCAGTCTAGACGGTGGAGCTTTCCCGCTTATGGCGCTTCCTTATAAATTATTTGCAGGCGGTACTGTTGGGACAGGTAAACAATGGGTATCCTGGGTGCATATCAATGACGTTGCCCGCGCGATTTTATTTGCGATTGAAAACCGGAATCTAAGCGGACCTGTAAACGTCACGGCCCCATCTCCAAAACGCATGAAAGAATTTGGGCAAACAATTGGCGCTGTCCTCAGAAGACCTCATTGGATTCCAATGCCTTCTTTTGCAATGAAATTAGCGCTTGGTAAAAAAAGTGCTTTGGTATTGACAGGTCAACATGTAAAGCCTGAAAAATTACTTGAAAATGACTTCGAATTTTCATTTCCCACATTGGAATCAGCCTTAGAAAATCTACTTACTAAAAACGTATAATTACGGTACTTCCACGCATCCTACCTTAAAAGGAGGGTGCTTTTTAGTATGAATAAATATCACTGGCGCGGTTTGTCATTAGCTGTCATGATCATTTTAGCGGGTATCGTTTTCAATCCCTATTCAGCCGCCGCGGAAGAATTTCATTGGGGATTTAAGAAAGCGACTAACGGAGTTCCACCAGATGCAGGTGCTGCTTTCAATCAAGTTTTAGATAAATACGGCGCCATTTATAAAGGAAAACCTGATGAAAAAGTAGTTTATCTAACATTTGATAATGGCTATGAAGCAGGCCATACCGAATCGATTTTGGATACATTGAAAACAGAAGATGTACATGCGACATTTTTTCTAACCGGTCATTATTTGACGAGTGCGACACCAATACTGAAACGTATGGTTAAAGAGGGTCATATTATAGGAAATCACTCATATGACCATCCGAATATGGCAAATTTATCGGAAAAAGGAATGGAAGATGAGTTGAGCCGATTCGACAAAAAGCTTAAAGAATTTACCGGGATTGAACGAACCGTTTACTTTAGACCTCCGAAAGGGATCTTTAATGAAAAACTACTAAGTCATGGCAATAAACTCGGCTATCGCCATATTTTTTGGTCGATTGCCTTCATCGACTGGCATAAAGATAAGCCAAAAGGAAAAGATTATGCTTATGGCGAGCTCATGAAACAATTGCACCCTGGCGCTGTTATCTTAATGCATACGGTGTCTTCGGATAACGCAGAAGCGCTTCCTTCCTTTATTCAGGATGCTAAAAAAGAAGGCTATGTGTTCAAATCCCTTGACGATCTTGTTATGGAATATGAGGGTGTTGAACCAGTATTTTAATCAAAAGCGCCTTAAATCAGGCGCTTTTGTGGTTTATTCGTCGCTGACACGAGAAATAGCACGCCTAAAAATAAAGAAATGAGTAATAAAAAGCTGAATGTAGCTTCGAACTCTAAAAATAAACCGCCTAAAAATGGACCCGTTAAACTACCAAAACTAAAAAAGATCCCACACAACAGATTTCCAGTTGGCAATAATTCGGTTGGTGTTAAATCTGACATATATGAAATTCCAAGGGAATAGATGGATCCTACAAATAATCCAGCTACGAAAAAGGTTCCCAGCACAAGTAAAGTTGAAGCTTCAAACAAACTTGCCGCAAAAAATGCAGTAGCTCCCCCGCCCAATGCGATGAGAAATACGGGACGTCTTCCAATTCGGTCCGAAAGCATGCCTAATGGTATTTGAGAAACAATCCCACCAGCTGAAAAGGTCGCTAATATTAGGGAGACAGAAGCTACACTAATTCCGGTCCGCAGTGCATAGACAGGATAAATCGCATTCAAAGATGATTCTAGAAAGCCATACCCAAACGGCCCAAGAAACGCCAACCACGCAAAGGCGGAAGTTGTCTTAAAACGCTTGAAGAATCCTGCTTCAGCTGACGTTCCTTTAATCACATCTGGAAAATCATTTTTCAATAAGAAAATGAACGACCATGCAATCATGCAAAGAACGCCCGAAACGATAAATGGCAAACCTTCAAACACGTTTACAAGCGGAACAAACAAAGGACCCGTTGCAAAACCGACACCGAACGACAAACCATACACAGCTATATTACGGCCAAGACGATGTTTAGGTGAAAAGCTTGTCACCCAAGTTTGCGTCGAGAAATGTAGGGCATGATCCCCAATTCCGATAATTAATCGAAGGATGAACCAAAACACCATACTTTTCCACAATGGAAATATTAATAATGAAATGAATACCAACATGCCGCCCCCAACAATAATTGGTTTAAAGCCAAATCTTCTCAGGGGTGCTTCCATGAAGGGGGACACGAGCAGCGTCCCAATATATAAACCGGTTGCGTTCAAACCATTTAATGCGCTCGAAACACCATCTTTTTCAAAGATAACAGAAATTAATGGCAGGAGCATACCTTGTGAAAATCCTGAAATAGCAACAATTAAAACAAGAATTCGAAATCGTCTTTGTTCTATTTTTGTAAATGTACTCATAAAGTCAACCCGTTCCAATGAAATAGTAAATCGTGTATAATTCTAACATATTGGGGAGGGATTACATATGAATTTCAAAATGACCGAAAGTGGTTTTCAAACCGAGACATCATTTGGAACACTTGATATATCTCCAAATGAGGAACTTGGATTCAGACCTTACCAACTCTTGGTATCTTCAATTGCAGTTTGCAGTGGTGGCGTAATGAAAAAGGTTCTTGAAAAAATGCGAATGCCTGCAACTGATATTCATATTGAGGTGAAGGAAGTTGTTAGAAATCCGGACGAGGCAAATAGAGTTGAGAAAATTCATCTGCATTTCATTCTCGAGGGAACTGAAATTAAGGAAGAAAAAATGCCGAGGGTAATGGATTTGACAATGAAAAACTGTTCAATGGCACAATCAGTAGCAGAATCGATTGAGATCGTTAAAACATATAAAATCAATTAGAAAAAGGCTTAGTCCATCTCTTACTTTCAGATGAGCTAAGCCTTTTACGTTTTAAATGATTCTCCACTATCAGCTTCCATAAATCGTATTGTCCGTTGGGAAAGATTAACACCATAGGACGCTTACGAATCCCCTCCTTCAACTTGGATTTGAGTTCGTCTACACTAACACTACGCCCTCCCTTTCGATTGATTAAATATAGCTTAACACATTAATTCTGTATTGACAATGTTCACACTAATCTAATTTGAATTTGATTCAAAAGAACTAATTCATCCAGAGTAAGTGAATAATCTCATATGAATTTTCCTATAAGCATACCCCTTACCGTTCCAATATTCATATGCTATAATTAGAATAATTATCACTTGATATAGACTATCGCGAAGGGGAGGATTATCATGGATATCCCTGTTGAAAACCAACGGAAAATGAATTGGTTCGAACATATTGAACTTGTTGCCGCTATACTATCTGGTCTTCTAATAGTAACCGCGTGGCTGAGTGGTAAAAATGATGCCGAAACGCTTTCGGTATCATTATATATCGCCGCATTTTTAATAGGTGGATATGCAAAAGCCAAGGAAGGCATCGAGGAGACCATTAAAGATAAAGAGTTAAATGTTGAGATGTTAATGGTGTTTGCCGCTATTGGCTCCGCTCTAATTGGATACTGGGCGGAAGGTGCAATACTGATATTCATATTCGCGCTAAGCGGCGCGTTGGAAACCTATACACTCAATAAAAGTCACAAAGAAATCTCCTCACTGATGGAACTGCAACCCGAAGAAGCCTGGCTATTGAATGAGGATGGAACGACTGTAAAAGTATCTACCGATTCCCTAGCGGTAGGTGCGTTGTTACTAGTAAAACCCGGGGAACGCATTCCTGTTGACGGCAAAGTAACAAGAGGAACGACGTCTATTGACATGTCCGCGATAAATGGAGAGTCGATGCCCGTTACGAAAGCTATTGGAGACGATTTATTTGCGGGTACAGTGAATTTAAGCGGCGCGATTCAAATGGAAATGACTAAGCTGAGTTCTGAAACGCTTTTCCAGAAAATCATCACGCTCGTTCAAAGTGCACAGAGTGAAAAATCTCCTTCCCAACAATTTATCGAAAGATTTGAAGGGACTTATGTAAAAATTGTCCTGATCTCAGTTTTCATCATGATGTTTCTTCCCCACTTTGTTTTCGGCTGGGATTGGACGACAACCTTCTACCGTGCCATTGTTCTGCTTGTTGTCGCGTCTCCTTGCGCGCTTGTGGCATCCATCATGCCGGCGACACTAGCCGCTGTTTCGAACGGCGCTCGACGAGGGGTTTTATTTAAAGGGGGAATCCATCTCGAACTTCTGAGTTCGGTTAAAGCAATTGCTTTCGATAAAACAGGGACGTTAACGACAGGTTTTCCAGTTGTAACTGATTTCATTGTACGTGAAGGTGAAGATAGTGATGAAACGCTTGCCCTCATAGCTGGCATCGAATCACAATCCAATCATCCACTTGCCGTCGCAATTACAAACTTTGCTGCAGAAAAGAAGTTGACTCCTTTACAAGGCGTTCAAACTGAGGATTTACCTGGGCATGGCCTTCGTGCAATCTATCAAGATCAAGAGTTTCTGGTTGGCAACCCTCGATTTGTTGGTAAGAAGCTTGCGGAGGAATTTAACGACGGAATCGCTATGAATTTATCTGATGGTGGCAAGACTGTCGTTTTCTTAAAAGATGATCAAGGTATTGTCGCTGCAATTGCTTCAAAGGACACTTTACGAAAAGAAGCCATTCAAGCAATTCATGAATTAAAAAAAGCCGGTATACAAACAATTATGCTAACCGGCGATAATGAAAAAACAGCGGCTGCAATAACAGGTGAAGTTCAAATTGATCGCTATGTCGCCGAATGTTTGCCGGAAATGAAAGTTGAAAAGTTAAAAGAACTTATTAAAGAATACAAAGCCGTTGCAATGGTAGGCGACGGGATAAATGATGCGCCCGCACTGGCTACAGCCACTTCGGGTATTGCGATGGGTGATGGCACCGATGTCGCACTAGAAACGGCGGATATTGTACTCATGCAAAATGACCTTACAAATATTTCGTACGCCATTAAATTATCTCGAAAAATGCAACGTATCGTAAAACAAAATGTGTTCTTTTCAATTGCGGTTATCGCAGTGTTGATCGTTTCTAACTTCATGCAAGTTGTTGACCTTCCTCTAGGTGTGATTGGCCATGAAGGAAGTACAATTCTTGTCATATTAAATGGATTACGGATGTTGAATAAGGTGAACTAAAAAAAGCAAAGCGGTCAAGTGACCGCTTTGCTTTTCTTTTTCGCTGCAATCGCTTGTCTGCGCTCACTCATTACTGCATTGATTTGACCGCCAAGCATCAGAATAATGGCTGAGAAATATAACCACATCATTAATACGATGATTGCACCGATGCTCCCATATGTTCCCGAGTAGTTACCGAAACTACTAACATAATACGAGAATCCAATCGACGTTAGTATCCAACCTAATGTTGCAAAAGCAGCTCCGAATAAGACGCTTTTAATATGCAACTTCAGGTTCGGCACGAGCCAGTATAGAAGTGTAAAAACACTGAACAGCAAAATTGGCGGAATGATCCATCTCAAGTTATTCCATAATGAAAGAAAACCCGCTTCTAATCCCAGATACGAAAATGCGAAGATGCCAATCTGTTTACCGAATACCGGTAATACAAGTGCCACAATAAGGACTGTTGTGAGCATGATTGTGAAGACGACCGACATCGAACGCGCGACAATAAAAGACCGTGATTCCTCTGTAAAATAAGAACGATTCAATGCTTTTGTCAGTGCATTCATTCCTTTTGATGCGGACCACACTGTTGCTAGTGCCCCGATTGAAAGTAAACCGGTATTGCGATTATTTAAGATTTCGCCAATTGTGTCTTCAATTAGCAATGCTACACTTTCGGGCGCATAATCTCTGATAAACAGAAATATTTCTGACTGGTCTAAATTTAAATAGGGCAACAGCGTAAATAGAAAGATTAATAGAGGAAAAAGAGATAACAAGAAAAAGAAAGCGAGCTGTGACCCTAGGCCCGTAACATCGACTTTCCTTATTCGTGTGAGTAACTCTTTTAAAAATCCACTAACAGTTGTCACATCAAATTTATCCAAATCTCCTTCTTTGACATCATCCATGAATTTTACGATTGCTAAGTTTTGAATACTGGAATTACTGATCTTTTGTTTTTTCTTTTCTACAATCTTTTGTTTGATAGCTGATTTATTTTTAGGAGTATTTGATTTTTTATTTTTCATTGTATCTTCACTCCTTTCTTCATCCCTTACTTTTCCGTTGAATCGCTGATAGACCCCTCGCTCACCATTGCTTTATAATCATCCTTTGCTTCAGTAAATGCTTCCTTTGTGTCAACGACTAATTCCTTTACTTGAGGGCTAAGCGCTTTTAATTCATCCATTTTTGCTTTGAAATAAGTCGCATCACTGGCAACTTGTTCATAAATCGATTGATACTTTTCCGATTTTTCTTGAAGCTTGAATTTAACAGCTTCCGGATTTTTCGAATAATAACGAACATCATACACGAAATTTCTGGATTTATTCATGATATCGTCTCGTGTCGTTCTGTCGCATAGACTGATTAACCCACCTACCAATGCACCAAAAAAGATGTACTTCCCTAACTTATTTCCACTCATTGAATACCCTCCATTTATAAAGAATTTGCATACTGCATTATACCCCTAATGATATAGGAAAAAACATGCGTTGGTAAATAATAAAAATAAAGCTTGACTATTCACGCATTGTTTTAGAAGATTGTGAATAAGCATAATATTATAGATTCATAGGGAGTTGATCATAATATATTAACTTTTGAAACTGGACAACCTTAATTATTTCTATAGACAAATTGGAGGGATTGAAATGGGGAGTTTTAAAGAATTTCTGGATTATATCGGTGGCATCATATGGGGTCCACCTTTACTTATCCTGCTTGTGGGTACTGGAATCTATTTAACAGCGAGACTAGGAATCATTCAATTAAGATTACTACCTTACGCTTTAAAACTAGTATTCTCTAGAAACCAAGATAAGAAATCAGAGGGAGACATTTCACATTTCCAAGCGCTTATGACTGCAATGGCTGCCACTGTAGGTGTCGGTAACATTGTAGGTGTCGCTACAGCTGTCGTACTCGGAGGACCGGGGGCAATCTTCTGGATGTGGATGGCTGGATTTTTTGGAATGGCTACAAAATACGGTGAAGCCATTCTTGCGGTTAAATACCGTGTTAAAGACGCCAATGGGCAAATGGCAGGCGGCCCGATGTATTATCTTGAACATGGGCTAAAACAGAAATGGCTTGGCGTTCTTTTTGCAATATTTGGTGCGCTAGCAGCATTCGGTATCGGTAACGGTACACAAGCAAAGGCTGTTGCAGATGTAATGTCTCAAACGTTTTCTTTTCCTCACTGGGCTACCGGTCTCGTACTAGTCTTACTAGCAGGATCTGTTATTCTAGGAGGTATTAAGGTAATTGGACGCGTCACTGCATTTTTCGTACCAATTATGGCACTCTTTTATCTAATCGCTGGTGCAATTGTCATGATACTAAACATCAACCTTGTTCCCGAAGCGTTAGGCATGATTTTCAAATTTGCGTTTACGGGGGAAGCTGCAGTTGGTGGCTCAATTGGAGCGGCAATTCGTTTTGGGGTTGCACGCGGACTGTTCTCAAACGAAGCTGGTCTTGGATCTGCACCAATCGCAGCGGCTGCAGCAAAAACAGATATGCCTGGCAGACAAGCACTTGTTTCAATGACACAAGTTCTATTTGACACACTTATCATTTGTTCAATTACCGGTATTACTATTGTTATGTCCGGACAGTGGAAAGATACATCCATTGAAGCAGGCGCTTTAACTGCAGCGGCTTTTGGTGAATTCCTAGGCGGTGCTGGTCCAATTGTTGTTTCTATCGGTCTAATATTCTTTGCAACATCTACTATTTTCGGTTGGGGCTATTACGGCGAAAAATGTTTCCAATATTTATTCCCGAACGTTTTAGCAGTTCGCTTTTACAGACTTGCTTTCGTGCTATTTATCTTTGTAGGTGCGACAGCCTCCCTTGATGTAATTTGGGCACTCGCCGATGTGTTGAATGGTCTAATGGCAATCCCGAACTTAATTGGACTCTTGGGATTATCCGGGGTCATCATTTATGAGACCAAAAGAGTCCAAGCAAAAATTAAGGAAGAAGAAGCGGCGAAGAAGTCTAATCTATAATTGTACTTTCCATTTGACAGGTTTAAGATATAATGAAATGATAAGTGACAGTTAATGAAAGGCGGCTACTAATCATGGATTTAACAAAACCTTCAGAGGAAAATGTAATGTATATGGTTGAGCAGATCAAAGAAAAACTTCGTATGGTTAATGTTGATGCGATGAAAGCGGAACACTTCGACACTGATAAATACGACGATTTGCTCTATATGTACAATATGGTCATGAAGCGTAATCATATCAGTTCGAATGAAATCGAAGCCATCGCTGCAGAACTGGGAGCTTTACGAAATTAAAGGAGAAGAAGCTTTCTTTCCAATTGGAAGAGAAAGCTTCTTTTTTATTCCCCCGAAAGAACTTTCTAAATACTCTATGACTCAATTCACAAAATAATGTGTACCTTGTGGTTGAAAATTGGTACTATTAACAGTATATCGAAAGGAGTAATGTACATGTCCACATTTGAACAACAGCTTACTAATTACGCTGAATTAGCCGTTAAGGTAGGCGTCAATATTCAACCGGATCAATATCTTTTTATTAGCGCTTCAACGGATGCAGTTGAATTTGTTCGCTTAGTCACTGAAAAAGCCTATGATGCAGGTGCACGACAAGTCATCGTAGACTTTTCCGATGATGTAATTTCACGTCTGCGTTTTGAAAAAGCGCCGGCTGATTCATTCTCCGAGTTCCCTGAGTGGAAAGTTATGGAGCGTGAACAACTCGGTGCAAAAGGGGCCGCATTTATGAGTATCATGTCTCAAAGTCCAGATTTATTACAAGGTATTGAACCATCCCGGATTAGCGAAGCACAAAAATCATCGGGAATTGCACTCGATAAATTCCGTCAAGATATGCAGGCCGATAAATTTAGCTGGACAGTTGTTGCCACACCTTCAAAAGCATGGGCAGCAAAAGTCTTCCCTGAGCTATCTGACGAAGAACAAGTTCCCGCTCTTTGGGATGCGATTTTTAAAGCCGTTAGAGCGGATACTGAAAATCCAGTTCAATCTTGGATTGACCATGATAAAACATTGCATGAAAAAGTAGATTATTTGAACGAAAAACGTTATAAGAAATTGCATTACCGTTCACCAGGGACAGATTTGGTTGTTGAACTACCCGCAGGTCATTTGTGGTGCGGAGCAGGTAGCCTAAACGAAAAAGGTCATGAATTTATGGCGAATATGCCGACAGAAGAAGTATTTACAGTACCGCATAAAGATGGCGTTAACGGCTACGTATCAAGCACAAAGCCATTAAGCTACGGCGGTAACATTATCGATAACTTTAAAATCATTTTTGAAAATGGCCGTGTGACTGACATTTCAGCCGAACAAGGTCAGGAAGTATTGGAACGCTTAATCGATACCGATGAAGGTGCGAAACGACTTGGCGAGGTTGCGCTGGTTCCGCATGCCTCCCCTATTTCACAATCAAATGTGTTATTTTACAATACATTGTTTGATGAAAATGCATCAAACCACTTCGCGCTAGGCAGTGCATATGCATTTTGTCTAGAAGGCGGAAAAACAATGGCCCGGGAAGATCTTGAGAAACACGGATTGAACCAAAGTATTACCCATGTCGATTTTATGGTCGGATCCGAGGATATGGATATTGACGGCGTAAATGAAGATGGTTCGACAGAGGCTGTATTCCGCAAAGGCAACTGGGCGTTTTAAATCGTTCAATGATTTGTCACAATTGATTACGATTGTTCACGAACCCCTTAAATTTTTCATCTAAATAAGGTATAATACAGATAGAGAGATTATGATTATGATAATGAGAGGGGTCAATGATATGGGCTTAATGTACTTAACAGTTATTGGATACATGGTAATGCTTGGTCTATCAGCAGGATTCATCATGCATTTTCTAGTTAAAGCATTTGATTCTTCTGAAGCGACTAAAATAGATCCTAAACCAGATACAAATTACTAAGATTACTAAGAGCTGCATAGGCAGCTCTTTTCTTTTTCCCCTTTTTTCAGTACAATGGGTAGAATGAAACCGGAGGCAACCGCCCGAGGCTGAAATCCAAACAGATGGGAGCTTTTTCTATGACACTTCTTGGTGAAATACTTGAACATAATCAGCAGTTTGTGAATGAAAAAGAATACGAACAGTATTCTACAACGAAATTCCCTGATAAAAGAATCGTTATTTTAACATGCATGGACACACGCCTTACGGAACTTCTACTCAAATCAATGAACCTAAAAAATGGCGACGCCAAGATCATCAAAAGTGCTGGCGCTGTAGTTACGCATCCTTTCGGTGGAATCATGCGTAGCATTCTTATTGCGGTCTATGAACTTCAAGCCGATGAAGTATTTATCATCGGACATCATGACTGCGGGATGAATTCGATTGACACTGAGCATATCATCGAAGATATGGTTGAACGTGGAATCGACAAAAGCCTTTTCAAAACCCTTCAATATTCAGGCATTGATATGGAAGGATGGCTACATGGATTCGAAGATGTAAACGAGAGTGTTAAAGCTAGTGTGGAACAGGTACGAAATCACCCATTGATGGATCCAAAAGTTCCTATTCATGGATTGGTTATTAACCCGACAACCGGTGAATTGGATACCATTATTGACGGGTATGAAAATAATTAGGTATTCGACATATTTCCCGGGCAATCTACAAAATAATAAGCAAAAGCCGATTCCTTTTTACCGGAATCGGCTTTTTAATTTTGCTTTTAGTTTCCGCAAAGCGGTCTTACCCTTTCAAAAGTCGTCCTCAATCATTGCATACATATAATGATCTTCCCACACACCGTTTATATAGAGGATTTGTCGTAATAATCCTTCAAGCTGATAGCCTGATCTTTCAAGAACGGTAATCGAACCTTTATTTCGCGGGGAAACATAAGCTTCGACACGATGTAGCGCGACCCGGTCGAATGCGAATGCTGTTACAAGACGAACCGCTTCCGACCCGATTCCCTTTCTAGTATGCCTTTCATCGATTGAGTAGCCGATGAATCCACTGGAAAAAGGAAGTCGTTTAATACTGTATAGCGAGATATGGCCAATTAATTGATTTGTATCCCTTTTGAATATTCCGAAGTTATATTCTCTTCGATCTCTCATCTGAAAAAGCGATTCTCTGATTTTATCTCTTTGGATTGCAACAGTGTAAAATCCTGGTTCTTGTCTCGGTTCAAATATTGACCAATACCTTTTATTAGCACTTAATAATTTCGTGAAGTTTGGTGCATCCTCTTCAGTTAAAATCCGCAAGTAACAACTTTCACCTTCGAGAAGAATCATTTTTTATCAACCTTCTTTTGTAGTGAGTTCAAGAAAGTCCTCAACGTCTTTCACGCATAGTGCAACGCCCTTAGCCCAGAATTCTTGTTTTGTAATGTCTTCCGCTAGATGTTTCATCGCAAGGTCCTCAACACTCATGACTGCTGTATCACGGAGCAAAGCGATATATTTATCCTCAAAACCAGCGCCTTCTTCTAACGCTTTCGCATAAATGCTTAGAGAGAACAAGTATCCAAACGTGTACGGGAAATTGTAAAATGGAACACTTGTAATGTAAAAATGAAGTTTTGACGCCCAGAAATGCGGGTGAACGGTATCTAGTGCATCTCCGAAAGCTTCTCTTTGTGCTTCTTCCATTAGCTCATTTAATCTGCTTGCTGAAACAATTCCTTTTTCGCGCTCTTTATAAAAACGTGTTTCAAATAAGAAGCGCGAATGAATATTCATGAAAAATGCTACACTTCGTTGAATTTTATCTTCTAGTAAGGCTATTTTTTCATCTTTTGTTTCTGCTGCTTTTACTGCCGCGTCTGCAACAATCATTTCCGCGAAAGTAGAAGCCGTTTCAGCTACGCCCATCGCATAGCGTCGGTTCATCCAATGAACCGGACGGAGCGCGTACGAGTGGAACGCATGGCCTAGTTCATGCGCAAGTGTCGCAACATTCGACATCGAGCCACTATAAGTCATGAAGATACGAGATTGCTCAGACATCGGCATTCCCGTACAGAATCCGCCCGGTCGTTTGTTCGGACGATCTTCAGCTTCAATCCATCGATCTTCAAAAGCTTTTCTCGAAAACGACTCGAGTTGCGGTCCGAACTCGCCGAAATGTTTCAAGATAAACTCTGCACCTTCTTGGTAGGATAATTCCATCGTCGATTCCGTAACAGGCGCATCGATGTCGTACCAGTTCATCTTTTCAGTTCCAAGCATTTTTGCCTTCACATTTAAATAGTCAACAAATGGTGCTTTATTGGCACCGATTGCTCCCCACATTGCGTCAAGCGTATCTTCACTCATTCGATTTGTGAGTAATGGTTCTTTTAGAACAGAGTCCCATCCGCGCTTTTTATAAACGGCTAGTCTAAATCCGGCCAAATGATTTAAGGTAGCTGCGAAGAAGTCTTCTTTCTCTTCCCATGCAGCTTCCAATGCTTCGAAAGAACGCTTACGAACGTCTGCATCGGAGTTAGCGCTTAAGTTAGCTGCCTGGCCAACGGATAATTCTTTTTCTTCTCCGTCTACTTCAATTGTAATTTTAATATCGCCAACGAGTTGATCATACAATTTTCCCCATCCGTGATACCCGTCAACACTTAGTGCTGTTACTAAACTTTCTTCCTCTTCCGAAAGTTTTAACGATACCTCTTCGCGCCACTCTGTTAGTACAAATGCAAATTCTTTTAGTTCAACTGACTCCATAAGGCTATTCCAAACTGCATCGTCCGATTTTGAAAGTGTTTGTTGAATTTTCAACATTGCAGTCGAGAATCGTGCACCAAGCGTACTCGTTTCACCCTGCAATAAAAGCGCTTTTTTGTCTGTTGTATCTGCCGCAATGAAACATCCAATTACTGCGCCTGCTTGCGATAAGTTCAACGCGACGGTTTTAATCGATTCAATTAGGTTAACAATATTCTGTGCAGCTCCTACTGATTCGGGAACGTTAAATTTAACCGCTTCTTTTTCTAATGAATTAAGTAACTCGTCGACACCATTTAGATGTGTTCTTAATTCTTCAGATTCGCTTCCACCTTTAAAAAATACATCTAAATCCCATACTTCAGAATACTTCACATCATTCATTTTTGTTCCTCCCTAGGCATTTCCAATTTTCTAAATATACCTCTCTATTATACCATGTAATTTCGAGAATCGAAAAGAATCCTTTTTGTGACAGAAGTTTCATAATTACATTCGCACGGGCATGCTTTCAACTGTATACTGATTTATTAGGAGGATTTTAACATGTTGCGAATAATCACCATGGCGTTATCACTGCTTTTCACGATTACTGTCTATGTTATTTCAATTTCTATTCCTTTTAATAATTTAACAGCAGCAGAAATCATGAATCGATTACCCATTCTATTTACACCCGCTAGCTATGTACTAGCTATTTGGGTATTCATCTATATATTGCTCGGCGGTTGGATTTATAACTTTTGGCGTACCCAAGTCAATTATAATAAAGCAATCTTGAACATTAGAGCCATTTTATTCATTTTCATCACATTATTAAATAGTATTATGATTTATTCTTGGCATTATGAATTTTTCAATTTAGAATTTATCGTTATCCTATCAATGCTTCTGCTGACTGCTGCTCTTTATTTTACGTACCCAAAAAGAGAGAATCATTTTTGGGATAGAGTTCCGATTTCATTGTTATTTGGCTGCAGCGTCATCTCTTTAATCGAACTCATAAATTATCTGCTCACCTTTCATGAATGGAGCGGATGGGGGCTAAGTAATTCACTGTGGGCTGTCATCTATTTGACAGTTTCAACCGCAATTGCGCTTCACTTTTTGTATCATTATCGTGATATTGCCTTTAACGCGGTATTCATATGGGTTTTTATCGGCATTGCAGTGAAAAACGGTTTTGATGAGCTCTTTGTTTCTACAGCTGCCCTTTTCCTTACGGCCGTTATTGGAGCTAGCTTTTATTTATTAAAACCATCAGAAAAATAACCTTTCCGCCCACTTTGGGAGGAAAGGTTATTTTTTATGTGCGTTTTAATAATCTTGGAGCCGTCGTGAATAATAGCACTGCTACAATCGCACAAATGATGATGGAAGGAATCATATAGCTTCCGTTATAAAGAAGTGAATATAGCCATGCAGGTTGACCTTCGGGTGCATACGATCCGAAAAAGACAATTCCGCCAATAAAATGGATTAGATAGCGAAGAAGCCCGCCAATGATTGTTCCCGTAATAATAGCGGCGGTCATACCGCCCTTGTTCTTTTTCGCGATGTTTCTCATTAACCAAATTCCTGTTATTGCGGCTACTCCGACTAGCGTGTAAGCTAATGTATAATCAAGAAGCGCTTGTGCCCAATGAAACACTTTACCGCCTGTTATTAATTGCAACAATCCGCTTATAAATCCAGTTAACATACCGCCAACTAGGCCCCATCTAAATGCCATTACAATGATTGGCAACATTGATAGTGTGACAGATCCACCTTGCGGCATTTGAAAGACCGTTAACTGATCAAGTACGAATGAAAGCGCGCCTAAAATTGCGATTTCCAATAATAATTGTAATCTACCTCTGTTCAATATAATCTTCTCCCAACTAGTTGTCGCAGGGATGCCGGATTGAAATAAAAAAAGACATCCCGGATAGAACGGGACGTCTCTATTAAGAAAGAAGCGAAACGCACGTCTTTCAATAAGGTCTGTTTCCATCCACATCCCTACGCAAGAATAATCTTACAGGTTCGAAGGGTCAAAACGAGTTGTCTTATCTCAGCCGAAACGGCTCCCCTTGTGGTTTAGCTTATTAAGTTTTCCTAATCTATTGTATAATAGATGGTGTTTTATAGCAAGCTGACCTTATACGTTCAAGGAGGATAGCGATGACAAATCAAAAACTAGTAAGTTCTTTATGCTATTTTAGTGTATTCTTCTTTCCTTTATTGCTGCCGTTTGTCATCTATTTGGTTACGGATGAACAAGAAGTAAAAAATCATGCCAGACGGGCTTTCATATCTCATCTGATTCCTGTTATTCTTTTAATTGCTGGGATAATTATCTTTTCACTTTCTATGTTTTCCTTCGAAAATAGAGTAACTAGTATTCTGAGCGGCGGTTTTGACTTTTGGAGTTTTGCACCATTTATATTCACACTCATCTATTCTGCACTATTTTTAATCGTCATCGTATGGAATGTATATCACGGTGTGAAACTGTTGAAATAGTAGTCGTTTTCCTATTTCTTCTGCATACATTATTAATGTGTGCAGGCTTTTTTATATTGTTTTTTATGCTATAGTGTAGGATGTAAATAAACGCAGGCAAGAAAGGATTGTACAATACATGATTGCTAAAACAGAACAAGATTTTTCAGGCTTAAGAAAGATCGGGAAAATAGTTGCTGAAATTAGAGATACGATGAAGGAAGCGACTGTCCCTGGTATGACAACGAAAGAATTAGACGAAATCGGAGGACGCCTTTTCAAAGAGAAAGGTGCTGTTTCTGCTCCAATCGCTGAATATGATTTTCCGGGATACACTTGCATCAGTGTCGATAATGAAGTGGCGCACGGCATTCCTGGGTCACGGGTTATTAAAGATGGAGATATTGTAAACATAGACGTTTCAGGATCTGCGGGTGGATATTTTGCAGATACAGGTATTTCATTTGTCGTGGGAACCCCTGATGAAAGAAAACAAAAATTATGCGATGTAGCGAAAGAAGCATTTGACCGTGCTATGTTACGTGTAAAAGCTGGTTCTAATTTAAGTGGCATCGGAAAAGCTGTCGAAAGTGAAGCAAAACGAAACGGCTTAACCGTTATCCGTAACTTAACAGGTCACGGTATCGGAAAATCATTGCACGAGGAACCGCAACATATTCTCAATTATTATGATGCATGGGATAAAACATTGCTCAAAGAAGGAATGGTTTTAGCTGTGGAGCCTTTCATTTCGGAAAAAGCGGAAAGCATTATTGAATTAGGCGATGGATGGACATTTGTAACGCCTGACAACTCACTTGTCGCACAAATCGAACATACGATTATCGTGACAAAAGATAAACCGATTATTTTGACTGAAATCTAATAATGGGCGTCTGTTTTTTTAAAGCAGCTCCCGCGCGGCAGAACATAAAAAGTTGTCGATAAATCCTCAACAGAGGATTTCATCGACAACTTTTTTTATTTCCTTCTATTTGTGGGTCTTCTAGGTATTGAGGATACTTCTTGCAGTCGGCCATTCCGCCAAATCTTTTCAACTGGACGAATCCCTCTTGTCAATTTGCGATAATCCCGCTCTTCGGCTGGTGTCAATAAGGATAGCACTTCCCCGTCTGCACCCGCGCGTCCAGTTCTTCCGGAACGATGCACATACTGTTCGACTGTATGCGGCGTATCAACGTGGATAACATGTGTGAGGCCTTCAATATCCAATCCACGCGCAGCGACATCCGTAGCAATCAAAATTGAAGCGTCCCCTTTCCGAAAACGTTCAAGTGCGGTTTGGCGATCATTTGAACGCATATTAGAGTGAAGAACAACAATTGGCGCCTTATTATAATTTAACTTCAAATCTTTCACTCTTGCTTGGTCAATGTGATTCACAAAAGCGAGCGCTTGCATACCTTTCAGGTGAGAAAGCCCCCTTAAAAGATCTGTTTTATCTCGCAAAGTCGTATTAATATATGAATGCGTAATTGTGCCCAGTTTCGGCATATGTTCCGCATCAAGATGAATACGTAGGGGTTCTTTCATAAATTCACTTGCAACCCGTTCGATTTCATCGGTAATCGTAGCGGATACAACGACCACTTGACGGTCGGGGTTTGCACCACTAATCATATTTTTTATACTGACGCGATGATCGCGCGATAATAGTAAATCGCCTTCATCCAGAATGATATGCTTCGCTTCGAATATCTTTAGCTTTTTTGTCTGAATAAGCTCGGCAAGCCTACCCGGCGTGCCTACGACAATTGTCGGTTTCTTTTTTAATCGGTCAATTTGGCGCTTAGTATTTGCCCCGCCGATTAAAGGTGTCACTGTAATGTTTGTCCCTACTATCCATTCCCGAATAACATCTGTGATTTGAATCGCCAACTCTTGTGAAGGCGCAACAATTAGCCCTTGCGTTTGTTGTTTGCTACCGTCCACTAAATGTAAAAGGGGTATCGTGTAGGCAAGCGTTTTTCCCGTGCCTGTCGGAGATTGAGCAACGATATCCTTTCCTGCAAGAAATTCTGGAATCATTTTTTTCTGGATAGGCATTTCATTTTTAAACTTCCACTTATCTTTAAATACATCGTCCATTTTTTCTACGAAAGTCATCTTTATCCCTACTTTCTGTCTGTTCGTTCAAGTGTATCATAGCCCATATAACTATCCATTTAAAAAACATTCAGAAGTTGCCATCGCACACTTCTGAATGCTTTAGTTTACTTTAATTGATAACCGCATGTCTTGATTGCTACTTCAGCAAGCACAAGAAGTGAATCGATGCATCCTTCAAGCTTAAGTTCTTTACGCACGATTGACAATTCCGTACAGCCGAGTATTAGAACATCACATTCTAATGCTTTCATCGCATGACTAATTGCTTCCCATTTATCCCGATCCGCAGGTTTTCCTGCTTTAACATCGTCATAAATGAGCGCCATGACGAGTGATTGGATATGAGCATCTGGCAAAACTGGGGTCAACCCATACTTTTCACACGCGTCTTGATAAACGCCAGAAGAAATTGTCCCTGTAGTCGCAAGTATTCCTACACGTTTCGCATTCATTTGTTGCACTCGCGCAGCTGTTTCATCAATCATATTAATAATGGGCAAGTCTGATTCCATTTGAATTTGATTGTAAAAAGAATGCGCAGTATTGCACGGCATGATTAATACTTCGGCTTCAGCTACGCGAAGTTTATTCGCATCCGAAATAATATACGGAACAGGATCATCCGCACTCTCACCCAAAATAAATGCCGTTCGGTCTGGAATCGTCGTATTATTGGTGATGACCATATTTATATGTTCCTGATCTGTGTCGGCATCTGTAAGTCGTACAAGCATTTCGCCAATATACATCGTCGCTAATGGACCAACACCGCCGATAATGCCTAAAGTTTTCTTTTTCATATCACTTCAAACCTTTACTTTATGATTTCACCAACGACTACCTGCGACTGATTTTCTTCCGCAAGTTTTGTATTTTAGGTACGACAGACTCTAGTATATTGTACATAAACGGTTTATAAACTTTATTTATCTCGCCAATGTACTGAGCCGGCTCATCTTTATCACAAAAACTCTTTTTAAACATATATAAACCATCATTGTTCGATAGCTCGAAAACGCCGCCGAAATCATATTGCTCGGCCCCTGTTTCAATCCCCCATTTTATCATCTCATAATTCATGAGGTGATTCGGATTCAAGTTGCGCTTTATATTTGTGCTTCCTGCATAAAGGAAATATAGTTTCCCGTAATAATTGATTGTCAAACCAGCTGCTAATATGTCATCTTCATGCGTTGCGATATAAATTCTGCAATCTTCGCCAAAAGAGTCTCGGATTTGTTTGAAGTATTCAACCGATCGAGTTGAAATCTTATTCCGCGCAGCCATTGTCATATAGGCATCGTGAAGGATTTCTATGTCCTCATCGCTACGTGAATACCGAACTTCTACGCCTCTTCTAGCCGATCCGCGAATCGAGCTTCGACATCTTTTCGAGAACTTCATCATAATAGACTCTTCATCATGATCTTCCAAATAAAGAATCATATTTAATCTCGGTTGTATCAATTTGTCTTGATCATCATCTTTTGAAATTAAACTATAACCGTTATTTTTATATAAATTGTACAATTCATCCGAATACGACACTTCCGGATCGAACTTTAACATGATTGCTTTATACTTTTTAGCGACTATATCAGCTTCTTTTATCAGCTCTTCCACGAGTGCCAAATCTGAAACATCGCAAACCGGTCCCCTCGGTGCATAAAGAACCGAATATCCACCGGGTAGACGCTTGATCAATATTGAAAGCGCAGCAACAATTTCACCGTTTCTCTCTAAATAGACATGTTCATTTCCCCAATCGTCCTTCACTTCAGACCATAAACGATCTTGAGTCACCGAACGAAACTTTGAGTTTCGAACAAAATCATCATATCTTTTCACGTCTTGCTTATTTGTTTTATCAAGCAAAGCCATTCCGTTAAACCCTCCATTTTCTCGAATCAACCATAATCCGAGACATTACCTTACTCTTTCAACTTAAAATATTTTTCAAATCTTCCATAGTAATCCTTATAAAACGAATTTAATTTGAATCGGCGAATAAGCCCTAAATCTTTGGGATAATAAAGTGTGCTTGAAGATTCACCTTGATCGAATCGATTGATGACTTGTTTTTTCAAATCCTCATCCATCGTATATTTGATCAAAAGATCTTTTGGCACTGTATGCCATAAATGATTATTCGTGCCGTATTCGGTTGGTGCAGGACGATCGTAAACCCGGTCCTCTACGAGATACTTCGCCATATTGTAACCATTTGCCGTTACAAAGTAGCTACTGCGACCTTGACGAATATTCAATTCGAAAATCTTATACTTGCCATCGCGGCGGTCGTATTTCAAATCGATATTGGCGTAGCCTCTAAATCCGATTTTCTCAAGGAAGTTTTTATATTTCGCATAAATTTCTTGATTTTCCTCACCAATAATCCCGACGTAGTTACCTATTAGAATCGGGGTGTAATCCTCTAGGATAACGCGGCCTAAACACATCATACGCACTTTTCCATGTTGATCGACATAAGCATTTAACACGCGCATCACCGTGTCGTTACCTGGAATATAATCTTGGACGATGAGTGAGTCTTCATATGTCGATGAATAAATATCGTTAATTGTCTTTATGAAACTTGCCTTATCGTGAAGAACATAAGCCTTTTTCTTCCCTTCAAATTGCGCATTAAAATAAGTCATACTGTCCGACGGCTTTACGACAATCGGAAAATCGAATGGAAGCTCCATTTCCGGTTCCATGCCTTTTTTGAAGATTAGCGTGTCCGGATAATCGAGCCCATGCTCCTCGCACATTTCATAAAAACGTTCTTTATAAACAACCTGATCCATCAGTTTTTCGCTGATGAACGGCAGGATATAATGCGGTTCAAGCGCTGCTTTGTGACGAATCGCAAGTTCAGCGTAGTTTTCGTTACTTGCAATCACGAGCAGTTTTTCTGCACGATTTTTTAACTCTTTATGTAACTCAAGCATGCTTTGAATAAAATGCGTTGGTTCGTCCAATTTCTCATAAATCTTTTTTTCTACAATTTTACTATGCATCGTCGGCAATATATGTCCTTTTGTTACTACGATGCTCTTTATCCCGTATTGTTCATGGAACGCTCTTGCCATTCCATAAGCATTATCGTCAGATCCCAGTATCACTGGTAGAAAGTCTTCTTTTTTCATTAATAACTCCTCATTTCTATACAAGTGTCTTTCCTTCAGGCACCTCGTAAAATGAAATTTATATAGCCGTTCATTACGCTAAAATAAGAACACACACATCCTTAAATCTACGTGAAAAAAGGGACACTGTCAATTTTACGAGGCGATTCTTATCTTTTCATCGGGATTTATGCGATAATCTAAAATAGAAATGATACAAGGTTTTATTTTTTCAATCCAATTGATGGAGGCGTACGGTTTGACGATTTTTTTAACTGGTACTACAGGATTTTTAGGTGGAAAACTGCTAACGAATCTTTTACAATCGACAACGCATAACTTATATGTGCTTGTGAGAGATATAGAGAAAGCTGAACGACTAGTTTCAACACTTCCAGGTGACGCGACAAATCGCATCACACTGCTTCGCGGAGATATCACAAAACCAAACTGCGGACTGAATGAAGATGAAGTTAACAAGCTGACGAATGAAGTATCGATATTTTATCATCTAGCTGCTCTCGTGAAATTCGATATAGAATTACGCGACGAAATATTTTCGATTAATTACGATGGTACGAAGCAGGCACTTGAACTTGCCAAACGCTTAAACGTATCTAAATTCTTTTATATCAGTACAGCATATACCGTGGGCAAGCATGCGCATGGAATCGAGGAACTTTACCCAATTGATGTTGCGGGTCATAATCCATACGAAGATAGTAAAGTACAATCTGAACATCTTGCTTTCACTTATTCGAAAGACTTTGATGTGTCTATTTTCCGACCGTCAATTATTGTCGGCGACTCCATTACGGGTGAAGCCGATTCAGAATTTACCTTATATGGCTTTATGCGCGCGCTTGATGTATTTAAAAGACGGATTTCAAGGTCATCTGAAGAACCAGACCGAGTCTATCGGGTTCTCGGCAGTAAACATGCTACATCGAATTTCGTGCCGGTCAATTATGTGGCAGATATTTTAGCGCTAGCTGAAAGTAAGGCAAAACCGAATACAATTTACAATATTACGAATCCTGATCCAGCAACGAATTTCGATATTTTAACGTTGATCAAAAACGCACTCGACTTCGATAAATTAGAGATCATCGAGGATGCCGAAAACGCAAACCTCACAACCGAAGAAGTTCGGTTAAATGACATGATCAGCGTATTTATCGATTATCTATCTCGTTCCTTCGATTTTAAAGATGACAATACTGTCGAATTAATCGCAGGGTCGGAAATTGACCATCTTCATATGCCAGAAGAAACGTTGAAAATGATTATTAATGCTTATTTTGGAATTCAAGATAGCAATCTGTAACCATTCAGGATAAAACAACCAGTTTAATTTTAAGAGGATTGGGGAAAATAGAAAGAACAATCCTGAAAGTTGAATGGAGGCTTACAGATGGATTCTTCAAATAATAAAAAGAACGAAAATGTCGAGATGGGCACTGACTGGGCTAAAAATGCCGAGGATGCAGCAAAAAAAGCAGAAGAACAAGTATCTGAGTTAAAAAAAGAAGCACAACAACAGCTTAAGGGCAGTAAGAGCGCTTATAATAACCCGACTGATAACAAATAAAAAGAACGATCCAGTACTCACAAGGAGTGCTGGATTTTTTATGTCCTATTCTCTTTTCCGAGGATTGTTTTTCGAACGAAGTGCGCATTCAAAAATCTTTATCATATTGCGCTTTGGAAAAACCACGCCCTAGAATCTCGGATGCATTTACGAAAATAACAAATGAGTCCGGCTCGACTTCTTGCAACAGCTTTTTAAAATAGATGGCTTCAGATTGTTCAACGACACATAAAATCATTGTCTTCTCTTCATTTGAATAACCGCCTAAGGTCTTCACTTTCGTTAAGCCTCGGTTAATTTCATTTTTAATAATGGATTGAATTTTTTCTTCTTTATCCGTAATGACAAGGATTAACTTTGTCGGTGACGTTTGCAGTTGGACGAAATCGATGACTTTGCTTGTAACGTAAATAGACATGAGCGCATACAAAGCCAGTTCAAAGTTAAACACAAACGCTGATGTAACAACAACTAATCCATCAACAAGCAGTTGTGAAAAACCACTTGAAAGACCCGTAAATTTCTTCAACACTTGTGCGATTAAAGCCGTACCTCCCGTTGAACCGTTTCCCCGGTAAACAATACCAAGACCTACGCCTAGCATAATCCCACCGTATATCGCGCTGAGTAATGGATTATCTACGGAAAGATCCATGCCCTGTGTAACCCATATTGTAAACGGCACGAACAATGTTCCAACAAACGTTTTCAAACTGAACTCCCTGCCGATAAAAACAATGCCAACAATTAATAACGGAATATTAATGAGCCATTGCACATAGGCCGGATTAAATTGAAATACTTCATAAATAATTGTACTAATACCTGAAACTCCTCCGGCTGCCAAGCGAGCTGGCAGAAGGAATATATTAAACGCTAAACCGACTAATGCGGCACCTACAATTATTTGTATATATTCAAATGCTAATGATTGTTTAAAAGTACGCATGACCATAGATCTCCTTTCGAACCCAACCTCCCTATTCTATCAAAAATCTCGCGGTTCGTCTCAAGTACGATCAAATTTAAAAAACATTGTTGCGACATAACCAGCTGTCGCAACAATGTTTTTACATGTAAATTTAAAAATCTTCTTCGCCTGTAGCGTATATGACGGTCCAGTTATCCGAATTAAACAAATCGACAGCCTTCACACGTTCACCGTGTCCCATAATCGCCTCATCATCCACTAATGCGACGACCATTGATTTAATCCCATTGTCTAAGTTAAGATAAATGTCTCCTACTGATGGAGTTTTCGATGCCTCTTCACTGGCAGTTTCTTCTAACTTCCGATCTTCTTCTTCCTGTTCTGGGGTAACCAAAGATTGATCCAAGTAATCAATCTCTTTACTATCAGGTGCTCCGCCGGGTTCCATCACTAAAAACTCTTTCGGCTTTACCGTGTTGTAAAGCGTCGTATACACTTTATCGCCCATAAGTTCGCCGACTTTTTCAAATTCGTTTAGCGTATAATGATCTAATTGGCCAGGGTCTGGACGTGTAATTAAGATGTACCCATCAACTTCTGCTGGCTTGTCTTTACGAAGCGTGTAACGGGATCCTTGAAACAAAAATGAATCCAAATGTTGCGGACGGTGCAAAGTAAGTTCGTCGGCCCTGCAATTCACTTGTTCCATGTCTTTCACCCGGTACAATTTTATGGACAATCTTGATAAAGGACGAACAGAATAAATTTTGTGCAATTCATTTTTATAATAGACAAGTTGACCTTTTCGGACTTGTAATAAATTCATACATAAACCCTCCAATGCTTTTATTACCTTTGACATCATAGTATAAGATAACAGCTAAAATGTCCAAGATGGCAAATTATTTTCCTTGAAAAATTTAACCATTAAAAATCGGGAGGATTTAAAATTGGTTATAAAACCACCCCTTTTACAAAGAGGGGATACTGTCGGGATCGTTACGCTGGGAAGTCCATTAGCAGCAAGTAGAATTAATGCAGGCATCACTTATTTAAAAGGACTGGGCTACAATGTCATAGTTGGTGAACATGTCTATTCCTCGAATGGATTTTTAGCTGCACCCCCGGAGCAGATGGCAACGGATTTGATGAATATGTTTGAAAACAAAAAAGTTAAATGGATTTTGCCTGCGCGAGGCGGTGTGGGCGTTGAAGGAATTTTACCTTATCTAGACTTTTCTGTAATTGCTCGAAATCCGAAAATTGTTTCGGGATATAGCGATATCACGATTTTATTGAATGTGCTTTATGAGTATGCCCAGATAATCACATTTCAAAGTCTTCTACTAATCGACTTTAAATCTAATACGCCAAAATATAATTTCGACCAATTCTTCTATGCGACTTCAAATACGACATCCTCATGGCAAATTACGAATCCACCTGGCATGGCCTTGCAAAGTTTGGTACCTGGAAATGTTTCGGGACCGATCGTCGGTGGAAATCTTACCTCTTTCATAGGTAGTTTAGGAACTTCATTTGAGATTAATACGAAGGGCAAAATTCTGTTACTCGAAGAAACCCATGAGCCGATTAATACGGTTTTCAGATACTTGAACCACCTTTTATTGGCTAAGAAGTTCGATCATTGTGCAGGGATCATTATGGGCGAATGCACGAATTGCCAAGTCGCATATGGAAAATCTTATACCGATTTGATCAATCAATTCTTGGTGCCATTAGGGAAACCGCTGATGTCCAACCTAGCTACTGCGCACGGCAGATTTAAAGCTACGATACCGATTGGCGCAACAGTAAATATGAACACCTATAATCGAACATTGACTGTTATGGAACCAGTCGTTAGTCCTTGAGTTCAACGTCCATTGACTTTGCTTTCTTATTCATATACTAGTAATAAAATGAAAAGAGGAAAGTCATGAAGACAAATCAAGAGAAAGTTCACGAAACCAAACCTTGTACCTGTCCGCCATGCAATCATGAGGGTTGCAGAAAAGAGCTTTGCGATACGAATTTTTCAGTTCGGTTAGGCGGTCTGGATGATAGTCTGACCTACAGGATGTATGGGCTAATTTGGAATGAAGTGATGGTTGAGCTAGTTAACGGAAATAAAATCCAAGGGACCTTAAACTTTGTCGGATTCAATTTTGTGGAGATAATTATGGGAGGTCCTAGACATGTGAGATTGCATGAAAAAGGACAATCTTTAATTATCTTGGATAAAGACATTCATAAGATTGAATTGGTTTGATTTTGCTTGCAGTAACGGGTGGTTTGCTTGCAAGTCGGGACTTTACACCTACACTACCCCGTAGCAAAGTGCCCGCTCGGAATGGAAATCGACTAAATGATAAAAAACGAGTACTTGAGTGCTTCCAAGTGCTCGTTTAATTTCGTCTTACGATACATTAACAGCTATTAATGAAATTTCCCCAAGTGGTATGACCTGCGTATTTCCATCTATATCTAACGTGATTGATTCTTTATTTGCATCGATAATCGACCCGTCAATAACGACGTCTTCCAAGGTCACTTTAACGCGTTTATCTTCTAGTAAAAGTAAATAGATAGCTAATGGGATACCGAAAAACAGTTGGATGAGTTTTGGAGAGGAAGCGACGACTTCACCGAAATGGTAGGTTAATTGCCGTTGCAAAGCCGGTTTCATTCGATCAATTTCCGACTCAGGATATGGGTCTGCGTATTTTCCAAATGGCTGTATCCCATCAATCTTGTCAAATGGAATTAGCGTCGCATGCTCACCTTCTCTTAGAACCAGAAAATCAGACCCCACCAGAGTAACGACACCTTCAACTTTCCCCCCACTATGATCCGCAATTTCAACTCGTAATCCAGTCAATCCATCGAAAACCTTTCGATAGGATTCTTGGGGTGGACGACTATCTGACAACGCTAGATCAAGTAGCAACTCGTTTGTATCCCTAATTTCTTCAAGTAATTTAGCCAATTCAGCAGGGGGCAAACAGTCCGCCGGTGAAGGAAGTTGCGGCGAAGGTAATCGTTCAGGACAACAATGTTCTTCTTCGGGCAAAATATCTTCCTTATCCATCAAGACACTTCCCATCTTCATCATTTTTTAGTTGCGGCAAATGTTTTTGTAATTCGTTATAAACTCTCATTATGCCCCACATACCTTGCTCGATATCCCATTGAATATTTCCAGATCGGTACATATAATCTCCGGAATTGTTCCCATAAGCACCAGCTCCGCCCAACAGTTCTAAATTTCGTAGAGCGCCTGCAACATTAAATCCGACGAATGATTCCGTTCGGGAATTAATATCCTTCGTATCAAAACGGAAGCGATGTCCATGAAGATTAAATGTGTGTGATCTTCGTCTTTCTGATGGTGTGATTAATCGGATTGTTACTGGATCCCCTACATAACTTTCAAACAATGGTGTTGCTGGATCCCCAAATCTATGTGTACTAAACAAGTCATGTAGCACTGGATCTTTTTGATAGCGGTTAATTAATTGTTCACTTCGATAGTTAAAACCGCGTGAACCTTGATCGTACGTATCCAGTAAATCTTCTTCGATTTCTGGTGGCGGTAGCAAAATACCATCAACCGGATCAAAAATGACTTCGTTGTTTTTATCCAGTAACCTCACGCCGTCATGCATAATCATGACAAATTCTCGTATATCCGGTAAATAGGGATTGCGCAAAATAACATTCGCTCCGGTTCGTACCGGCTTTAGCGTATAGGGATCCAAATATTTCGTCCCCCTAGGTTCAGCAATAAAGGCACCGAATGCACCATGCGATTTATGGTTTCGAATATCCGCCATATCCCACATGCCGCAAGCGCCTACTTGAGATTCTACCCACCAACGATAGGTTCTTTTTTCACCCGGACCAATCGTTTGGTCTCCGTTAAACCCGACAGTTTCTCCTGCCGAAGTTTTCACATCATATTGTATTAATTGGGGATGTAGGGATATTCGCAAGGACGGCGGATAAAACGCTTGCTCTTTCACTTCAGGATAAGGATGAATTCCATCTTTGAAGGGAAATTTATCAAGTTCCAACAGACTCGTCAACGTTACTTCAACGGTATCGCCGACATTGGCCCGAATAATTAAAGGCTCGGGATTTTTCGTCCCTTTTACAATTGCGTCCATGTCTTCTCGAAGCGCGAAAATAATGCCATTTGGATCATGATCTCCGAAGTCGTTATAAACGATTGGACATTGGAAAGCGACTACATCAAAATAGCGAACCGGTCCATTTTCGTTAGGTATAAGTACAGGATTATCTGCTGGTGGCGGATTTTTTCCAGTACATTCAGGCAACGGCTTTGAACGCTTTAATGGCTTTGGTCGGTCCCCTAAAGGAATTAGGTCTGGCACTTTTTCATCATAAGCACGGATTAACCCCCACAGTCCGTTCCATAAATCTTCTTCTGTCTCAAACGCCCACAAGTAATCGCCAGATCGTGGAATATACGATTCCATCGTGAACGACTCAGAAATTCCGATATGCTGTTGCTCTTTCTGACTTGAATCTAAGTTGCCACGTTCTTTCAGCCAACTCAATCCATGGACATTAAAGCTATGAGATTCTTCTTGAGCACCTTGGAGGAGGCGAATGCGAATCGAATCGCCTTCATAAGCTCTTAATATTGGCGTAATTGGATCCCCATTCAAATAGGAGCTAAATGTATAAGCAGGGTCAGCATCGGGACCTAATCTAAATTGCAACGGTTCATTTTTATAATTCACTCCAAACAATCCGGGGTCATCATCAGATCCTGGAAAATTTGGCGGTTGAAGTGGTTTGCCATTTTTATCGAATAATAAAGCGAAATCTTGAACAAATAATGCAAAATCTCGATAATTCGGAATGAGTGGATGACTAGAAGTGATTTGTGTGCCATGAACGACGTCTTCCCCTGTTTTGCAGTCCAGAAATTTGGTGAAACGTGGATGAACAACGCCCGTTCCAAATACACCGTGCTGTTGATGCGCGTTTGGATACATATGATCGTGAAAGAACCAAGCTTTTAATTCGACGTCTGCATAATAGGAGTATTGCATCGTTTCACCCGGTAATATAGATGAATCATAATTCCATCCGATATTCCCCCCGTCATTAACTAGAACATCAAACTTTACAAAGTGGATATGGAGTCCAGTTTCATACGTTCTTGTAACAAGCTGAAATGCATCCCCGTCAAGAATATGAGGACACCGATTCGTATAATTAATATGGAAACAAGTATGAGCAGGCGCATGAATGACGAGCGGTTCTGGTTCTTTCTTCCCCGAACAAACAGCTTCTAAATCTTCATCTAACACATACACCCTACCTTTTGGGTCATGCCAACCTTGTTTGTTATAGGTGATTGGCAACTCGATTAACGAAATGTTAAATACCCTCACTGGTGCTTCACTCATACATGGATCCGTAAACACCGCACCTGGTCTTGGCTTTTCAATTGCAGCATTTCTCTCTAATTCGGTCAATCCCCTGCCGCCGACAATTCCGAGTGGCGGACGCGGTGCTTTGTATCCTACTTTTCCAGGAATAAAATTTGGAAAACCAGGTTTTAGTTTTGTCGGTTTAGGCGGTGCTTTTCGGTCGGGTAATGGCTGGAGTGCCTTAATCGGAACACCGTTAGGATAGCACTCGCTACCATCTTGAAGCGTATTAAAAACCCGGTTCATTCCCCACATCCCCGCTGCAAAATGTGGATATAGATGACAGTGAATAACTGCATCCCCAAAAGATCCTTGCAAACTTCCCAAACCGTATAACGGTTCAATCGTATAATGCGACTGCGGGCTAGTCGCTTGGGAATCGAAAATTTCAGAAGCAAGGTCACCGGGGTCACTTAACCATTGATGAACATGGTAATGAAAGACGTGTGTTTCTTTTACGCCCCCATGGACAACTCTTATTTTTGCAGGATCCCCGACGTAGCCGCGTAAAATCGGCGTAGAAGGATCTCCGTATACCCATGAATCATGATGGACTTCTTCTCCCTCACAATTCGGGCAAACCACCCCTTCTGAGATGAGCTGCTGGCGTCTATTCACCGGTTCATACCGGTAATTAGCTCCGTGAAATGATTCCTCTTCCTGGTTCGATAAATGATTGATCGGGCGATTCCCCGT
This sequence comes from Sporosarcina sp. 6E9, assembly GCF_017921835.1. Lineage (NCBI taxonomy): Bacteria > Bacillati > Bacillota > Bacilli > Caryophanales > Caryophanaceae > Sporosarcina > Sporosarcina sp. 6E9. The sequence continues at coordinate 98,778 of NZ_JAGEMN010000006.1, read as the reverse complement.
TAAATCATCAACTTCCATCTCATCATGAAAGACCCAAGCATATTCTCGGAATGATGGTAATATCGGGTGATGGATATCAGCATAAACGCCACTATTCATCGGCTTTCCAGTCTCGGGATTTGTCCACCAAGAAAACCGCTTTTGAACAAACAACGCTCCGAATAAGCCATTTGAATTCGAACCATTTTCACCACTTGATGGATTTGCTAAATCAGAAAAATAATAGGTGCCTTCTTTTATAACATGAATTCGATATACAAAAGAATCATTTGGTTCAACGGTACTCTCTCCGTTTAATCCTACGTTCACACCATCCATGTTTCTAACGTCATACTCGGCTTGTTGAAAATGGAGGCCCACGTGAAAAGGTAGTTGATTTTCCAGCAGAACTTCCACTGTATCTCCTTCATTTGCCCGAATAATGAGTGGTTGAACTAAGTCCACGGGAGAGAAAGGGTTTTTCTCAACCATTTTCTTTACTTTCTGTTCATTTTCTTTTAACACGAAAATCATTCCATTTGGATTATGATCCCCAAATGAATTCAAAACGATTCGAATTGGAATCGCTACTATATGGTATCTTCTTATCATTGGGATACCTCCTTTCTATCAATCTTTCAATTCAGGGATTTTTGCACCGATTCCTGTTTCTATATAAAAAACATCTATTGAGTGAATATGCACCGTCCATTCTTTTCCTTCCAAAGCAGGAACGGATGTCGTTTCAACAGCCAATAGAGCCATGTCGTTGTTCACTGCTTTAATCTTACCTACAAACATGAATGGGAATGCTTCTGTTAATATAAACACGCGTCGCCCAATACTTCTCCTGAAATGTTCGACAATTCCCTCGTCCCTAATGGTATTAATCGCTCCAATTGAACGGTCATTTGTCATGTCTACACCTCTCCCTGGTCATAGTAATGGAAATACCGCATCGCTTGGAACTTCTGTCGTATAAGAGACAATTTGCTCAAGTGGAATACTGAGTGGAAACGGAAATTCATAAAACGGTGCATTTACCATTTTTATGATGACGGGTGAAAGTGTCAGATGGCCTGCGCCAACTTCAGAAACTCTTCCACTAAAAATCGGTCGGAAAACTTGGCCTAGTAGGTTTAGTTGAACCGCTCGTGTAATGACTAACAGTTCTTTTCCTTTTAAATTCAATAAATCCTCATCGGGTATGAAAGCTGGGTTAACCATTAAACTACCTCCCTTTCTTAACGATTAGACCTCGTAAAATAGAGAACCATCTGACTGTTGACAGCGAACGTACTTCATTCAATTGAATTACCTTTTCTTTTTTAAAACGCGTCAGAAACAGTTCTTTTTTCGACGTATTCTTTATTTTCCCGACATGTGTTTTCTGATCCGTTTTCACCTCTACCCATAAATCTTTCCATGAATAAAGATTTGTTTGTAGGGATTCTTCAAAAAACTGTCGAATAAGTTCTTCTCTTTTAGCTACTGTATCGCCAAATTGCAGGACAAGTTTTTGTTGTAATTGATTGTCATAGATATAGTGTTGTTGGGAATCGGAATAAGTGGGATGACCAAAGGGGATGGTTGCAGATTCAATGGCTGTGTAAGGAATCCAAATTCGCTTTTTCAAATTTGTCACCATGACAAAATCCCTTCCAATAGTAGAAACTTTACCCTCATTTGTTACAGTTGCCTCTTTAATGACAGAAGTAACAAGTACTTGCTGGTTTCGTTTCAGTTTAAAAAACTGTTTCAACATCAAGGACTTCCGAAGTGTTTCATCTTGCTTTGTGATTCTGAAAAGGTTTTTTTGGTGAATATATTCTGTTAGTACTCTCGTTTCTTCTGAAGAAACAGCACTTGTCGGAGATGAAAATGATATAGGTAATTCATTATCTTGCATGATACGTGGCCTCCAATGAACTTGTGAGAAAATAAATCCAAGTTATTTGATTAACAGCTCCAATTGGTTTGCAATCTCTTCAATATTGACACGTTTTTTTCCTATCGCCATATCGTGATGGGCTCTTATATAATCATTTGAATCGACAATATACATGGATGTGGAGTGAGTGACAAAGCCGTCTTCATTTTTTTCATAATAGAAATTAAAATACTGTGTGAATTTCTTTGTTTCTTCTAGTGACCCTCGTGAAAATAACCAGTTAGGACTCGAAATTTCAAATCGCTCTTTATATTGGTTTATTATCTCACTCGTATCATATTCAGGATCCAATGTGATTGATAGGACAATATACCGGTCATCTGTTATCCCCTTTTCTCGCATCAGTTGTTGGAGCTCTTTTAAGTCCCACATTGTCATGGGGCAAATGTCTGGGCAATTCGTAAAGAAAAACGAGATTAGCTTCGGTTTTTCTTGGAATTCCTGACCATCATTTCCACCTTCAGTTAGTGGCCATTCTTTTACAGTCCCGAGTTTTGGCAAATCGATTGACTGCGGCCAAAAGAAGTAGAAAGCTAAGAAACCAATCACTAGTAAAACTGTACTTCTTACGATTTTCAATAAATTCTTCCCTCCTCTTAAACACGGAACGAGTAGCGAATGATGCGACAAACGAGCGTTAATAGACAGGCCGAGAAAATAGCAAGACTCAACATATTTGTCTCAATCAATGATTCCGCTTCGATGGGGATCTTACATAATGCTGGGTTCTTAAGTACAGCACCTAGCATCGTTCCCATGACCCCGCCGATAATCCCGTTGTAAATTCCGTTTAAGGCAGCTGGCGCTTTCAATAATGATCCGAATTTCCAACCGATAAGTAGACCGACAATAATTGGCGAAAGGTAAAAAACCGCTTGATCTTCAGGCAACAATAATTTTACGTGAAGAGCTATTACCATCGAAGATACTGGCGTAATCGCAGTCCCCATCGTCATTGTAAAACGGTCATCAAATAACATCTTTTTCTTTTTCAATAGTACATACACAGTCGTTAATTCGACTAAGTTCCAAACAAATAACGTACTGATAATAAGCACTGTTTACATCACGCCCTCCTAATCGAATTTAAGATTGTGAGTAAACAGACTACTAATAATCCGTGAATGAATACGATAAACACGGACGACATTTCTATCACTGTTCCAATCATCGGAGACATTAACCCAACGACCATTCCATTCGTTAATCCTGTCATGAAGGTTTGGTAATCAAATAGGAGTCCAAACAATGCGCCTACTCCTAATCCGACCAATGTAGAAATGATTGTTATGAACGTAAAGTGAAAAGGATATTGAGTAATGAGTAATACGCCGGCGAGCATGGCAATCATGCCGCCCATTACAATGCTAATATTCATGCCTAATTGAAAGCCGATTCGTTTTTTAATTCCTCGTAAATATGCGTAAAAACCAAGAACAATACAAACATCCGTATAGATAAAAATCATAGCAGCAAGTTTAACCATCCATAGCCACCTCTACATACGTTATGAAATTACGGAAGCGGACGTAACTTGTCCACATTTAATCGTAAAATCAATCTTCTTTCACCAATGTCATTATACCTACCCCTCAATCCCTCTTTTACATACACTAGTAGTAAGTTTTTGAAATATATGCTAGGAGAGGTTTATAAATATGAAAGTAGGACCGATTAATTCATTTAACGAGTCGAAGGAATTTCAGTAAAACTGGATATCATGCGCGCAATTTCAATTCAATCTACATCTGTAAATTCACTGCCATAAACGTCCCATTCACGATTCGTAGGTGAATATGTTTCATGATAACTAAACAATATTAGAAAGGAGGAAACTGTATGAATGACTGTCAACACTGCAGCGAATGCGATCGTTGTAAAGGTGCTCGCGGCCCTAGAGGATTTAGAGGTCCAAGAGGCTATGAAGGTCCAATGGGGTACGACGGGGAAAAAGGACCGAAAGGAGACCCAGGCGCTCGAGGTTCAAGAGGTCCTCAAGGATATGATGGAGAAAAAGGTGAGCCGGGACCTAAAGGGGATACTGGTCCAAGAGGAGAACGGGGAGAAAGGGGACCTGAAGGAACATTCAAATCTGCATATGGCTATGCCTATAACGAATCAGGCGCTTTTGAATCGGGTGCCGTGAAATTTTTCATCGCAGGCCCTTTGCAAGATGTTGAATTGAAAAATGACGGTTTAAAGATACTTAAAGATGGCATATACCAAATTGACTACAAAGTTCTGCTTGAATCAAATGTAATCACTTGTACGCCTTCATCTTTTAAACTTGTCATTAATGATGAAATTACAATATCATCTTCAGTAACTGAGTCAACTACCTCGAATACGCTAACATCCACTCAGCTATTCTCATTGCAAAAAGGCGACGTTATAAAACTGATAGCAGAATTACAAGAACACTTCCATTGTAAACTAGCAACATTACAAGTCTTACAAGTAGGTTGACGAGATATCGCTTGTAATTTTTGATGCCCATGATGCACATCTTACGACACAAAAAGCTTAACAAAATCCGACCAAAGAAAATAGGCTATTCCCGTTCACTTCAAGTGTCTAGGAATAGCCTATTTTTATTTCATCTGGTCAGTTGTCCAGAGATTCCAAGGATAATCATTCGGTGGTTGTGATTCGACTCGAATCATTTCCTTCGTTGTCGGATGAGGAAATTCAAGCACATTTGCCCATAACGCGATTTGCTGTCCCGGACGATTGACGTGTTGCCCGTATTTTTGATCGCCGTATAGCGGAAAGCCTGATTCAGAAAGTTGCACACGTATTTGATGAGAACGACCCGTGTGGAGACGTACAGCTAAAAGGCTGAGCCCGTCTGAACTGCGAATCGTTTCGTAATCGAGAACAGCTTTCTTACCTTCCTTGTGCGTGGCAGCAACAGCATGCACTTTGTTTTTCTTCGTATCTTTATATAAATAATGCTCCAGTTTCGCCTTGTTTTTATTCGGAACACCCCTTACTACGGCCAGATACTTCCGTTCAAGTTCATTTTTCCGAATTACATCCGATAAACGCGATGCAGCCTTCGATGTCTTCGCAAAAACCATAACCCCACCAACAGGACGGTCCAATCGGTGAACAAGCCCTAAGTAAACGTTACCTGGTTTATTATACCGAACCTTTATATCTTCTTTTAATATCGTAAGTAAATCTTTATCACGGCTGTCGTCTCCTTGCACGGGAATATTGACAGGCTTTTCAACGACCAGTAAGTGATTGTCTTCATACAGAATTGGGATTTTCATGGGTAAATTTACTCCTTTAAATAACTCATATCTGTCTATTGTAAGGCAATCTTCAATAGGAAGTAAAATAATGCTATTCAGCAATTAGCGCTAGTTTTTCTCCAACACTTTTCAAGATGATGTCTAACTCTGCATAGCCGTAATAGTTAATATGGATGAGCCCTTTTCCTTTTGCGGCAAAAACTTCAGTTTCTTCATCCGTTTCACGTATGAATAGCGTATCAAAATCATCACTTTCTTGCCTATTAAGGGCACCGCCAAGGTAGCGATAATCGTATCTATTCATTAAATCTTTAATTAGGTTTTCACCCATTGAAGGAAAAGTTAACTTATAAACCTGTGTATACATATACGGTGAATATTCTCCACTACTATCCTGCCATACCTCACTGGAAATGATACCTGATTCATGTGTTTCATACTGAAGCGGTGCAAAAGGGCTCCAATGATAATGATACTGATTCAGAATATCTCTGTTTTCCTCAACAAAGTATTCTTCCCGAACTAAGCTGTCATTTTGCTCTATATCTGCTAAGCGGACGAATGGTAGGTCACTACTCTTCTGTGGTAAATTTTCAGTTCGATCTAGGATAAGTTGGATCCAAGGAACGAGAACACCAACCGCGATAATTGGAATTACCGCTATAATCAAAGAGATATTTACACGACGGGAACTTCTCCAAGAAGCATGATGATTAATCGGTCTTCCTTCTTTAAGGTGGTTTCTTAATTTACGGACGTAAAAGATCCCACGAATCATCTTGTAAACCAAACCCGAGAGTAATAATGATGTTGTCATATAGGTGATCCCGCCTCCCTCAACCAAGGAATATGTCGGGCCTGCTAGAAAAAACCATAAATAAAACTGCATGCCAATTAGTAGTAAACTTAGGACGACCACGAGAATCGTAGATTTTTTTATTTTATTATCAAATTTTTTTAATGTATGGGATTGCTCGGCTGAATCAGTATGTAACTCAGGTGCATTTAGTTTCGTTTCTGATGAAAATAAAGTAAATTCACTAAATTTCGTTTCATACTCCCATCCAGCTTGCCTATATAGTCTTTTCTCTTCTTCTGAAATCGCTCGACTCATTGAGGTATCAATTCTATAGCGCACCTCTTTCGGGTCACCTATTTCAAAATATGCAAATAGCTTTCCAATCTTTTTCACATGTAGACCATCGCTAGCCATATCAGAAAACCAACTTTCATGTTCACCAATATGCCAACGATCAACCACAAGTAACTTTCGAACCTGCTTAGCCATTCGTATCACCTTCTTCCAAGATGTCTCCGTCTTTCAGCAATGCTTTTAGACGGCCATATTCATGACGAAGCGCATATTCCCCCTCCGCTGTAATCGTATATATTTTTCTTCTGCCGTCATCCTTCTTTAAAGCAATAAGCCCTTCTTTTTGCAAACGTGTAAGTACTCCGTAAAGCGTACCAGGGCCCATTTCTATTCGACCATTCGAAACTTCCTTAATTTCATTCATCAGCCCATATCCATGACTTGGATTCATCAGTGTTAATAACACATAGTACATTGCCTCCGTCATCGGGCCACCTGTGTATTCCATTGATACACCTCCAACGCTATTATGCCACACGATATACCGTATGACATAATAGTAATTCACATGAAATCCATTGTCAATATTCCAATGAGTTAAATCTATCCAAAATAAAAAACGTTCCCATTTCATCGCATGAGAACGTCTATTACTCTTTATTTTTCAAAACGGTAAAGCACTTCGGAGTTTTCTTTTTTTCTTTCTAAAAAACTTTAACATTCCCCTTCTCATCTTTCCATCAATCATTGGGTATATAATTAATGGCAATCCAGGTATGAAGGAAACCACTATAAGCGCTAGCCAATAACTTTTTTGTGCAAGGAAATGGATGAATGTAGTTGGCAAAAATGGATAAAACAATCCTACTTGTATAGATGATTTATAAGCACCTGGCTTTTGTGCGGTTACTGTATAAGTTGTTTCTAGTTGCTGGCCTTGTGATAGTTTTATATTTTTATGGCTGGCCATAATCTGTTTATCTTTCGTTGTTATGGATCCGATTAATGGAAAGAACCCGCCATTTTTAAGTTCCGATAATGGTTGTGAAACCTCATCTCCTACTTGTAATATCCCAACTTCGCTTCCCATTAGAACACCGTGTCCTTGCTCGGAGACTTCATAAATCACATTCATCTTTTGTCCCGAAGCGAGCATAGTGGCCCCCATAATAACGACAATTGTTAAGCCACCTAATATATAAATAAACTGCAATTCAATTCCGTTTTCTCTCTTTTTTCGTATTCGTGAAGACTTTAATTCTCCAATACCGATTAAGGCAGCTAGAATTAAGGCAATCGCAGGTAATAAAAATGAGCTACCTTGATATTTTTCCACTAATAATGATAGATGCCCTAGTTTTGGAATCACTATTGGGGTATCGCCAATGGTAAAAGCCTTGGCAGCAATCCACTCACGATCAATTAAACCAGTACCATCATTTTGATCTGTATAGTTATTTGCATCACCTTTTGTTATGAAACCTATACTTTCATTTCCATCCATTACTCGGTGTGCAATCCATCCTTTGTCGGCAAGACTACCTTCTTCCGTTTTAAAAAAGACAATATCCCCATTTTGTATGACATCTTTTTCGTTTATATTTTTTATAATCACCATATCGCCGCGTTCCCAAACGGGGTACATACTATTTGAACGAATGACACTAAGTAAGACTGGTTTTTTTGTGATTGCTGAACCAACTGCGGCAATTAACGTACATATGATAGCAAGTGCTAGCAACGCATTTATTATTCTAGTAAATAGTTTCATGCCAGTTCCCCCTCATCTATAGTTTATTGTAATTCTGCAGAAGAATAAGCCCTCTAAAGTAGAATCCGTATGGTACGAAAGTGTACCCTCCAGTAACAAAGGTGGTAGATAGAGTAGACAAATGCCTCCCAAAAATCCCACTACAGAGTGAGGATAACCCATATTAATACTCTTATACTTAAAGTAGTTTCAAAACGGCGTGTAGCCTAAAAAATGTAGGAGGAGATTTATTAATGAAGATGAAAAAAGGTTTATTAATGGTCGTTTTACTACTAGCACTATCTAGCATTATGGCAGCAATGTCTTATAATAAGGCAACTGTTACAAGTGCATCAGCGTTGAAAGTAGTTAACACTAATCAGGCACTTTTATCCCTGGAAGCTAACGCACCATGGAGTTGGGAAAATACAGTAGGCGCGAAGGATAAAACAGCTGTTGTCAAAGACGGTGAGCTTTACTTTGAATTTGGCAAAGGTATTAATGGAGGAACCGGTGCTTCAGAATTCTACGGTCTTCAGCCCAACAGTGTTTACGAATGGAGTCCTTTGTTCACACTAAGGAATAAATCAGCAGAAACATTAAAAGTTACAATTAAAGCTAAAGGACCTTATGCCAAATATATCACTCTTGGAACAGCAAGCAATCCTAGAGCAAATGCAGCACCTGTTTGGGGCACAAAAGGACAACCATTGGTACTTGATAGAATTAACAAAGAAGTTAATTCTGGACAACAAAATCTTGCATATATTGCAGTGAAAATAAGCGTTCCAAAAGGACACGCAGTTTCACAATCTGAAATTATGGGCTCAATAATCGTTACATCAGATGCAATAAATTAAGTTAAATTAATAAACAAAGGAAGATTTGGTGGTTAACCCATCAATTCTTTCTTTTTTGCATTTACTAAAAAAATAATATAATCATAGTATGCCAATTCTAATATAGACATTAAGTAATAGTGTCAGTTTCAAGGCGATCTGACAAAAATCTCTCTTTAAAGACATAAATAGAACTGAAACAATTACACAAATTGACACCAAATTCAAAATATATAGGTTATACTGGTATATGCAATAGAATATTAAGCGAGGAAACTGTGATATACGTTCTTTATGTGGGCACCTTGGACGTATGGAGTAACTGGTGCAACCGGCCTAATTAGATTGGACATTTGTCCTGTTTAATTGGGTTTTTATTATGATTTCAGGAGGAGACGTGTTGAAACGGTTCATTTCTTTAACAGCCCTATTATTGTTTATCTCACTATTTCTTTACCATGGCACTAGTTTTTCAAATGCTGAAATAAAAAATGATGCGATATTATCGATTGTCTCAGAAGAGAATGCGCTCATCGCAATCACGTACGGGGAAGGTGGAAACTTCTTCGTAACAAATAATACAGCTAAAGCAATTGATGTTAGGAATATAGAAGTAGTGAATGAAAATGATCAAGCTGTTATTTCCGTGGTAAAAAATGATCCTACCACAATCGTTCCAGGAAAAAGCCAAAACTTTATCTTAGCCGGAGATCCAAATAGCTTAACTGGCAAAGTAATTCAATTTACAGCCCGCTGGAACGGCGGCAACGCTACAATCAATACAACAATTCCTGAATTAATTGGACTAAGTTCAGTTGAAGAGTCTAATGAAGCGAATACAAATCCAGAACCGTCCGAAGACGATGGGGATAATCACAATACAGAGATAGATGAAGATGTAGTTATTGAAGTAGATACAGACGCTGAAGAAACCGTAGACCAGAAATAGATAAGGATAAATTAAGGGGCGATTTTCATTGAAGCGAATCTTTTCTAATCTATTAAATAAAAAAAGTAAACAAATGAAAATATATCTCACCGGATGCTTAATTATCGCGGCAACTATCTCAATCTCCTCGTCTTTAAAAACAAAGACTATCACCATTCAAAGCAATGACAATATAGCCCATTTAGGGACAAGTTATGATTACCAGGCGACAATCACGCCAAATATCCTTTATCCAAAAGGCGGAACATTCGATGTGGGTAATACGATATTTAAGAAAATCACGACTGCAATTCCTGCCCATCTCAAATCAATCATTAACTCAGACGCTGAAGTGAGCGCAGCTGGTACCTATGAGGTTCAATTAGTAGTGAAAGCAGGCGAATTATGGGAAAGAGTCTTCCCTTTAACAGTACAACAGTCCTTTGAATTAATGGGTACAGAAATACCTCTAATTGATACTAATTTTAACATTGACCTCGACGAAATTAATTCATTTATAACACAGGTAGAGGAAGAAACTAATATTAGATCAGACCAATACCTATTCGAAGTGGCGCCAAATATAAATGGAACGATTACCTATGATGGAAATGAAATACCAATTCCAGAACAGGAGAATTTAGTTTTCCAATCCTCCTATGAAGAGATTATTCTAATTAGCGATAAAGCATTCACATCTACAATTCCATTTACATCATCCCAGATCATAACGAACACTTTTAACTTTTTTGGAAATGCCCTGCCTTTGGGTCCAGTTAGAATAATCAGCACGATAATGTCGATTATCTTTCTACTCCCAACTATTTATCTATATGCGAATTTAGTAGCTACTCGAAAAAGTTCGCTTTCAACCCAAGTCGATAATATCAATAAAAAGTACGGCGATCGAATCATTCCTGTATCGCAAAAGATTAATTCCGATGATAAGACAGTCATCACGCTTCAATCATTTAAATCGATCATCAAAATTGCTGATGAAAAAGAACTGCCAATCTTTCACCATCGAATTCATGAAGACGGAAGCGCCGTGTATTTTATTGCGGATGGGGATTATTTGTACAACTATGAAACCATTAAATTGACGATAGCACATAGCACAGAAGATATTGTAGATAGAGATGAAGCCTATGCAAAAGGTTAATCAGATTTACCACTTCATCAGTAGTAGCTCGTCTAGCAAGATTCGTTTAGTACTCTTATTTCGGTACAGTTCACTCTTACTAACATCATTCTTTTTTTTACTCGGACCACAGTCTCCATTTATCTTTAAGGCTTTGGTCGTTGTTGCACTTGTTGTAGCTGCTGGTATATTGACTGATTTACAAAGGAAGTATGTCGGAAATGATAAAGTGCTAAGACTTATCGTTTTGACTGAAACAATTGGATTAACGTTGTTGTTAATTCCAACGGGAGGTATTTCTAGTCCGTTTATCTGGTATGCGCTCAATCCAGTAATTGTTGCGGCAAGTTTTCTGACGCCATTGTTTTGTTGGGTTGCCTTAACTTTTTATCTTGGAAGTGCTACTTTGATTGCCTACGCATTATTTCCAACCGACAGTATGGTGGCAATCTTGCAAGAAAAGTCATACTTCTACCTGGTTTGTTTATTAATCACATTACTTGCAAGTTTGTTTTCTAGCCTAACGAAAGAATTGAGTTCGAAAGCAACCATCTTAAAAGAGCAGCATGAAGAACTCTTAACTGTAAATAAAGAACTGATTGAAACGAATGGTAAATATGAAGAAACATTAGATCACATCATGTCCCTTTACCATCTTATGGATAACTTTTCTTCTAAAAGTAGTCCGCAAAAACTGGCTGATGAAATTACGACGTCTTTGCTCAAATTCACGCAAAGCGAGGCTACTTTTGTGTGGTTGACTGATTTGAATCATAGCACTAGCTATCTTTCTACATCCAGCCAAAATGCTAACCTAGAAAGTAGCCTAAAGAAAGAATGGACTAGCATTCGCGGAACACGAGCGCCTTTTATCCGCAGCTTGAATGATAAATTCTATTTGATGCGAGTGATCAGAACTTCTAAAAAAATTGGCGTTTTGGGTGTTCAAATTAGAAGTTCAAGTATTGATACGCTCTCCTACCTGCTTAAAAATACGTTTGAATTTTTAACAGAACTCAGTGAGATCATGTTAGAAAGAGTTTTTTTAGATAAAATCATGGAAAAGACAGTGATTATCGAAGAACAAAACCGCATCGCCAATGAAATTCACGACAGCGTGTCCCAGAGATTGTTCGGTATCGTTTATTCCCTACACGGTTTGCAGGCGAAAAGTCGCAACCTATCAAGCGAACAATTAAATGAGGAATATCAATTTCTTTCACAGTCTGCCAATTTAACCATCAAAGAACTTAGGGCAGCGATATTTCGTTTAAGTTCCATTAAAAAAGGTGAAAAACCCTTTTTTGCTCGCTTAAGAACTTATTTAGATGACTTTGCGAAGCTCAATGATATTCGAATCGACTACCAAATTTCGGGAAATGAAATAAATATGCCTACCGAATTAAAACAAGGGATTTATCGAATTGTTAGCGAGGCTTGTGGAAATGCTGTTCGCCACGGGGAATGTCATGTGATTCATGTGAAATTAGATCTCCTTGCAGAAAAAACCGTATTAGTTATCCAAGATGACGGTATCGGGATTAAGACGCATGGTAACAACGATAAAAAAATAAAAGGGATCGGCTTATACAATATGCAAAACATCGTTCGGTCATTGGACGGTAAATTCTCAATCACCCAAAGGCACCAGGGGGGTACGGAAGTAATTGTAGACATTCCATATACAACGAAAATAATACAGGAGGTAATCGGCTAATATGAAAGTTATCATCGTGGACGATCATCCGTTGGTTCGTAAAGGTCTAAATACAATACTTACTTTGGAAGGCATGGACGTAGTCGGTGAAGCTAGGAATCATCAAGAAGCAATCGAGCTTTTAAAATCTAAGAAAGCTGATTTGGCTTTGATAGATCTTCGGTTGGGTACTGAATCCGGTTTGGATTTAATCGCCGAAGCGCTTCAACTGAAACTGGATTGTAAATTCATTGTGCTCACCTCTTCTACTGACGAGGCGGACTTTAAACGCGCGAAAGAAATTGGGGTCGATGGGTATGTGTTAAAAGAAGCGTTGCCTGAAGAACTCATTCATGCGCTGAGCGTGATTGCCAGAGGACGAAAATATTATGATCCGGGCGTGATGGACTTGTTAATTGACTCGAGGAATCCCGTCAAAGTCGATGGTCAAATCGAACAGCTAACGCCAAAAGAAAAAGAGGTCCTTCTCGAATTGGGGATGGGTCATTCCAATAAAGAAATCTCGCAGAAACTGTATATTACGGAATACACCGTTAAAAAACATGTCAGTCAAGTGCTGGCGAAACTGAACCTAGCGGATCGGACACACGCTGCCTTATATGCCAATGTGAAAGGATTAGTCACATACGTAGTCAATTAAAAAAATGCCCATTTGCGAAACGTCGGAATTTCGTTTCGTAAATGGGCATTTCACTATTAAATATAAGCACGGTGGACCTTCTTGCCGCCATATGAAAAGACGACCTTCCTTCTATTCACAGTCGTTTCGATATGCACAATGCGTCCCCATAATTGGTATATATACGGAAGGACATTTTCCAAATAGTTAATATCAAGCTCCGTTTGCTCATAACGATGTTCCAAGTAAAGTTCTCCATTTCGTAAATAGTCCCCATCTTTCACGACGATATATGGGAATCCACCATTTACCCGCATATTGATCAGTTGGTCTCTTACACCTTCATATTCCTTACTGGTTATTTGATATTCCTTCCCCTTTTTTTCAAATAGATAAAGATCTTCTTGTTGGACAAGTTCCTTTGTTAAATAATTGCGGATGAAGGAAATATCCGACTCCACTTCCCTGACTTCATATATTTTCTCCCGACCGCTATTCGGCTTAGCACCGTATTTCATCATTTCGGCGGATGGCTGATTATACCGTTTTTCAATATCTTCAAATATTTTCAATCCTAAATAGTACGGATTAATCCCTGTTTTGGATGGTTGCACGACATCTGCATTCAGCTTCGCGAACTCAATCGATTCGTCAGATGTCAGTTCCATCTCCCGTAAAATTCGTTGGTGCCAAAACGAAGCCCATCCTTCATTCATGATTTTCGTTTCAAGTTGCGGCCAAAAATACAACATCTCTTCCCGCATCATCGTTAATATATCGCGTTGCCATTCTTCGAGTTCACGACTATTTTGTTCAATGAATAACAAAATATCTTTCTCGGGTTTGGAAGGGTTTTTCTTTCTGCTTTGACTTGGGTCAATCACATCGTCTTCTTTGTCATCCAATCCCCATAAGTCATCGTAGGGTCCTTTTCGACTCACTTTTTTCTTATCCGCTTCTTCTTTCAGCCCTTCAGCCGCTCTGTCCCGCTTGATAATCGATGGGTCAACATGCTCTTGAACCGCTAATATAGCATCCAGAAAGCGCTCTACCTCGTCTTTTCCGTGAACGACTTCATAGTTGGCGATGCGCTCAGCGGTGGCCGTCATGCTTTCCACCATGTCTGATCGTGTATTCGAGAAACGCACATTATTTTTGAAGAAATCACAATGGGCAAGAACATGGGCGATGATCAACTTATTTTGAATCAAGCTATTCGTGTCCAATAAAAATGCATAACACGGATTCGAATTAATGACGAGTTCATAGATTTGGCTTAATCCAAGATCATAATGCAATTTCATTTTATGAAACTGTTTCCCGAAACTCCAGTGCGTAAATCTTGTCGGCATGCCGTATGCGCCAAATGTATAAATAATATGAGCAGGACAAATTTCATAGCGCATCGGATAAAAATCGAGACCGAAATCGGTGGCAATCTCAGTAATTTCATCGATTGCGTAATGCAGCGATTTTAACTCCATTAATCGAATCCTTCCGATTTATTTTGAAAAAAGCTTTTTAACGCATGATACACGTCACGATTTTCCTTTAAAACATAATGCCGAAACTTCGGGTCCTCGATTTTTTTATACGTGTTCATCAAGGTAGAATAGCGGCTATAGGCATTGACTTCCCCGTAACCGAACATATTCGATACTTTCATTAATTTCCCAACAAGATCGATGCACAAATTATTGTCGGACGACATATTTTCACCGTCTGAAAAATGAAATGGATAAATATTATACCGGGCTGGGTTGTATTTTTCTTCAATTAGATTCAAAGCAGTTAAATAAGCGGATGAACACCTCGTGCCACCACTTTCACCTTTCGTAAAAAAGTCTTCCTCAGATACAACTTTCGCTTCTGTATGATGGGCGATAAATTCAATTTCTACAGTTTCGTATTTCGTGCGTAGAAAGCGAGTCATCCAGAAGAAGAAACTTCGTGCAATATATTTTTGAAAAGTTCCCATCGAGCCACTCGTATCCATCATCGCAAGCACAACGGCTTGAGATTCCGGATTTTCTACCTCATTCCAAGTTTTAAAGCGTAAATCGTCTGAATGGATCGGCGAGATTTCAGCTTTCCCTTTGATTGCATTTCGTTTTATGGCTGTTAAAATCGTACGTTTTTTATCAATATTACCGATAAGTCCTTTTTTCCGAATATCATTAAATTCGATATCCTCTGAAACGATTTCTGTCTGTTCTTTTTCTTCTAGGTCAGGAAGTTCAAGCTCTTTGAAAAGCACTTCCTCGACTTCTGTCATGGAGATTTCTGTTTCATAATAATCTTGCCCTGGTTGATCTCCTGCTTCTCTTCCTTTCCCTGCCCCCTCACTAGCCGACTTTCCGCCGTCACTTGCCACAACATCGCCTATTTGACTATCGCCGTTTCCTTGGCCAACATGCTTCGACTTATCATTATCATAGCGAATTTTATATTCATCTAATGAGCGGATTGGAATTTTAATGACTTCTTGCCCATTCGATAAGATGATGCTTTCCTCGCTGATCAAATCCGGCAAGTTATTCTTAATCGCTTCTTTCACTTTCTCCATATGGCGGTCCTGATCTTGATAACCTTTCCGATGAAGAGACCAATTTTCCTGTGAGACAATAAAAAGATCATTTTCTTTCTGGTTCATTTTATCCTCACCTACTATCTTATAAGAGTTTAGAGCGGATACTTTCTTCATCATATGCAAGTACAAACAAGTAATTTCATAGATGAAAAAACAAGACTACCTTTAAAACAATAGTCTTGCTTTCCAAAAGGGACTTATCGGTTTAATAAACTTCCAACATAACGTAGTAATTCATTGGCAGAAATTGAATTATAGCCATATTCATTGATCAAGCTTGCAACGACTTCGTTAATCTTTTTCAGCTGTGACTCGTCTGGCGTTTGTGAGGATGTCGTGATTTTTACAATGTCTTTCAAATCCGAAAATAATTTCTTTTCCACTGCTTCTCGTAATCGCGCATGAGAATTGTAATCAAACCGAGTCCCTTTGCGAGCATATGCCGAAATCCGAATGAGGATCTCTTCCCTGAATGCTTTTTTCGCGTTTTCAGACACGCCAATTTGTTCTTCGATCGAACGCATGAGCTTTTCGTCTGGATTCATCTCTTCCCCAGTAAGCAAGTCTCTCATCTTATTTTTATTGCAATAAGCTTCTACGTTATCCAGATAATTGTCAACTAAAGTTTTCGCTGATTCCTCATATGAATAAACGAAAGCCTTTTGGACTTCTTTCTTCGCGATATCGTCGTATTCGCGTCTTGCAATTCCGATGAAATTCAAATACCTTTCACGGTCTTCATTCGAAATCGATGCATGTTGGTCAAGTCCGTCTTTTAAAGAACGTAGGACATCAAGCGCATTGATCGCCGGGACTTCCTTTTGAATAATCGCCGATGAAATCCGGTTAATAACATATCGCGGATCAATCCCGTCCATGCCTTCATCAGGGAACTCATTTTTCAAATCGTCCACATTCACTCGATTAAAGCCTTCGACGTTTTCACCGTCATAAAGTCGCATTTTCTTAAGAAGATCGACTCCTGCTTTTTTTGAATCCTTTAATCTCGTCAATATCGAAAAGATGGCTGCGACGCGCAATGCATGCGGTGCAATATGAATATGGTCCATTTCACTATCATTAATCATTTTTTCATAAATCCGCTCTTCTTGATGCACTTTTAAGTTATAAGGAATCGGCATGACGATAATTCTTGAATGGAGCGCCTCATTTTTCTTATTTGATATAAAGGAGCGATATTCCGTTTCATTCGTATGCGCGACAATTAGTTCATCCGCGCTTATCAATGCGAATCTACCAGCTTTGAAATTTCCTTCTTGCGTCAATGACAATAAAAGCCAAAGGAACTTTTCATCCAACTTCAACATTTCCTGAAACTCCATGATGCCTCGGTTCGCTTTATTTAATTCGCCGTCAAAACGGTAAGCACGTGGGTCTGATTCTGAACCAAATTCCGCAATTGTCGAAAAGTCGATGCTGCCTGTCAAGTCCGCAATATCTTGAGATTTCGGATCGGAAGGCGTATACGTTCCAATGCCGACACGTTTATCTTCCGCGAAAAAGATTCGTTTCACCAGGACATTTTCAATTTCTCCGCCGTACTCCTGTTCAAGCCGCATGGCGTTCAGCGGCGACAAACTGCCTTCAATTCGTATGCCGTACTCTTCGTGAAAGTCGTCACGCAAATGAACCGGGATTAAATGAAGTGGATCTTCGTGCATCGGACAGCCTTTAATCGCATAAACCGCGCCCTCATCTGTTTTTGAATATTGTTCAAGTCCACGTTTCAACATCGTGACGATTGTCGATTTCCCACCACTGACCGGACCCATTAATAACAAAATCCGTTTACGGACATCGAGTCTTTTAGCTGCCGGGTGAAAATATTCCTCTACCAGTCGTTGTATTGATTCTTCCAGACCAAAGATTTCTTCACCGAAAAAGTTGTACAACTTACTGCCGTCATTTTCAGTCACCCCAGCACTTTTAATCATATTATAAACACGTGAATGGGCAGTTTGGGCGACTTCTTTTCGTTCCTTCAATAGGTTTAAATACTCCTCAAATGTGCCCTCCCATTGAAGTCTGTCTTCTTCTTCTCTGAAATTCCTTACCTTATTTAATATACCCATTATATCCCCCTCCATTTAGGGTATGGTTTATACATAGTATGCAGAAGGGATTTTTATAATTCCATAGCTTGCTTTATTTAAATGGGAAAAGCACTGATTCGAATGCTGAAGCAAGCAAATCAGTGTACCTAAACTTTCTATTTGTTAAGTAACTACCGGATCAATCGGCTCTTTTCCAGTCAAAACAGCGACCAAGTTTTCGGCTGCCCGCATTGCCATCGCTTCTTCTGTTTTGGCTGTTGCCGAACCGATATGTGGAACTGTAACGACATTTGGAAACTTTAGTAATGGATTGTCGCGCGCTACCGGTTCCGTTTCGAATACATCTAAACCAGCCCCGTAGATCTTATTATTTTCCACTGCCTCAATCAACGCTTGTTCATCGACCGTCTGTCCGCGTGATACATTAATAAAAACCGCGTTTTCTTTCATTAAATTAAATTCTTTTTCTCCCATTAAATGAAAAGTTGCCTTCGTTAAGGGGGTCATCAACAAAACATAATCCGATGTCATTAATAGCGAATCCAAATCACAATACTCAGCAGCGTACGCCTTTTCAGCTTCATGGTTTCTATTGCGATTATGATACCGAATATCCATATCAAATCCGAACTTAGCCCGTTTGGCTATGGCTTCACCGATTCTGCCCATCCCGATAATTCCCAGCTTTGTACCGTGCACGTCCTTTCCATAAAGGTCAACATAATCGGTTGTCCGCGTCCAACTTCCTTCTTTCACAAAATGGTCTAATTCTGAAATTCGCCTTGCTGTAGCCAATAGGAGGCCAAATGCCAAATCCGCGACGGTTTCATTCAATACATTCGGGGTGTTTGTTCCGATAACGTGGTGGCTTTTCATCGCTGCCAAATCGAAGTTATTGTAACCAACCGAAACATTGCTGACGACTTTTAAAAGCGGCGCATGTTTTAATAACTCTTCATTAATAGGCCCAGTCATGCTACCAGATGTATAGACCCCTTCAACTTCCGCAATTTTTTCTAACAAAGTATCTGTTGGGACTCTTCCTTTCCCTTCCCACTTATGAATCTCACAGTACGTTGCTATGAAATCTTCCACATTTCTTGTAATCGGATATGCAATAAAAACTTTCGGTTTCATAAAAATACCTCCTTAGTCGAAAGACAAGATTTCAGACAATTGTACCATAACAAGAGATGACAGTTTTAGTTTAGTTCATAATCATTGGAATCGATGAATATAATGGAATGATTCCAAGTTAAAGGAGTGAATATGTGGCGAAGTGCAAGAAATGTGGTGCACCAAGAAGCGAATGTAAATCTTGTAAAAAGTGCTAATACGCTGCCCATCTACTACTAGTTGCTAAGGTTGAAGAGCCGTGGCGCCTTATAGCGCTTCGATATGACCCTATGTAGAAACAGACCCCTATTCAATTAATGAGAGCTACAATGACATCACAGAGAACTGTCAAAGATTAAAAAACGGATCCCCCAATCAGAGTGATTGGGGGATTCGCGTTTTTTATATTCCATGCCGATAAATCAAAAATCGTTCATCATTATTGATTTTATAAAGTCCTGGGATTTGAACTTCACGGTATAAGTTGAATGGCGTACTTGTTTCAAGGTATTCAACATACTCCGGAATCGGATAATAAAGAATGATGTCGACTTCACGGGGATGTTCTTCTACCGATTTTAAAATATTATTGACTGTCTTCATGAAAATCTCCGTCGAAAAGGGATTGAAAAAGTAAAACCGGTTTTCTCGTTCATCCACAGCGTATTCCTCCGCTTTACAACGGGTAACACGGATCGCAGGACTTTTCCCTTTTGTTTTTTGTAAATAATGGGTCATGTTCGTGAGTGCCTTATGACAGAGTTGATCGTTCATCTCAACCCCAGTTACCGGAATATTAAAACGACTATGTACATAAAACATAACGCGTCCTTTTCCACAACCGTAGTCGACAAGACCGTCTGATTTCTTTAATTTGTATGTATTAAAAAGTGCGTCTAAAACGATATACGGCGTTGCTTCATAATGATTATAATGAACGGATTGGCTCGGTTCCTCGCTCAAACTCGTTGTATTTATTCGAAGTAGACGGTCATTATTCTTGATGGTCATTTATAAATCCTCCTATAAAAAGCACCAGTCCCCGAGACGACTAGTAAGAAACTGGTTATGATGTTTATGATTCCCCATATTCAAAAATAAATCATATTTAAGTATGTATTTACCTATCGATTGTAGCACATGTAGAAGCAGAAATGTCTGGTATTCCGAAACGAAAAAGCTTGCATTACATGAACGAACGGTTACACATAAAAGAGTAACGATTACTCGTCACTCTTTTCAAATGTATTTTTCGAACTACTGTATAGTCCGCTGGCAGAAAGTCCTAGCATTCCACCGACCAGCACGCCTTGCTTCCAATCAAAATCGGTAACGTATACCACACCGACCGCTATACCGATAAATAACGCAATAAACGGTAACAATTTCTTACTTACTCCTGCTCTTTTGAACATCTCTACAATCCCCATAATCAGAGGAATTATAACCACATCATAAAGTTCAAACATATCATCACCTCTTCTCCTTTTTGTATTTTATGTATGACGTGTCCTTCTAAGAACGGCTACTCTTCTGAATCCTAGAAACTATTTATCGTAAACTGGGTACTTTACGATTTATCAAATGTTTTTGCACACTAGCCCTGTGATTTCCAAAACCGACTCATATTCTATATATATGTCTATAGGAAAGGAGTGGATAGAATGTCTTCTAAAATTGAGAAGGAAGCTTGTAACGTAGGATACGGCGCGGGCTTTACGTTAATCGTTGTATTATTTATCCTGCTTATCATTGTTGGGGCAGCTTATATCGGAAATGATGTTGAAGGTGGGTATGGCTGTTACTAATTTGTAAAGAATTCCAGATTTGACCGCTGATCAATTATGTTAAACAAAAAACAATCTTTTCCTAGATAATTATCTAGAAAAAGATTGTTTTAATTTAAAGGAAAGTTGGATCCTGCGATGATCTCATCAGATGACTTTCGATATAACGCTGAATTGTTAAACGGGCCGTGCTGTCTGTGGAATGAATCAACAATTTGATAACCTATATGATAGCCAATCCATTTAGGAAAAGGGCTTCTCGTCTTCCCATACAAATAAAGTTGATGGTTTTTAGTCCCCCGCAAATTTAAGTTCGGAATGAAGTGTTTGGTCCATATTCCTTTTGACTCTTTGAATGAATAAAAGTCAGTCCACGGCGCAAGCCACCGTTCTCCGTATAATTCTTTCACTGCAAACTCCCCAAAGCCTTCAATAATGAGCGAATCCTTTAATGGGATTGTTTCAGTTGCTAATCCTAAATAGTTTAATCGACAAACATGGTTGTATTCATGCGCTAATAATGCCTTGATTTCCTCAATTCTAAGCCCCTCAGTAATAAATAGAAACAAGGCACCTTTATACGCTAAACCATTTTTCGTAGGTGCTTTTTCATTCCTATGGAGAGTCACCGTATTCAGCGGATAAATATAGATGGCTACCTCTGGGCCTTTCCATAAATTTTTCAAAAAAAGATATTCCTGTTCAACAATCTTCCAAATCTTTCGCTGTTCCAATATCTTAACTTGATTTCTAAGATCCGCCCAATTATCAGGATCAAATAATCCATGAGTTAGAAGTTCATATTGCAATTCTTCCGGATTTACTTCAGGAAATAGCTTCACAATCGGTGCACAAAGCATCTTACATTGAAGGACGTATGAATTTTCTTCCGATTTCTCCGAACATGCATGTAAAAATTTATAAAGCCATGTTTGTGTTTGAATAACTGCCGAGTTTCTCATCCTTTATACTTTTTTGAATGGATCATTTAAGAACCTTAAACAAATATGGACGGGTCTAGACGCTTATCTGTTACTAGGCATTATTATCATCATATGTTAACAGTACATGCTATGTGTAAATATGATTGAAAGGAGGCGTATTAATGTCACAAACTAATTATTATAATCTTTGCTGTAGATATCATGGAAGAAATGTAAGAATTACTTGCCGCGATGGTCGGGTTCATAGAGGAGAAATTACGAGAGTAACCCGCGATATGGTCTGGATTCGACCTGCTGAAGGTCTCGGCGGATATGGACTAGGTTTTGGTGGATTCGGATTTGGCGGATTTAGATATGGATTTGGAATTGCTCTTGGCGCAATTACGGGCATAGCCTTAGCTTCAGCATTTTTTTGGTAAACAGTTTTCAGTAAGCCATCATGCACTATCAAATTGAACTATAGCCCGAATCCCTTGCCTTTTTCAACGTAGGCGAGATTCAGGGATATAGTTCAGATAGGCTGTTCGGGTATAGAAATATATTCAACTTATGCTTACATATGATTTTTTTTTAGTTTTCTGGCATCGCTAACGGGTATAGCTCACTAAGCGCTTGTTTCAAGGAATTATATGTATCGAAATGGTTCAATTCCAATCCTAACTGGACGGTTGATTTCGCAATTTCTGGGCAGATCCCCGTCAATGTCGAATTAATCCCTAGCAATTTTAGGACTTGCATGAAAGGCTTCATTTGCTGCACCTCAATCGTGTCAATTTCGGACACGCCTGACAAATCGATG
The DNA here is from genome assembly GCF_017921835.1 of Sporosarcina sp. 6E9. Classification (NCBI taxonomy): domain Bacteria; kingdom Bacillati; phylum Bacillota; class Bacilli; order Caryophanales; family Caryophanaceae; genus Sporosarcina; species Sporosarcina sp. 6E9. The sequence continues at coordinate 76,190 of NZ_JAGEMN010000006.1, read as the reverse complement.
AACAAATGAGTTATATCCAATTCAACGCATTTCGTGGGGATAGAATCCCAAAAACCTTCTCCCCGAAACGTATCTATATTACCGATGATCGGCAAAACACCAATCGATTTAGTTAGCTTTATGATTGGATAACTCAATTCTGCGATTAAGCGTTGTTGTGCCGCAAGTCTAGCATTCATGATCTCGTAATACGTTTCGGAATAATGCGTATAAAGTTCATCGAATGCGGAATGAATGGAATTTCCCCACCTCATCAAATCATCTTGGGTGACTCCTATCCCTTTGGTTTTTGCAAACTCGTTTACGAAGGACCAGTAGGTTTGCCTAGCTTTACTAAGCGCTCCAAGCACTTCCGGTATAGATGTATTGCTTTTTATTCTACTTTCAGCCAATTCTCGCGCCCATTCTTCCTTATTGGTTTCAAATAGCTGTTTATCATTCAATAGTATGCTGGTGACAGTGAGATTGGTTAAGCGGTTTTGTTGGCGAAGTAACACTTCCGCAGATTCACCAGCCTTCAAGGAATAAATGGACCCCCTTTTTTCCTCACGAAGGGTTAGCCATTTGTTTGTTATCGTGGGCAGATTGGCAATCATGTAATCATAAAGTTGCTTATCCATTGCATTCATTTTCTCTTCACCCTTTTGATAATATTTCTCTTTTTTAATCCATGTTGCTCCAGTATACCATTAATCACTAAATCACTGACGATGGTAGATACTATACTACTTCGACAGATGTAAATATTTCCCTCTATTTTTCATTCTATTACTAGGTTTAAATTTAAAAACAAAGGACTCTAAATATTTAATTACGAAAAGTGGTTTTTCATTTAATAATGGGGGGATTATAAAGATATATCAGTGGGCAGATTTTGAAGCCAAATTATAAGCGGAGATGATAATTATGGGCGATCACCATGCACCAGAAGCAACGTCAAATGATTATACACTAGTGAAAGTGCCACGAGAACAAAGGACTATGGGTTGGTTAAGTATCACGAATATTGCTTTTGGCATCGCAACAGCCATTTTCTATTTTCAAATGGGAAGTGTGATGGCTCTAAAATTTGGCGCCATTAATGCAATCATTTCTTCCATTTACGCAATCATCGTCGCAGGCATACTCGGAACATTTATCTCTTATCTCTCCGCAAAATCTGGGATGAACGTCAATTTTTTATCCCGAGGTGGTGGATTTGGTTATGTAGGCGCATCGCTCACATCGTTCATTTATGCAACAAATTTCATTATGTATTGTGCGTTTGAAGGATTAATATTAGTATATGCTGTCCATACCTTCTTCCCAGTCATCCCGAAATGGGTGATTATCCTTTTCTTTGGGACCGTTGTCATCCCCTTAAATTGGTTTGGAATTAAACAACTGGACAAATTACAAAAATGGTCTTTACCTATTTTCTTCATTTTTCTAATCGCCGCAATTGTTGTATCGATTTATACCCCATCGGTCTATAAAGGTAGTTTTTGGACCTATATGCCAGATGGCGTTCAAGTAGGTGGAGAAGCTTTGTTATTATGTATCGGAATGCACCATGGCATAATGGGTTTGACAGCGCTTCTTGCTTCAGATTATACACGCTTCCTTAAACCAAAAGACATCAAGGTAGGCGCGGTTGCGATAGGATTTATTCCTCAGATTTTCTGTTTTGGCGTCATGGGCGGTCTTGGTATATGGTTTGGTGTTCGTCTGGATGAATCGAACCCAGGTGTTTATATCGTCTTGCTTCTTGGTATCGGTGGCGCGTTATTTACCATATTAACTCAACTGCGCATTAACGTAACAAATATATATAGCAGTTCCTTATCACTTGCTAGTTTCTTTGAAAACATCTTTAAATTTACACCTGGCCGGCGATTCTGGGTTGTTGTATCAGGGGTTACTGCGATGGTATTAATGTTTGGTGACATCGTGAATCATTTGGATACAGCCATGACATTCCAAGGTGTCTTTCTGTTAGCTTGGGCAGCCATACTTGTTAGTGACGCTATGATCGTGAAACGATTATTAAAAATTGGACCTGGCTATTATGAGAGCCGGCAAGAATATTTGTATAAATGGAATCCCGTTGGCGTCGTGGCTTTATTCATTTCGAGCTTACTAGGTACAATCGCTGCTCTAGGCTTCATGGGGAATTTCCTGCAAAGTACAGCCGCATTCTTTGCAGCGGTTCTAGCGGCAATACTGACAGTGATAATCGCCATGGTCACGAAAGGTAAATATTATAACAAGAGCCTACCGAATGATGTTCACAAAGATGATTATATTGTGTAAATAAAGAGGCCGTGGGTGTATCCTAACGGGTTCGGTTGATGAGGAGAAACACGAAAACGCACCCAAATTAATAGTAGAAAAAGCAAGAAAAAATGCCCAGGTTATTATGAAGGCACTGAAAAAGTGTGATTAATGTAGTGCTATCATTAATAATGAGTTAGTGCTCCAAAGAAAGAGCGAACTTCTCTTTCGCTCTCTTTTCGCTTTCCTGCGGGCGAGCGCCAAGTGCGGAAAGATACAGTTCAATCTTTACCTGCCGCTTCGTCGCTAAAATCGTGCTCCCAAACGCTGCGCTTTTAGGTCGCAAAAGCCGTTCTTCGTAACGGCTCTTCCTACAGGGTCTTGGCTTAGGAAAGAGTGATCTTCTCTTTCGCACTTCGCTGATTCCGCGGGAGTCTCACAACTGCGCACTAAATCAGAGAATAATGGAATAAAATATACTTTTTCATACTTTTTCAGTGCCCTCGTTATTATGCCTGTGCATTTTTCTTATCCTATCCTTTTTTTCCTTTTTTCTGCATACGCGCCCTTTTCCGAAATTGCAACATTTTATTCTTCATACAAATCATTGTATTTTTCGTTGTATTTTCTTATCCATTCTATATCGATTGGTCCATTTGTAATTTCATAATAATTTCCGACTAGAATGTGAACACTGTTTCCATACATCCAAACAATGGATGGCTTAGCTTTTGAATGATAAATATCAAATTCAATTCGCTCTCCACTCTCTCTAATTTCATTAAACTTCTCTTCGTTTATCTTTTTTACACTGTACTGACTTAAGAACTCCATCAATTCATCAGTTGGTTCCTGGTCCTTTGTAAACCACTCAAAACCTTTTCCTTCTAGTACTTCGTTGATATCTGAGGTAAAACCCATAGAAAGAAAATCAGCTTGCTTGTAGTTTATCAGACTAATTAAGTCTTTTTCTCTATAATCATTAATTACCTTTAGGGAAAAACAGATCGCAAGTATAATAATTCCTATTACTGAATACCTGAAGTTTTTACTCTGCATTTTTAATTCCCCCTAATTCACAATCTGTCCCATTAACGGCATAAAATTTGTGCAACAATCGCACCCGTTTGAGGCACCTCTTATTTAATCACTATACAAGTCGTCGACTTCTTCCCATTTGGAATCGGAATTATCGGCCTTTCTCCAAACTTGTCCTGTAGTTATGTCATACATATAAATAATTCCATCTTGCACAACCACTCTATATGAGTCACTTTCTCCATCATAGGACTGATTAATACTAACACTCTCCGCCACATCGCCAAGACCACTTCCTATAAATCCTCCAGCAAAAAGAATACAAATACCTAGAAATATGAGAACCCCATTATTATTTTTCTTCTCCAATTTCGTTCACCCCTACGATTATGAATTACAAACTTACCCTTGGTTTCCCCTATTCCGCAATCTGGCCCGATTGTTGAATTAGCCGTCTTCTAATATCTCTAGTTTAGCACACAATCATTTGTCCCCTTCAATGTTTTCAGTTATTTCTAAAAGTTGTTTCAACCTCCAATTAACAAGCTTATTAGCAGTGTAATTTGCAGAGGCACATAATTTTACGTGCTGTTGTTAACTGTTGTTAATGAGTTTACCAATTGGATTGTTTTCTGCTGTTATTTGCTATAAACATTGATGTAACCATAAAAAAAGGATACCAATTCAAGTATGAATTGTATCCCCATTTGCTATACTTTTTAACGTTTTTTCCGATTCCCAACTCAATAATCATCCAAGCCAACTTGATTGGCTAGCACGCGGTCGCTACCTTAAAAACTTCTCTTCTTTCCCACTTAAATGCTGCCTGTTAGGCTCCGCGTCCCAGCCCGATAAGTCCGGGCCTTTGGGGATAATCACCTTTTCCTTTTTCAAATCAGCCGATAGACGCGCAGATAAATGATAATGCTTTTTAATAGCTTCAAAGTCAGTTGTATCGCCAAAGCCAGGCGTACGATACAAATCACGTGCATACGCCCATAAATGTGAAAAATCAATTAGCCGCTGTTTATTTGCTTTAAATACCGAATAATACGCAATATCAAATCGTACCAACGTAACATATAATCGAACATCGGCATCCGTAATGTAATCACCTAATAAGAAACGCTGTGTCGCTAAAAGTTGATCAAGGATTGCCATTTTCTCAAACAAATTATCGTATGCCTGTTCATAAGCTTCCTGTGACCCCGCAAATCCACATCGGTACACCCCATTATTAATATCAGCATAAATAACATCATTTAACGCATCAATCCGCTGACGTAGTGGTTCCGGGTATAAATCTGGCGCACCACTTTTATGAAAAGGTGCCCAAACGGTTTCAAGCACGATTGTCAGTGTGAAATAGTCATTATTCACAACCATATTTTCATTACAATCAACCATCACCGGGACAGTCGGACGTCCAGCGTATTCGGCATCTATTTTCGTGTAAATCTCACTTAAATACTGAATCCCTAATTCCGGATCCACATTGTTTTCATCTAATGAAAAAGCCCAGTCAATACGGTCAACGTCTGGACGAATCGGATCCACTGCACCCAAACTAATCACATTTTCTAACCCAAGAATGTTTCTTACAATCACTACCCGATGTGACCATGGACAAGCTGCGGACCAAATCAGACGATATCGATTTTCTTCCACTGGAAGCTCTCCTGCTTTTGTTCCAAATGGTCTGGAAAATAATATTTTTTGGCGATTAAAGGATCCATCCGCTTTAATTTCCTTGTTCAGCGACATTGTCATTCACTCCAATTCCAATAGATTTACTAGTTCTTGAAATGGTGGTAAGGATTTGAATAGATTCCCATTAATCCCTTTGATTATTTGAGTCGCTGTTTCACCTCTGTTGAATTAACTTTATCATATAGTAGAAACATTAATGAAAAATCGCAGATACACTGAATCGAATGCGTATGATTGGATAAAAGTCAAGTTTACTAACAATTATGATTTGTAATTCATAAAAATGCAGTAAAAAAAAGAATCCATTATTGGATTCAGTAACCTCTACACTCATTCAAATTATCTTCATGCGTAAAGATTCAAGCGCGTGGTTTTACTTGATATCTAAGAACTGTTTTCAATTTTTCCGGATCAATCCTTCCTATATCCGAAAGATAAATTTCGCGATGCGTTAAAGAAATTCTTTCCAGCTGGTGGCTTTCTAGATATTCAGCCATTTTAGCGAACTATTCTACACCTTTTATCAGCATAACGCAGCTCGAATTTCGCAAACTTTTTGATTAGAGAATCACGGTCAATCCTACCTAAACAGAAAAAATCCAATCCGAAATATCATTGATTACCTGTTCATCCACATGTTGCGCGACTTTATATTCTTGTTTCGACTTTTTTATATTGCCGTAAACAGAGGGCATAAACAAATGATTCAAATTCGGGTAAAGTTTAAATGTTACATTTTGCTTGTCATTTAATATTTCTTTATAACCACCAAAATCTTTTTCGACTGATATATGGAAATCTTTCTCTCCTTGTAAAATAAATACTGGCTTATTCAAAACTTTAAGATAGTCGTAGGTGAGATGTTCCCCCATCTCTTTGAAATAGTAAGCCCTGGTGTACTTCCCTAAAACCGTGGTTGATTTTGCTTCTTCATCACTCATTTTGTGGATATTGTAAAACTTGGCAGATAGTGTCGCAATCTGTTTCCTAGCAATCATTTTAAAAAACTTATTTAATGAGTTTAAAACATCGTTATTTTGATCCATCAAAATTTCTTCAAATTTACGCGGGGAACCACCCATAATAATGATTCCGGCAAAGTCCCCACCTTCCGCATCAATACGAGGTGCTAACATCCCACCTAAACTATGACCTATGATAAATATTTTGTTTGCATCAATACGTGAATCTTTTCGTAATAAATTGGCAGCTAGGATCGCGTCTTCAATCGTTTCCTTCTTAACCGATAACCCCGTGTCATTCTTCATTTCTTTACCGTATACAAGCGTTCTCTTATCATAGCGAAGTACCCCAATTCCTTTTTTGGACAACCCTTCAGCGAGATCTTTAAAAGGATAGTTATTTCCAATTTGCGCATCCATATTACTTGGTCCAGAGCCGTGAACCAATACAACCGCGGGAATTAATCCATTCGTATCATCAGGTATTTCCAATAATCCATTTAGCGGGTACTTTGTTCCGGATCCTATAATAACTTCTTCATTCGACATTATATTGCCTCCTGGGATGCCAAGTTCTAGTTTCTTATTAATAGGCATTTGATTTGTTATGTTTCATTATATTGAAAAAGTGTTCGCATAAACACTTTCTTACCTATAATACCAAGGAAAATGCTGCAAAAACAACGTACAACTGAGTTCATTCATAACTGCATTCAGCCTCACATAAATAATAGGGTAACCCGTTGATTTTAACTCAAGGGTACAGGAGGCGGAAAAAATGATAGAAGATAATGGACGGGAAACAGATTCTTCTGTTCACCTGAAAATACATTCCCAGACAGTAGGTGAAAGAGGTCCCGTACTGGAGCAGGATAGTATTTTACATGAAACTTTGGAGACTTTTGTCCATACCAAAATTATCGAAAGACCGGTACATGTGAAAGGTTTTGGTGCTTTCGGTTACTTTGAAACGGTCTACTCTATGACTAAATACACCAAACTTAACTTTTTACAAAACCCCGGGCAGCAGATTCCAGTAACGGTAAGGTTTTCGCTCGCCGTAAGCAATAAAGGCACACCGGATACTTCCCGAAATGTACGTGGATTTGCTACCAAGTTTTACACTGGAAAAGGTATTTTTGATTTAATCTGTAACCATCTCCCTGTATTTTTAATACGAGATGCGATTCGTTTTCCAGAAGCGATTAATGCATTATTACCCTCACCAGTAAATAACTTGATGGATCCCGAACGGTTCTGGCGTTTCGTAGCCAGAGCTCCAGAATCAACGCATTTTGTTGTTCGGCTTTACTCAGATGCAGGCACATTAAAAAGCTTTCGTCACATGCCAGGCCATAGTGTGAACACCTATGTTTGGAAGAATGCGCAGGGTGTTCGCAATTATGTTAAATATCATTGGGTTCCTTACGCTGGAGAACAGAATATAGATAGTACAGAAGCCGCCCGATGGAATGGTAAGAATCCAGATATTGCAGGTCAGGATTTATATGATGCAATCGCGAAAGGAAACCCTGTTCAATATGGGCTTTATGTGCAACTGATGAATCCCAAAGCTGAAAGCAATCTTCCTTATGATCCATTGGATGATACTAAAATTTGGGATGAACAGCAGTATCCTCTCATACCAGTTGGCCGCATGACGTTGAACCGAAATCCGGATAATTATATGGAGCAAGTAGAGAAGGTCGCGTTTTCCCCTTCCAACCTTTTAGAAGGGGTTGAGTTATCAGATGATAAGATGCTACAGGGACGCGCCAATATTTACTGGGATTCGCAGAGGCGGCGTCTAGGAGCAGACTTCCGCAAAATACCGATTAATCATCAAAAAGACTGGTCGCCAGATTCTCTTGTGACTAGCGGTAAGGGGAGATTTGTGAAGGGGCATCTTGTACGATTCGATTTGCCAAAACAAGATAATTTTACGCAGGCAGGACAATTTTATCACGCGCTGTCCACTGTGGAAAAAGACCATCTAGTGAATAATCTATCCGCTGATCTTGCTGGTATATCCCATGAAACGCGACGTATTATTTTAACGTATCTGTACAATGCTTCTCCGGAAATGGGAGAACGAGTTGTCCGAAAAATTGAAGTGCTGACAAAGAGTTAATTCTAAAACAGGTGCCTGCGAAAGAAACAATCATGGTCGTTTCTTACGGAGGCACCTGTCAATAATTACATCCAAATGCTACTTTCTGCTCTCTTTTATTTGATTTTCAGCTACTTGAACAATCACTGATGTTAAGTAGGTTCGGGTTAAGTTTTCAACGTTATCACCGTACAGAAAATCATCTATCATCTCAGAAAGCTCAAACCATCTTGAAAAATTTTCGGTATTTGTTTTTTCGCGAACCACTTTATATACTTCATAAGCAAGATCAATAGCATTATTCTCATCTTTCAAAATGGTTTTTAATAAATGGTTCTTGTAAGACTGATTACATTCCTCACATGAAGGTTTACGCAAATCGATTTCACTTGAAGCCCTATTAAAATAATCTTCCACTTCAAATATATTCAAGGGTTCTTCTAGGGCTGAAAGTACATTTATACTTGCAGAGGAACAATCATTTTCCAACATCTTAATAGCCCATTTAATATAATCGTAAGACTTAACATCGCCTTTATATATTTTGTAATACAACATATTAGTATCCATCTTTTTCCCTCGTCTTTATATAGTTGATTGGCATTCATTGTCTAATGAGCCTTTGGCATTCGAAATATAACGTATTTTCCTGTCCACATTTCACTTTCCACAATAATTTCTTCATTATCCTTTTCAAAAAAGAATCCCGCCCCCATTTGTTCCTTAAAAGTCCAACCTTTACTTTCCATCATTTGTTTTAGTTGTTCATTTGCATTTCCCTGATTTATTTTTGAGATGTACCATTCGTAACCCTTTTCTTCCGCCAATTTTATAATTTTTTCATTAGCGGAATTCCCTTTATTAACAACTTCACGCTTAGATACTGAGTCTATTGGCAAGGTAGGATAATAGACTTTAGAATAGAATAAAATTCCAAACACAATTACTATAAGCAATGCAATAAAAACTGTTAGCTTTTTCACATATTTCCTCACCTTTCAAAGTGAACTCATTCTACTTTCACTATTTTCAAACCTGATACTTGATCTAGTAACTTTCTATAATAGTCAGATCGTATGGAAAAACCGCCAGACTCTTCATGTGTTGTGCAAGAAAACCATGCAAAGTCATTTTTCTTGAATGTTAAGTCCTCTGGCAAATTGGGGGCTACCCAATCATAAAGCGATTTCGCTGATTGTTGAAGTAGCTTACAAGTATCCGAATTCGCTTCAATGACATACACGGTTGCAGCTGGTCCTTTTGTTTCCGTGTTCGCCCATCTCTTTGTCTTATAAACTTCAATCATATACGGTTCAAATTTTTCAAGAACCACCGAATTATATTTCAATTCTTTTCTTGTCACAAAATAAAACGTATCCGAGTAATCACATAACAATTTAATTAAATGACAATACGTTTCGCCTGTCGGGTTTTCAATTAATTCCCAGAACTCCATTTCAACACTCCTTTGGAAACACACTATTTATACAGAAATTCTGCTATTCGCCCAGCCTTCAATGAAATCCTTTAAAGAAGATGCAACCCACTTACGACTATCCGATTCATGATCCCAAACAAAAACATCGTCTCTTTGAATGCTTCCATTTAATATCGGATATCCGAATAAATCCCCATTTCCTGCATCCGAAAAAGAGAGTAAATGGTCGAACGGCATATAAATATCTTTATAATCTTCGAAACTTCGAAAGAATAAGTTGTCCTCGATGATTTGATTGGTTGACCAAATTAGCGGACAATCAAACGCGTCAAATACCCCATTCGTTTCATTCAGTAATTCCAATAAGTCAGTAGGCAGCTCAACACCTAGTTTCTCTTTTATGTGATGAATATCAGATTTTCTTGCGGGCTTTGCAAAATGGTAACCTGATGTAACATTTTGGATATACTCTTTCCACATGGCTGACAGATCCCCTCTAATCTTTAGTTTGATAAAACCAAAATACTATACGTTATTATCAACCGATATGTTTCATAAAACAAAAAAGTCGGATTCCTAATTAAGAAAGGATCCGACTTTCAATTATAAAACTTGCCTAGCACCTTTACCTACTCGAATTTTCCCCTTAACCTGCTTTAAAGACGCTACGATTAGAAAGCTAACAATCACGAGTAATAGCCATGAACTCACCTTTCCTAGATGAACGAGACTCCAAGCAGTGGTTTGGTTCGGATATTGCCAAGCGCCTAAAAATGTTGCGATATTTTCGGCTACCCATATAAAAAATCCAATGAGCACAAAGGAAAATACGAGTGGCATCCGATAACGAGTTTCACCAACTTCGTATGTGACCCATGCTTGCCAAAAAACGATTATCACTAGTATAGATAACCACCAACGCATGTCTATCCAATAATGGTGAGTGAAAAAGTTCAGGTAAATCGCAGCCGCAAGAGGGACAACTGCCAAAAATGGCGGCCACTTAACCAGTTCAACATTGAATCTCCGCCATGCTTGGCAAAGATAACTCGCTACACTTGCATACATGAAGCCGCTAAACAATGGCACGCCAAAAATCTTGAAATAGCCTTCCTCCGGATATGACCAGGAACCCATATGTACCTTGAAAACTTCGAGAGCAAGCCCAATAAGGTGGAACAATGAGATGACTTTCAGTTCATCTCGTGTTTCAAGCCCAGAACGCACCATCCACCATTGCATCAAAATACAGATGATGAGGATCCAGTCATACCTCGGCAGGAATGGAAGTGGAATGATCTGTGTAATCGCCAAAGATGCAAAAATAACGACAGGAAACAAACATGACAGGGCCTGCTCCCATCCGAAACGAACAAATTGTTTTAGCGCGCGCATGTTTTGTACCTCCCAAGGTTTTGGCCTACAGCTGAATAAATTTTCTAGTTAATCTGGGTTGTCATCTTTTCGATATTCTAAAATATCTCCAGGCTGACAGTCTAATGCCTCACATATCGCTTCTAAAGTAGAAAAACGAATCGCTTTTGCTTTTCCATTCTTCAGTATCGAAATATTCGCCATCGTGATTCCGACCTTCTCCGTTAGTTCTGTTACGCTCATCTTCCTTTTTGCCAACATCACATCAACATTTACAATAATCGCCATATCATTCACCTCAGACCGTTAAATCATTTTCGGATTTTATAGTAATCGCTTCTTGTAAAAGCCTTTGAAGAACAGCGGCAAAGACAGCAATCACCATTGAAGCGAAAACAGGGACCATTCCAATGATTACGAGTCCCGGTGCATCGTCTAGATCTGCGACAAGAAATACAAACGGTAAAATTACCGCATACAAGCCGCTAATTATTAGTGCACAGTATTTTATTTTCTTTAAAGCTACTACAGACATATCAGAGAAAGCTTGGCTTTTGTCAATATAGCTCAAAAGTTTAAATGCCTGGTACAATGCAACGAAAAACGGAATTACTGATACATACATGCCGATTACTATCGGATAGAGAATATGTGCGTAATCTGGATTGGCGGGATTATTAACTAAATACGTCACGCCAAATATGCCAAGTGCTAGAACTGGAGCTCCGATTAAAAAAACAGCTATTTTTAAAAAGAATGTTGAACCTCGTTTCATAAAAAGCACCTCACTAATTTATTATTAATTTTATATTAACACGTTATTTATCGTTTAACAATAAATAATTACTGATTATGACTATATTTTTATTGTGGTGTAAGTATAACTAAAATATGATAGAAGTCATAAATGTGTTTTAAACTTTCAGTAAGGGAATACTTCATTTAACGAACTAAAGAGGTGGTTTTATTGAATCGAATATTCGCTATTATAATTTTTACAGGTATACCGCTTGTCATTGCGGGCGCAATTTTTCATTGGAATGATATATTGATGTTTTTTCTTAGTTGTTTGAGTATCATCGCGCTGGCGGGCGTTATTGGAAGAGCAACAGAAAGCTTGGCTATTGTGAGTGGTCCGAGGGTCGGTGGTTTGTTGAACGCGACTTTCGGGAATGCGGTTGAGCTGATCATTTCTATTTTCACATTGAAAGCCGGGATGATTGGTATCGTTTTGGCGTCACTCACTGGATCCGTTCTTGGGAATCTTTTGCTCGTGCTTGGCCTTTCATTCTTTGCGGGCGGCCTCAAGTTTAAGCGCCAAAATTTCAGTATTCATGACGCCCGCTATAATTCTGGACTGCTCATCTTCGCTGTCATTGTGGCATTTGTCATTCCGGAAATATTTTCGATGACGTTGAATCCACAGAAAACATTAAGCTTAAGTATCGGCATATCAGTCATTCTGATTACCCTTTATCTCGCAGGATTATTCTTTAAGCTTGTTACGCACCGAGGTGTTTTCGGTTCCTCTGATAAGGAAGAAGGCGAAACGGAGATTCCGGAGTGGACGAAACGCAAATCGATTTGGGTGCTTCTTCTATCGACGGTCGCGGTCGCTTTTGTATCGGAACGACTGGTCCAGACATTTGAGACAATCGGCGATAAATTCGGATGGACCGAATTATTCATCGGTGTCATTGTCGTTGCCATCATTGGTAATGCCGCTGAACATTTCTCTGCCATTACGATGGCGATGAAGAACAAGATGGATGTAACGGTCGAGATTGCTGTCGGCTCGACACTGCAAGTTGCTATGTTCGTTGCACCCGTACTTGTCCTGGTTTCCCTGCTGATGCCCGAACCAATGCCGCTTGTCTTTACAGTACCTGAATTGGTCGCAATGATTACCGCGACGCTTCTTGTTATTAATCTTAGTAATGATGGTGAATCGAATTGGTTTGAGGGATTAATACTTTTCGCGGCGTATTTAATTATGGGGATTGGATTTTTTCTTCTTTGACTTCAACGACCAAAAAAGCATCGGTTATAGTGCCGATGCTTTTGGGTATATGATTAATTGACTTTAAAATCGGAACTCCAAGGTGTTTCCTTCCCAATATCTACTTTTAGTTCTTGCCTTTTCAATCCAATTTTCTCCGCATAATCATCAAGCATTTCAAAGACTGTAAGACGATGAAAACTTCCGTTGAGAAATTGCGGTTCATTGCGTCTAGTAGGGTCTATATTCCAAAGGGGTATAAAAACTGTGCCAGTATGATCATCGAATTCATTAATCGGAACACTAAAGTCGACATACTCGTTATACCCATTAGCAACTGCGATGACAGTAACTTCCCCCATGTTTTTCATTGGAAATCTAGGGTCTTTCTGAACTGTAACAGGTATGTTTACTTGTCCTTCAGAGTTTGTTAACTCTGTTCCGATTACTTCACCTGATGAATTCACTACAATAATTCGTGCGTTACTAATTGGTGTACCATCCTCTTCAGAAGTTGTTGTGACTTTAGTAGTTAATATTGCTGATACCGTGTTCTCATTTTTCCCCTCATAAATTGATAGAGATGGAGCGAGATAAGCAATCATGAAAAGTATGATAAGACTTTTTTGAACCAAGGACACCACAACTTTCAATTTCATTTTCCTTGGTATTATTTGTTTTATTACTAATTTTATACATGTCTACATCAATGCAGGTAGGAAGCCACTCAATGAAATAATTGATTGGCTTCCTTTTAGATCATTAAACCCTGACTGATATAATCTGTAGTTTTTCTCCGTACTCGACGCGGACCTTTTTCCTTGCTTCAGCAGGTGTTCTTGCCGCGATAGTCTTTGTTTTCTTTTCCCCATCTATTTCAATTTCAATATGATATTGTTTAGCACCGCATTTCACATCAATGACCTCCATTATTATCTGTACTTTCAATCACCTTAGCAGTCTTTCTCGATTTTTCCAAGACGTGCATACCTTCCGTAATGAAACCCCTGCTAGCAGAGGATTTATAGTGTTCTAAAATAGAGGATTTTCAGGAACATGTCACGAAACTATTACTTATAAAATAAAGGAGGATCCTTATGAAACCACCTATAGCAAAACGTATTTCCCATCCCCATGAATTGCATGGCGATGTGCGAGAGGACGACTTTTATTGGTTGAAGGACCGCGAAAACCCGGAAGTCATCCATTATCTAGAAGAGGAAAATAAGTATTTCGATGAAATTATGAAGCCACTTAAAGAACAAACCAAAGAACTTTATCAAAGTATGATTGACCGTGTTCCTGAAACAGAAGTAAATGTGCCGGTGCAACGCGGTCCATTCTTCTATTACTCCCGCCAAGACAAAGACAAGCAGTATCCAATTTATGCGCGTAAACCGGCTGCAAACCGTGAACTGTTGTCAAAAACGTCCGAGGAAATTGTGCTCAATTTGAATGAATTGGCTGAAGAAGATGAGTATTTAAGCGTAACGGCACAACGTATGTCCTACGACCATACCCGTCTTGCCTATTTGGAGAACCGGGACGGCACCGACCGGTATACAATTCATATCAAAGACATGGAAACGGGCGAGCTGCTACCTGACCGGATTCCCGATGTCTTTTTGTATGGCAGCATGGAATGGAGCCGATGTGGTGATTATATTTTTTACATCAGCGTCGATGAGAACCAGCGTCCATCCCAGCTATGGCGACATCGCTTGGGTAGCGAGAAGGAAAATGATGAGTTAGTCTTCGTAGAAAAAGACACGACGTTCACTTTATTCGTGACAAAATCACAAAGCGGGAAGTTTATTTTTGTGCATTCCAGCTCAAAAATGACGAGCGAAATCCGCCTACTTGACGCGGATTCGCCGCTCTCTCCCTTGAAACTAGTAGACGCACGGCGTGAGGGGATCTTATATGATGTCGAGCATTGGGGAGAGGATTTGCTGATTCTGACAAACGAAGAGGCCTTGAATTTCCAGTTGATCCGTTGCCCGGTCAATGATCTTCAATCAAGAGAGAACGTCGTTCCGTATCGTAAGGAACGCTACCTTCAAAGTATTTACCCATTTCAAGACGAGTTGCTCGTCGCTGGACGCGAGAATGGCCTGACACAAATTTGGTCATTAGAAAACGATGAATTGAAGCAAATCAAATGGGACGAACCGCTTTACACCGTGTCGATCTTATCCGATCAAAGCTACGAGACGACAGAAGTATTATTTAATTATGAATCACATCTCACCCCCAAAACAACATACGGGTTGGATCTTTTGACTGGAGAAAAACATTGTTTGCAAGTTGCGCCTGTCAGTGGCGATTTTGATCCTAATCGTTTCATTCAAAAACAATTATGGGCGGTAGCCGAGGACGGCGTCAAAGTGCCGATGACCATGGTCTATCAGAAAGGCGCACTTGAAAATGGGCCAGCTCCGTTGATTTTAAACGGGTACGGGTCATATGGAGCTAACAGTGATCCCTACTTCAGCCCATACGGACTACCAATGTTAGAAAAGGGAATTGTATTTGTCACAGCACAAGTTCGCGGTGGTTCCGAAATGGGACGAAATTGGTATGAGGATGGAAAGATGCAAAATAAGCGCAACACGTTCACCGACTTTATCGCTGTTGCAAAATTTCTTATTGAGCAGGGCTACACAACTAAGAGCCAAATGGCGGCGCGCGGTGGCAGTGCAGGTGGCCTTCTCATAGGCGCAGTGGCCAATATGGCCGGTGAGCTGTTTGAAGTTGTTATCCCAGCAGTGCCATTTGTCGATGTCGTTTCAACGATGCTCGACACCACGATTCCGCTTACCACTTTGGAGTGGGACGAATGGGGAGACCCTCGGAAGCGGGATGATTATTTATATATGAAGTCATATAGCCCATATGACAATGTAGAAGCGAAAGACTATCCGCATATGTATATTACAACTGGCCTCAACGATCCGCGTGTCGGGTATTGGGAGCCAGCCAAGTGGGTGGCACGCTTGAGAGCGCTAAAAACCGATAACAACACAATCATACTGAAAACGAATATGGGTGCCGGTCATTTCGGCAAGTCTGGTCGCTTCAATCACTTGAAGGAAGCCGCGGAACTATATGCATTCACGCTTGATAAGCTCGGCGTGTTTACCAAAATATCACAAGTCCGTTAATCTAAAAAAGCATCGGTATATAATGCCGATGCTTTTTAATGTTCTCATACCTCTCTCCAGCAGTTTACTAGATAACTTTTATTTCATACATACGCATCGAGTTGAGATTACCTTTATACGCTAATTGGTTGGAATTAATGAGCGAGCGGAGTCTATACTCAATCCATGTGTCAGACAATGATTGAACTGAATGACCCAACACTTCGCCGATTACTCTTGGTGCATTTATAAATTCTTGATCAGGCATTTCATTATGTAGTCTTGTGGCACATTCCAATATAAATGCATCGTCTCTTGTTTCCAAATCATCTATGACTTCTCCGTGTTGCCAAGAACGAACAACGCTTTCACTGCGAAGCAATTTTTCCCCACTCTGCACATAATCTCTTTTCATTACTTCTGAAATTGGATATGTAGAATGCTTATAAAAATGAGCGAGCAGCTCAGCATGACATTCAGCCGTATGACGAATATCAAATCGGACTTCTTTATGCTTCATGTAATCATGCATTGCTGTGAATGTATTGACAACATTTATTTCGACATCTTTATCTTTCAATAAATAGCAGCTGGTTCGAAGGCCTATTTGCTCTGATGCATTTTCACAAGTCCAAATGGTTACTTGCTCACCATCTTCTATTTTCAACAACTTTTGCAGAGATTCACAATACGCTGTTTGATCTTCGTCAAAATCCCCCCAATTCAACTCTGTGCGGAATGAAGATTTCAACCAATCAAAATGATGTATTATGCCACTTTCCTAATGAATATTGGTAATAGGTCCAACCGCAAAATCGACGGGGAATCCAATAACCTTACGATTTCGCTTACGTTTTACACTGCCCGTTGCAGCGTTTCCAAATACAAGATGAATCACAATATCCGCCTCCTATTCTATTGACTGCCATATCTCCATCTATCACTTAAGGGGTAATACAGGATCTTCTTCACTATATCTAGAGTACGTCGACTCTCCGATATTCATCTCCGAACATGTTTTGTCTTTACAGCTGAAAATATAGGATTGCTTATCGGTTCTTACCGACACGCCGTAATGAAACGGATATACGCCGCCCTTATTACGATCTACTCCTGTTGTAATGGCATAAACCTTTTCCGTTTCAGTAAGTTTTTGATAAGCATCGCTTTCTACAACGAGTTGTGTCATCTCACCTAAAATATCTTGATCCTCTAGGTTAGGTGTATACATGCCAACCCAAAAGTTTTTGCCTATAGCGTACACGTTGAAGCAAAGACTTATAATTAATAGCGTCCATAATATCCGCTTTTTCATTTAAAAACTTCCCCCTTTGATTTCCAGTCAATGGAATCCTTAATACATTAATGTTTTTAAAGAATTGAAACTTTGCCCGTCATAATCTAATTCTTTTACCAATCTACATATTCAACATTGGAATAAACAATACCTTTATACGCTATTAAATACACGTGCATGTTATCAAAGAATGCCCGCCCCCAATGAGGACAGGCATCTGTCATTTACTTCTTACAAACAGTACTTTATACCACTGATTCACCAAAAATGGCAGAAAGGACAAACAATAAATCATACTTAATTGTGAGCCTGTTAAATTTGCGACTTGAAACACGCCCGTAAGTGATGGCATAAATAATACTGCATGTAGACATACAAAACCGATTAAAAATGCTAGCCAAGTGTATTTATTCGAAAATATACCTATCGTGAAAATTGATTCTTTAGATCTGGAATTAAAGCCGTGAATTAATCTCGACAAGCATAATGTTGTAAATGCCATTGTACTTGCCGTTAGCGTATCTCCTGATGCCAATCCCATTCGAAAAGCAATAATCGTAGAGATGGCTATCAATGAACCTTCCAGCACTACTTGCGTAGTAAAAGACTTATTTAATAATGGCGTATGAATATCACGCGGCTTGTCCCTCATTGTTTTTTTATTATGCGGTTCTAGACCGATTGCAATCGCCGGCAAACTATCGGTCAGTAAGTTAATAAATAATAAATGCACGGGTGCAAAAGGAACGGGCAGACCTAATACCGTTGCATATAAAACAACAAATATGGCACCTGCATTCCCCGATAATAAGAATAGAATGGCGTTTTTAATGTTCGTGTACATACTTCTTCCATTCGAAATCGCTTTGACAATTGTGGAGAAATTATCATCCGTTAAGATCATAGAGGATGCATCTTTCGCTACCTCGGTACCGGTTATACCCATTGCGACGCCGATATCCGCTTGTTTTAAGGCCGGGCCATCATTGACACCATCTCCCGTCATCGCGACGACATTTCCTTTTTCCTGCCAAGCTTTAACGATACGAATCTTATGCTCTGGTGTGACGCGGGCATAGACTGAGATATCTTGAACCTTTTCTTGAAGTTGCTGATCCGTTAATCTTTCAATTTCATGACCTTCAATCGCTTCTAATGGATCTTTTAAAATACCAATTTGTTTGGCAATCGCGATTGCTGTTATTTTATGATCACCTGTAATCATAACGGGTTTAATACCGGCTTTTATACAACTTTCAACCGCTGTTCTCGACTCTTTTCTTGGTGGATCCATCATCGAAAGTAACCCGACAAAAATTAAATTACTTTCGTCTTTCGCATTGATTGTTTGATTTTTTCTAACCTCTTTGTAAGCAATTGCCAACACACGTAAACCATTCATCGAGAAGTTACGATTCACTTCTTCAATTTTTTTACGATGTTCGTTAGTTATCGCAAATATCCCTTTAGAAGTTTCGATTTTCACAACTTTAGGAAGAAGTACATCTACTGCCCCCTTAGTAATCATGTAAGACTTTTGTTCGAACTGATTCACTGTACTCATTAGTTTTCTGTCCGAATCAAAAGGGATTTCCGCCACCCGAGGATAATAATCTCTTACACCTAATTCGTCAATATTGTACTGCTTCCCCAATTTTACAAGCGCTAATTCAGTCGGGTCTCCGATTTCTTGATGATTTCTTTCAAAGGCATCATTGCATAAGAGGGCTTGTACGATAAGTTTTTTGACCATTGCATTTTCTGGCTGAAGCTGATTATGCAAGACGACTTTTTGATCGACAAAAACTTGTTGCACTTTCATTTTATTTTCGGTCAACGTCCCTGTTTTATCAGAACAAATCACAGATACACTACCCAGACTTTCGACAGCATAGAGCTTTCGGATAATGGCATTTTCCTTCGCCATTTTTTGAGTCCCAAAAGCCAATACAATGGTAATAATCGAACTGAGTGCTTCTGGAATCGCTGCAACGGCAAGCGAAACGGCAAACATGAACGATTCAACTAACTCGCGCCCTCTAATAAGATCAATCGTGAAAATGACGACACAAATCATCGTTATCCCTAAGGCTAATTTTTCACCAAAATTGTCTAGACTTACTTGGAGGGGTGTTTTCTTCTCTTTTGCAGTATCCAGTAAACTTGCAATTCTCCCGATTTCCGTTTTCATTCCAATCGCTGTCACAACCGCGGTACCGCGTCCATTTGCGACAAAACTTCCAGTGAAAACCATATTCTTTTTATCAGCAAAGGTCAGATGCTCTTCAATGATAGAGGCGGTATTTTTCTCCACAGCCAATGATTCACCGGTCAGAGAACTTTCATTTATTTGCAGACTGTGACTTTCTATTAATCTTCCATCTGCACTAATATAGTCGCCCGCCTCCAAATAAAGAATATCTCCTACCACTATATCTTCCGAAGAGATTTCCACTATCTGATTATTCCTTTTAACTTTTGCAATTGGAGAGGATAATGCTTTCAAATTATCCAAAGACTGTTCTGCCTTCACATGTTGTACGGTGCCTAGGACCGCATTTAACAGAACGACTATCAATATCACAATCGTGCTCGATACTTCTCCTAATAGAAATGAAATAGTAGCAGCAACCATTAATATAATGACTAATAAATCCTTAAATTGACCAAAGAATACCGCAAATGTGCTTGTCCTTTTTACTTCTTCCAATTCATTATAACCGTATAGCCTTTGTCTTTTTTCGACATCATATTCACTCAATCCTTCATTTGTCACGTCCAACATATCCATAACCTGAGTGGATGATTGTTGATGGTAATTTGGCATATGGCTTGTCCTTTCTTTTGAAAGTAATGAATTCATATAAATCGTGGCAATATGAAATACGTTCTTCATTTTCTTCGCGCTTGTATACTCTAACAATCATATTCCTGTTCCTAGTCAAGTATGATAATAATCAAATTAGAAATTGAATTATTTAATGGCGGGTTCCTTTGAATGATCCACTTATTCATGCAGCCCCCCTCTCACAGCACATTTCCTATTTAGACTTTCGAATAAAAAAACAGGTACCTCAAAAGTTTCATGTAAACAACTTTTGAGGTACCTGTCACTATAATTATAAAACTTCGTCGATATCCTATTGGTTTTTGTAGGCCGTTTAGGGCTAACAAAAACTAATGAAGATATAAGCACAACATTAAAACTCTATTCTAGTATGTATTAGAATAGAGTTTACACCACTTCATATCAAATTGACATACCTTCTTACAACAGCGTTTGTTCATGGAGCATTGCCGCAAAATATTTACGCGCTTCGGCGGTCAGAATCTGCAAACGAACTTCTTCCTGCCGTTCAAACTGGACAAACATCCCGCTTAAATTTTCGTACACAGAATGGACTTTATAGCCCCTGTCTAAATAGTCATCTACTTGTTTCATTTCGTCGATACTTAGTAAATGATCCGACATACGCACACCTCGCCTCTCTTATTAAGCACTTTTTTCTTCAATTTCTTGCTCGACGATTTTTTGCTCGACGATATCATCCCAATCGTGACCAGCTGTAATACCTAAATACCTGTCGTCACTAGGATCGTCTAGTTCGGCTTGCGGGTACTTTTTGAACCACCAATATTTCGCCAAGACATAGTACACGAGTGCCCCCACGAAAAATCCCACCAGTGAAGAATACGTTGGGAACATATTCGCTATGACACCACCAATCACCCAAGCGATTAACCCCGCCAAGTTAAAGCCATTCATATACTTATATTGGCCGTTTAACTCGTAAAGATCTTTTACGTTCACACGGCGTTTACGGATTAGATAATAATCCGCGAATAATATCCCCACAATTGCTGTTAAAATACCGCCAATGATTAATAACGCATTGACTAAGACGCCAAACAGGCTCCACGGCTGTGCTATAACCCCAATAATACCCGCGATTATAACAGCAGCCCAGAACGGCACTTTTGGACCACCAACGTTTGAGAAAATCGTTGCCGCAGGAATAACGTTTGCTGACGTATTGGTTGACCATTGCGCTAGCACAATCATAAGCAATAAAACCCCTAACACAATTCCACTTGCACTTTGCTGCAAGGCATTTATCGGATCAGCAGATGCCACTGCCATATAAGCCACTGCACCTATGGTTACGATAAATGTATTGGTAAGCGGCATTACGATTAAAGAGCCAACTAACTGCGTCTTATTGCGTTTGAACCAATTGCGTTCATTTTTAGGCGCTTTAAAGAAACGCGAAAGTGTCGGCATATCAGCTGCTAACGTTGCCCAAAACCCCATGTTCGCCATCATCACAACCATGAATGCTGTAAATGCCGCCATCCCTGTCGTCGGTGATTCCACCCAAGTCCACACATTTTTCCCTTCAGCCGTTGCATGATCGGCAAGCGTAATGTACATCCAGCACGATATTAAAATGATAACCGGCGCAGCAAAATCCGCAAAACGCTCAATGGATTTAATGCCGAGCGATGTGTTAAATAACTGAAATGCTGCAAAAACAAGGAAACATAAAAACCAATTATTAAAGTCGAATAATAAATTCAAAATCCCATTGATGGCCAATGCACCAAAATAGGTGTTAAGACCGAACCAACAAGAAGCTGTCACCCCGCGAACAAGCGATGGTATATGCGTGCCAAATGTGCCAAATGGGGCACGCATATAAACCGGGAAGGACAAGCCGTGCTCAATGCCAATATCACCGATTAACGTCATAAATACGCCGATTAAAATGGAACCTATCAATGTCGCTAAAATTACCATCGGCAATGATAAACTCATAATAGCTGATCCGCCAATTGCAAAGGCGGCTAATACGACGGCCATTCCTACCCAAATCACTGCAAAACCAAATGTCCCAATATTCCTTTGTTGATGTGTCACTGGAAGTAAATCTGGTGATTTTAAATAATCGCCACCATTCGCCATTCATGTCTCTCCCTTATAGTAGATTTCCAGTTAACGAACAAGCAATTGACCTCTTTTTATGGCTCTACACCAAAAACTGTACTTGAAAGCATTTTCCACTAAAGATGAAATTGTTTCATTTGGCATTGGCGTGGATGCTGTGCGACTTCTGGGAAACGCACAGCCGTATAGTAAATTACCTTACTTCTTTTATCGAGCAAAATTACTGATAAGTGATTGACGTTCGTTCCAAGTCATCGGTGCAATAGTGGACACTTTTTCGACCATTGAAATCGCACCGTCTACTGGGCAGACAATCGCGCATAAATTACAGCCTACACAGTCTTGTTCCCGCACCTTTAGCATCGGACGACCACTCTCTGTGTACAGGTCAATACATTGATGTGCCGTATCTTCACACGCAATATAGCATTTATTGCAATTAATACAAACATCATTATTAATTTCAGCAACAATATTGTAGTTTAAATCTAAGTCACCCCAGTCAGAATAACGATGGACCGATTGACCGACTATATCCATCGCTGTGGCAATGCCTTTCTCATCCAGATAATTATTAAGTCCATCAATCATATCTTCGACAATACTAAATCCATGGTGCATCGCTGCTGTACAGACTTGTATACCGGTTGCACCCATCAACATAAATTCCGCAGCATCCTGCCAATTTGAAATCCCACCAATGCCTGAAATCGGTACATTGACGAAAGGATTTCGCGCACATTCTGCTACCATATTTAGTGCAATTGGCTTGACGGCAGGCCCAGAATATCCGCCATGTGCCCCCTTCCCACCAACATGCGGTACTGTATTCCATGAATCTAAATCGACTCCCGCCAAGCTGTTGATCGTATTAATCATACTAACGGCATCTGCCCCACCACGCACTGCCGCTTCTGCCGTCATCGTAATATCCGTAATGTTTGGCGTTAGCTTGACAATCACAGGTGTGCGTGCAACTTCCTTCACCCAGTGCGTTTGCTTTTCAACCAATTCAGGGACTTGACCTGAAGCAGCCCCCATTCCACGTTCTGCCATCCCATGTGGACAACCAAAATTAAGCTCAAGACCATCAACCCCGACAGCTTCTACTTTTTTAACAATCTCATGCCACTTGTCCTGCTGTGGCTCCACCATTAATGAAGCGATAATGGCATGATCAGGAAACCTTTTTTTCGTTTCAAGAATTTCCTGTAAATTAACCTCTAACGGACGATCCGTAATGAGCTCAATATTATTAAAGCCCGCTACTCTCTGTCCGTTAAAGCTAACAGCCGCAAAGCGCGATGAAACATTTAAAATTGGTTCGCCCAATGTCTTCCAAACCGCTCCACCCCAGCCCGCTTCAAATGCACGTTGCACTTGATAGCCCGAATTTGTCGGTGGTGCTGATGCTAACCAAAATGGATTCGGTGATTTAATGCCCGCTAAGTCAATTCGTAAGTCTGCCATGCTACATTCCCCCCTATGCGATCCCGCTCGGTTTTCTTAAACGCTCGTGAATGATGTAAGCAGCATCTTTACCTTGCTGTGCAGCTGTTACCACCATTGCTTCCCCTTGGCCATTGCCAAACACGACATCCCCACAGGCAAACACCTTGTCATTTGATGTTTGCATTGTCGTTTCGTCAATGTCTACTACTCCGTCCGTATGCTGCAATCCAAATGCTTCAATTAGCGGGACAAAGCGCGTTTGTCCAATTGCTTTAATGACCGCGTCCACCTCTATAACAAACTCAGATCCCTCTATTACTTCAGGTCGTTGCCTGCCGTCTGCACCCGCCTCTCCAAGCTTCATCTTGACGCATTCAAGTCCCACTACTTTCCCTGCATCATCACCGATAATTTGTTTCGGCGCGGTCAGCCACTTAAATCCAACGCCATCCTGCTTTGCAAATTCATATTCAAATTGGTAGGCAGTCATTTCTTTTTCTGTTCTTCTATAAAGAATGTCTACTTGGTCCGCACCTAGTCGCACAGCACAGGTTGCACCATCAATGGCTGTGTTACCAGCACCGATGACCGCAACACGTTTACCGACTAAGTCTTCTGTCAGTGCACCCATTTTCGTGTGCTTTACAAACTCAATGGCATCATGGACGCCAACTAGTTCCTCACCTTTAATGCCAAGATTAGGCACTGATCCCATACCAACCGCTAAAATAACGCTGTCATATTGCGCTAAAATTTCCTCACTTGAAATATCTACGCCTACGGTTGTGTTTGTTTTAATATCCACACCGAGCTTAACAACTTGTGCAACTTCCCAATCCACTACATCATTCGGTAGTCGAAATGACACGATTCCGTAGTTACCCAAGCCACCCGCCTTTGCTTCAGCTTCAAAAATTGTGACACTATAGCCAAGACGACTAAGCTCACGCGCTGCCGATAAACCAGCTGGTCCAGCGCCAACAATCGCTACCGTTTGTCCATTTGTTTGGCCCTTTTTAAATAGCTCGACGTCTGACTCCATTGCCCAATCTGTTGCATAACGTTGCAAGTGACCGATTTTAATAGGCTTTGTGGAGGAATGTAACACACATGCCCCTTCACATAATTCCTCGGTTGGACATACTCGTGCACAGCTTGCACCAACTGGATTGGCCTCCATAATCGTCATGGCCGAACCTTTCATATTACCGGAAGCAATTTTTTTAATGAAATTCGGAATTTGAATACTTGTGGGACATGCTGTAATACAAGGTGCGTCATAGCAGTACAGACATCGATTCGCCTCTTCTAGCGCTTCATTTTTTGTCATCCTGCTATTCATTTCCACAAAATTTCGTTCGAGTTGCGAAGTCATTGAAACATTCCCCCTCATGGATTGATGTTTACACGCTGACTGTTTGTACAGTCGCCGGCTGTAGTGCACGCTTGATATATTTACCGCTGCCTAATGCTCCTACAAATCGTTTGTTTTTAATGACGTATTCACCACGTACAAGTACACTGATAGGTTCTCCAGTTACTTCCCAGCCCTCATACGCGTTGTAGTCTACATTCATATGGTGGGTGTCGGCTGAAATTTTTCGTTTTACCGTAGGATCAAAAATTACGATATCCGCATCAGAACCAATAGCAATCGTTCCTTTTTGTGGATATAAGCCGAAAATTTTTGCGGCACTCGTCGAAATCATATCGACAAAGTCATTGATGGAAATTCGCCCTTTCGCTACACCTTCAGAAAATAAAATGCTGAAACGATCTTCGATAAATGGTCCACCATTTGGAATTTTAGAAAAGTCATTTAACCCTAATTGCTTTTTCCCATTAAAGCTAAATGAACATTGGTCCGAACCAATTGTTTGAAGTTGCTTGGCTTTTAACGCATTCCACAAATGCTCTTGATGATATTTCGGGCGAAGTGGTGGTGACCACACATATTTCGCACCCTCGAAGCCTAGCTGTGCTAACGCCGACTGATCAAGCGTTAAATAAGGTGGACATGTTTCTCCGTATACGTCATAGCCCTTTTCACGAGCTGCGATAATTTCATCTAGTGCCTCTTTACACGTCACATGTACAACATAAAGCTTTGCGCCTGCGATATGCGCTAATTCAATGGCCCGTTTCGTCGCCTCACCCTCTAATTCTGCGGGACGCGTCAGCGCGTGATAAATTGGCGCCGTCTGACCGGCTTGCTTCGCCTCCGTTACTAATTCGTCGATGACTGAGCCATTTTCACAGTGCACCATGACAACAGCGCCTATGTCTTTTGCGATTTTAAAGGCTTTGAACAGCGTACGATCTGAGGCCTGGAATTCTTTCGCGTAAGCCATGAACACCTTGACAGACGTAATCCCTTCCCGCTCTAGTAACAACGGTAACTCTGCCTCTGTTTCAGGCGTTAAATCACTAATCATTAAATGAAAGCCGTAATCAATAGCTGATTTTCCCTTTGCTTTTTCATGCCACTTTTCCACAGCCGTAGTAAGTTTTTCTTCACCCGCAGATAAGCAAAAATCTAAAATGGTTGTCGTCCCACCGAAGGCAGCCGCAATTGTACCCGACTTCCAATCATCGTCTGTCACCGTGTTGTTGAACGGCATATCCAAATGCGTATGCGGATCAATTCCCCCAGGCATTACGTATTTACCCGTTGCATCTAAAATTTCCGCTCCGTCAGTTGATAAATTTTTACCGATTTGCACGATTTTTCCGTTCTCTATTAAAATATCTGCCTCATACATATCTGAAGCTGTCGCAATAAGTCCACCTGTAATTACTTTTTTCACACTACCCTCACCCTTCGTTTATTAATGTAAAATTTGTAGAAATACTTTTAATATGATGGCTCATCGTCAAGACGGAAAGCTTGATATGCACTTTATCGTCAACGCTAACTTAGTGATGAACCAATGTGCTAGCGAGATATAGTCTTCTAGTCTGCACTCATCATGAGTTTAGTGTGTATTTTTCACCCATGCTGAACTTCGTTTCCAGTGTCAACACGGTTTCCAGTAACACGTCTGCTCCCTTTGCACAGTCTTCAAATGTTGTTTCTTCCTCCTCGCAATGACT
The DNA here is from genome assembly GCF_017921835.1 of Sporosarcina sp. 6E9. NCBI lineage: Bacteria > Bacillati > Bacillota > Bacilli > Caryophanales > Caryophanaceae > Sporosarcina > Sporosarcina sp. 6E9. Next base: position 49,376 of record NZ_JAGEMN010000006.1, on the reverse strand, counting down.
TTTCCCCCTGATACTTGGAACAAAAATCATTGCCGAGGGGATGAAGCTTGAAATATACTGTGCATCGTGCCCCGCCCCACTGAACATTCGATGGGAGGAATAACCAAAGTCACGGCATGATTTTTCTACTTCATTACAAATATCCGCATCAAAAAATACCGTATCCCGCCCCCATAGCTTGTTCGGGCGAATGTGGCAACCCTCTTCCTCTGAAGCTAAACCTGTCAATAGCTTCTCCACTTTGCGCATCACTGCTGGATCTTGATGACGTGAATCCAAGGTAAATACTACTTCCTTTGGAATGACTGTATGAATATTAGGTGCCACGTGCATACGCCCAAATGTGAAAACAAGCTCTTCGTCAATTTTGCCCAACTGCTCATGCAAAGACGAAATTATACGAGATGCTACAATCATTGGATCTTTACGCATCGACATCGGCGTTGTGCCAGCGTGATTTGATTCACCTGTCACGGTAATTTCATAGCACACCATGCCTAAAACGCCTTCGACAACCCCAATTTCGCATTGCTTTGCTGCTAATACCGGTCCTTGTTCAATATGCAGCTCAATATAAGCAAGGGCTTCTGTTAAACGGTTTTCTTGCTCCCCCGCGTAGCCACTTGCCTGTAATGCTTCTTGAAAAGTAATTCCATTTTTATCGAGAGACTTCTGCATTTTCTCTTTAGTGAATTTTGAAGCAATGACACCCGAACTCATCATCGCTGGATCAAAGCGCGCACCTTCTTCGTTCGTAAAATTCACAAGCATTAATGGGGTATCGAGCTCAATATCGTTTTCCTTTAACGTTTGTATCGCTTCTATTGCTGTTAAAATACCTAAGACGCCATCAAACCTGCCACCTTTTTCAACCGAGTCTAAATGTGATCCCATTACAATTGGTGGGAATTCTTTTTTTCCTGGTAGAATCGCATAGATATTTGCCATATCATCTACTTGAATGCTCATACCTAACCCTTTACATATTTCACAAAAATAGTCTCTCGCTAATAGATCCTCTTTTGATAGCGACAAACGGGTGACGCCTCCATTGGCAGTTGCACCAAATTGACTAAACTGTTCAATTAAACCCTGCAATCGACTACTATTACATTTATACATATGCAAGTCCTCTCTTTCACAGTTATCGAAAAGTAGTTTCTTGTGAAGATTCAAAATTAATAGTTATCTAAAAATGGTTGTCTATTAGAATTGTAAAATAGAAAAGATTCAAAAGATATGGATTAGTGACTAAAAAAACATGTGCAAGTGCACATGTTTTATGGTACGTTATTTATATAGTAAGGAGGGGCTGTTATGGCGACGATTCGTAATATCGTAGAGGGCGCACTATTCCCAATGCTGACATTAGTAGCTGGACAAAGCGGTATGTATCGAAGGGTTAGGGGTATTAACGTAGTAGAAAGCATTGATTTAATCATGTTTTGCCGACCAAATGAATTAGTTGTGACAACAGGCATTAACTTTCCACATCAAAATACCTCATTAAAACAACTCGTTAAATTGGCTTACACTAAAAAAATAGCTGGTTTTATTGTGAATACGGGACCTTATATTCCTGACATTCCTGAATCGGTCATCTCGTTTGCCAATGAGCATGAATTGCCCATTTTTCAAATGTCTTGGGATTATCGTATAGCTGATCTTTTAAAAACGACATTTCAATTTATCTCCAATCACGAGCAAGAACACTCCACCGAAGACCAAGTCCTTTACAACTCACTGTTTCACTACAAACAGCACGCCGATTCCACAAGGAAAAATTTAATGCAACTCGGATTTCCACAAAGCGCAGAATTGGCCATCATCACTTGTACAACAACAGATGCATGCAGTAACATTGATAGTTATGAGATCCTCATTCAGTTCGCATTCCAAAATAGATATAAACGCTTTTTAAGACTCAAGCACAAAAATCACCTTATCTACCTTATCAACCGAACACAAATCACTACCTCTAATAGCACCTTCTCAAAAACAGTTGAAGACATCTACGACAAAATCACCCAGAAAAACGGCAACTTAAATGTCATCATCGGCAAAGGAAACTTTTATGAAGACTACGGAAACATCAATAAAAGCTACGAGGAATCACTCACTGTCATTCAATTAGCACAGTTGCACAACAACCGATTCTTATACAAATATAAAGAAATTGGTGCCTACAAAATTATTATGGGCGTGCAAAATCGGACATTAATTGAATCCTTTAAACAGGATATGCTTGGACAGCTTTATCGATATGATGCTTTGCACAACACTGATTACGTGACATTTTTACGTATTTTCCTTGAAGAAAACGGTAGTACAAGTAAAATTAGCAAGCGTCTATTCATTCATCGCAACACTGTCCTATATAAAATCAAAAAGGTAGAACGACTATTAGATATGGACGCCACCAATCCTTTCACAAAAACCAATTTGTATATGGCCTTTTTAATAGAAGATGTTTTGACACATCAATAATTATGCGTTATAGGAATGGACTTTCACTCACTGTAGCAGATGTACTGACGAAAAAGTTATTCAGTAGCGCGAAGCTTCTTGCTGGTGCTCAGGTACAAATCAATGTCATCAAATGGGTTCATATCGTCGAAAATATGGATGCGGCCAAATTGTTAAAAGGCAATGAATTAATTTTGACGACTATCGCATATGCTCTTAGATAAAAACAGGGCACCTCTTGTCCGTTATTGAACAAGGGCGCCCTATCTCTTTATCAATTTTAGATTCTTATCCCAAGCGCAGAGCAAAACTTCATAGCACTTTCCCGTTACCCTAACGGCTTCTTTTTGAAAAAAGTTTTTTCTTTATGTTTAAGTAGTTTTCCATTTCAAAAATTAAGTAAAATAGATTCGCCCGTACTTCAAATTCTTCTCTGGTCTGCGGCAACTCCGTCTCACGGATCGATGCTTTTAATTCCTCTAACTCTTTTAATGAGATGTCGGTTGTATTTCCGGAATGGACTTTCTGACTTAAATTCTCCAAGAACTCAGCAAACATTTCTTTCTGTTTGACAGGTAGGCTCGAGGAAGAGACAATCGCAATGATTTTCATCATATGTTTTAGAAGCTCAAGTTGATTCTCTCGCATTTCCAAATAATAATAATCTTTATTTTGCTTTCGTAACAGATGATTTTCTACATCTTGAACAGCGATGCTCTTAGATTGATTGATTGTATCTTCTACCTCAAGTATTTCTTTCCCATCCCAGTTTCGCTTACTATCCCTTAAATGTGCAGAGAATTCATAAAGAATAACTTCAAACTTTTGTTCAATCTTCTGCTTAAAGGTTTCAATATCTTGCTTGAAATTTGGCATGAAACTGTTAACCAGAAGCGCAATTCCCATACCAATGAGAATAATGTAGAACTCGTTCAAAAACATAGCCCAGTTCGCATTCTTTACCGTATAAACATGTAATACGACGACCATGCTTGTGACAAAACCGTCTTGGATACCTAATCTTACAAGGATAGGTACAAATAATAAAATGAAAATGGCAAAAACAATGGGGTAATAACCCAATACCTCAAAAAATAAAGCGCCAAGAATCAAAGATAATAAAGAGGCAAGGAATTTTTTATTCATTGTGATTAATGTCTTTTTCTTCGTTTTCTCGATACACATAATAACGATAATGGCAGCGAATGTTGCAAATTCTAAATCCAATAAACTCGCAATCCAAATTGCCAGCCCTGCTCCTACAGCTGTCTTTATCGTTCGATAGCCCATACCAATCACAGCAGCACCATCCAATTATTTTATATGTAAATTCATTTAAGTAAATCTTTTCGGGTACCTCTACGAATACCTCTATTGAATACCTCTTTTGGTACCTGTGCAAGACACTATTCAGTCAATACACTACAATTGCATAAAGCTAAATAAGGATACCGTCGATACGCACTTCTCCGATATCCTTTTGGATGTTTATCCGAATTTTTGAATTGTCATAAGTGCACCTTGCACAGGTACCAATATCAAGTTAAAGAACTTCTATCGTTGCTGTAATCTCGATTCCGTTCAATGCTTGTGTAGCTAATTTATCTGCTTCTGTATTCCCTTTGCGAGATACTAACTCATACTCTGGTGTAATTCCCAGGGCTTTCATTTTCGCTTCGATTCGGTCTGCCCAAGTGTACAGGTTTTGTTCGATTGCTGGCCATTCCTCGGTTAAATGATTGATGACAACCCGAGAATCCCCAATAATTTTGACAGAAGTATGGTGGACATTTAAATTTTCAAGTTCTTTTATGCAAAGATGAAGTGCTGCGTATTCCGCTTCGTTATTCGATGTGAGTTCCAAAACAGATGCGTTTTGCCTGAGTCTGTAAGATTTTCCATTTTGATCATAATAAATGACGCAACCCAATCCAGATCCCTTTGTAGTTTGGTCGAAACCGCCATCGAAATAGACCGTAATATTATGCGGCTCTGTTTTGATTTCTTTTAAAAAGCTTTTCATTTGCTTGACCGTCCACGTGTTTTCGTGTTGATCGATAAACTTCAAGCTTTTCGTACGTCCCGTCTTCTCCAAGTCTTCTGCTATGAGCATGGCATGGGCTGCTTTCATTTCATCCGAATGAAAGACAGTTTCCGTTCCTCTAGGAGTTCGGTAACGCCATTCGATTATAACCTTCATCGCAATTCCTCCAACTTAGTTTGTCCCTGTAGTGTACCTAATGCGACGCTCTTTTAGAAGTCAACTCGACATAACAAGCCTATTCATGTTTTGAAGCCGATTACTTGTTTTTATTCCTGGCCCAATTATAAATAATATTTTCATTTGTTTTTTCCTCATTCAGATCAACTGAAAAGCAGAAGCTCAAATTTTTGTCTACATTTAACTTTTGATATAGTTCAGGCCGAAGAAGTCTAGTTTTGTTATCATTATACAGGCTCCGTTGCCCTAATGTTCCATCTGCTTTTATAGGATTTCTCCTTACGGCATAGCAATATTGTTTATTTGGGTTTTCTGCATCGCTTTGGTTAAGTGAACGAACCATAGCTTCTTTTTGGATATTCGACTTAGTTTCAATCACTTTAGAAGGGATAAATGTTGATAATTGTTGATTAAATTGTCGAAGTATATTCCCGATATTTTCTGTATACTCAATATTAAAATATTCTCTTAACGTTTTGGGTTCAACAAAAAGCTTTACTGAATTTGCAGGAACTAGTAAATTATCATCAAAGTCTCCTTGCTTTAAAAACTCGATTTTTAACAGTGCATATTCAGGTCTTGCTTCGTCATCTTCATATAATTTTATCAGTACTACAAAATCTATCTGTTTATATTTAAATAGGAAAGACTCAATACACCAACCTTTTTCTTCCATATCTTTTTTTAAGGGCTTTAAATTATCAAAAACATTCGCCATAATATTAACTCCCCCCACAACGTATTATAAAAAGTAGCATAAATATAGTATCTATAACCTCAAACAATAAAATTAGTTAATAATGAACTTTCGACACATCATGACCTGTATTAAAAAAACTTAAATCAATCAAAGTTATCAAGCAATGCACGCACTTCATCTGTTGACGCTGTACTCATCATTTCATGTCTTAATTCTGCAGCGCCACGAAAGCCGCGCACGTATATCTTGAAGAAGCGATGAAGTGTTTTGAATGGACGTGATAACTCTTCTGAATATTTATCATAAAGGTCTAGTTGTAATCTTAAGAGATCAAGATATTCCTCACTACTGTGTTCTCTCGGCTCTTTTTCAAAAGCAAAAGGATTATGAAAAATACCGCGGCCAATCATAACCCCATCAACACCGTACTTTTCGACGAGTTGCATACCAGTTTGACGGTCAGGTATATCCCCATTGATGGTCAAAAGCGTATCGGGCGCTATTTGATCGCGAAGTTTCTTAATCTTCGGAATCAGTTCCCAATGCGCATCGACTTTGCTCATTTCTTTTCGCGTACGCAGGTGAATAGAAAGATTAGCGATGTCTTGTTTAAATATGTGCGTTAGCCAGTCATGCCATTCGTCTAAATCGCTGTAACCAAGCCTTGTCTTCACACTGACAGGCAGACCACCTGCTTTTGAGGCTTGTATGATTTCTGCTGCAACTTCTGGACGTAGTATAAGGCCACTTCCCTTCCCTTTCGATGCCACATTAGGCACAGGACAGCCCATATTAATATCCAGACCTTGAAATCCTAGTTTCGCCATGCCAATACTCATTTCCCTAAAGTGTTCAGGCTTATCGCCCCATATATGAGCGACTATTGGCTGTTCGTCTTCTGTAAAAGTCAAACGTCCACGTACACTTTCTTTTCCCTCCGGATGACAATAACTCACCGTGTTTGTAAACTCTGTAAAAAACACATCAGGTCTAGCTGCTTCACTGATTACATGACGAAAAACAACATCCGTTACATCTTCCATCGGTGCCAGTATAAAAAACGGTCGTGGTAAATCACGCCAAAAATTATTTTTCATATCAAATTCGAATCCTTTCATAATTGGACACTGGGTCAAACCACTATCCCAAGTCAAGATGTTCCTGCTCATATTATACTGATCAATTACATAAGTAACTTCTTTTTTACACTAAAAACGCTGTAACTATAATAAAAAAAACAGCCGAAGCTGCTCTTTTCAAATTCAATTTGTTAAATTAAAGTGGTAACATTATTTTACCAAATTCGTTATTAATAACCTGTGCAAGGCCTGTATACATAGCTGAAATTCCGCATACGATTCCTACCCAGCCGGCTACAATCTGTATTGAATGAATGCCAGTGAAATCTGCAATTGATAATAGTAAAAATAACATTGTCAAAGTCAGAAATACCAGCTGTAATGAGCGATTATGCTTCAGTGTACCTACAAACATCATGAATGTAAAGATACCCCAAAGCAGAAGATAGAACCCCATGCTCTTATCATCTGCAGCTGCAATTTCACTAAATGGATTGATCCATATGATGATTAAAGACCACCAGAAAAAGCCATAAGCAGTAAAGGCAGTTGCACCAAATACGTTGTTTTTCTTATATTCCATGATACCGGCTATTATCTGTGCAGCGCCGCCTAGCGCGAAACCCATTGCAACAATTACAATTGAAAGCGGTATGATATCCGCATTATGTAAGTTCAAGAGCACAGTCGTCACGCCGAATGCGAACAGCCCTAGTGGAGCTGGATTTGCAATCGTCGATTGAATGTTTTCGTTTGCCATGTTGATGTTGATGCCTCCATATTATTTATCAAAACTATAAGAGTATATCGTAAAACAATCGCCTTTACAAATAATATGAAAGTAGGTACCTGTGCAAGAAACTATTCAGTTTATACACTACAATTGCATAATATGATGACTAGACCCTGATTATACAACACTTTTCCAATACTCTATTGGCTTTTTATTCAAGTACACGAATTGTCATAATTGCACCATGCACAGGTACCTTTATCACGTTACGATCTTCTTTAGAAGAAACCCAATCTCATACTTGATTCCAAGTAAAAAATCTCTCACTCTTATGCGCCGCCCTTAAGATGGACATCAAAGAAAATGAAAGATGTTATTAATTATGATGGGGATTTCACTTGTACTTGTTTTTTTAATTCCTCAATAATTGTTGGTTGAAAGGATAATTGTTCACTTTGAAGAATTACTTGATAGGCCTCAACGAATCTTTCTTCACTCATCAATTCATGATAGCTAGAGATTTCGTCTACCCATTTCTGGACAAATACTACATTCCCATATGGCTCTTGTTTCGTTAATTCTAAAGATTTATTTGCCATTTCCAAGGCTTCTTTTGAATCAAAGATTGTTAGCAAATAGGATAGGTTGAGAAAACCGGCAGCTTCCTCAGGATTTATGCTAATCACTTTTCGTCTAGCATTGAGTGCTTCATCCCATTTCATTTGTTCTTCAAGAATCAATGCGTATTGATGCCACGCTATACTTTCATTTGGATGTTTCTTGGTTATTTCTTTATAAAGTTTTTCAGCAGTTTCAATGTCCGATTCTTGCGACCAAGCAATCCATGCTTTTTGTAAATCTTTCTCCACTGAAAAAATAGTTTCGTTTAATGTACTTAATTGCAATCCCGTTATTTGGTCAAAGGATCGCTCAAATGAACCAGTTTTCTTTTGCTGAAGGAGAATAGTCGATAAATCCTTTACGTCTCCTTGGTGTTCTACTATATATCCAATTGCCCTTTTGGCTAAATAATAGACATCCGTCTTTTCAGATGCAGCATTCCACTTTTTTGATGTGTGTAGGTCTGTATATTTTAAACTGGTGTCTATTTTTCCGGGAATTGAAATTGTATCTACAATCTCATAATGAAAAAGTTCACATATTCCTTCTTTATACCAAGCAGGTATATCATTATCATTTAGTCCTTCTTCCATTATAAATAAATCAATGAGATAATGGCTATATTCATGTGCAAATGTACCAATCATAAATGACTTATCATCATCGAAACTTTCTCTCTCCTGATAAACCATTGCTCTTTTATTTCTTGAGTCATAGGATCCACCGACTGTTTCAGTAGATAATGGGTTCAACTGTATGTACTCTTTAGAATTACGAAGAGCAATCACTTCTAGTTTTTCAGTCTTCGTAATCTCCCGTCCGAAAACTTCTTTTTCAAGTTCAGTCATACTTTCCATTGTATGAATAATTTCATACACTGGTTTCTCCGTATCTGGATGATATCGAAACGTTATATGACCATGCTCTAAAACAGGATAATCCCCTATAACCTTTTGCAATTCCTCACTTGCGACTACTTTTTCTTGAAGTAGTTTCATTTTTCCACTTGCAGACAAATCTCCATACGTATCATATATCACATAGTTTAAAAAACACATTACGCATAATAGCGTGCTCGTCACTACTAAATATGAAATGGCTAACGAAACGTTAAACCTACCATTCATTTTTAATAACTTAATTTCGCCATTTATTAAACCGATTATTGTCACTATAAACAAGACAAATAAAAAAATTAAACCTGATAATAAAACGATTATTCCTTCGATATTATTTACAAACAGAAAGATAACGCCTGATAATAAAGCTGTTAATACTAAACAAGAAAACGTAATAAGAACACTTTTTATTTTCCTCAATAAGTCACTCCTATTTATTAAAATCGATACTTCTCCTCACTAACTTAAGTGGGTTATGTATATTTTACCATGTATTCAAACTAATTTGACGAATCTTAAGAGATTAGTGCTTCCTAGTTTCATATCGAATAAAGTTGAGAACCACAAAGGATTCGAGTGAGAATTTTATTGTAATGACGGGTGGGCTCTGGAGGTTTTGAACATAAAAAAATCCCGGTACCCTATAGAGGATAACCGGGATACTTGCGAGCACAATGACTATTGCCATTTCTAAAACATATTCGATATCTTCTTCAGAAATCGTTCGATCCTTCTTCTGAGAATAAACTCGTACCTTTCATAAAAGCTCTTTAAGAATCTAATTGAATCAAATAATCCATATTATGATTATTAATAGACCTTTTCAAGACTCCCTACAAGTGGAAGGTAAATATCAACCGTTGAACCTATGTCTAACTTACTTTCAACTTGCATAGATCCATTATGTTCTTTAATAATTTTGTGATTAATCATTAGATCCAAACCTGTACTGCTCTCTTTTATGGCGTAATTTGGTTCAAATAAGTGCACAACCCTTTCCTCGGAGTTACCAACTCCATGACCTTTTATCATGATATGAACATGGGATTCAGTTGATTTACAAGTGATATACACGTTTTTATTACAAGCTGAAGCTTCAATAGCATGTTTGATAATATTTTCAATGACCTCTTGAAGTCGAACTTGATCACAGTAAATAGGTAAACCCTGCGCTTCTAAGTTTGAATGAATTTTAATTCCCTCAAGTAGCGCAAATTCTTTCATCCCCAGAATAGCTCTTTCTAGGATAATCTCAATATCATTTATACGAAAGTTCACTGATTGTGTTTCTGAAAGCATAATAAGTCTATTTACTATTTCCTCGACCTTATTTATCTCGGAATCAATCATTGAATAGTATTTAGGATTACTTACTCCCATATTATTTAATCGTTGAACAACATCTTTAATAGATGTAAGTGGATTTCCAATCTCATGAGCTGCTTCAGCAGCAAATTTTCCCACTACATTGATTTTTTCATTCGTCAGGTATGAAATATTTTCTTCTTGTAACTGGTCATTATCAACGACATGGTTATATGTAATTCTTACGTTTTCCATTCTGAATTGATCAGTATACCTACACCTCATAATAAGTTAAGCCCCCCATTCCGAACTTTGTTCGCTTTAAGCGACCCTCTAGAGAAAAAAAAGACAATGAATATTATCCGATATCCATATGTCTCAACTTTACTTCATTATTTTCTTGATGCTTTTCAGTCATTAATTCAACCACTTGATGAACAATTTCTAATTCCTTTTCACTTAAACTAATTCCATCCCATTGTAGATGTTGCTTTTGAAGAGATTCAACAGAATCAGGAATATCCGTTAATCTAAGTAAATAATCTGTTGAAACATGATAAAGTCGGGCCAATGCTACTAGCTTATCGATGGGAGGATTTCTATGGCCCCCTTCATAACTAGCATAAGATGATTTGGCCAGTCCAATTTTAGATGCAACCTCTAGCAGTGTAAGCCTTTTTTCCAAGCGAAGCATTTTCAAGCGCTCTCCAACAGTCATGCGTTAATCCCCTTTCTTTATTAAATTGTCAGACTAACATTACCAGCTTTCGTATACTCATGAATACGATCAGATATCGTTTGAATTTCTAAACTAAACATAGAAATCTTCTCTTGAATCATTTCTACTTCATCTTGTGTTAAAAGATTGTTTGGCCTTTTAGAATAATGAGCAAACGTTCCAGCTAAACGACCAGTGTTTGTAAAGAATGGTATCGAGGTACAAGACCTAAAACCGAATTCAATGATACTGTCTTTAAAGTTTTTCCAAAGTGTACTCGTTCCAATATCTGTTTGTACAATTCCTTGTGTAAAAATAGCTTTTCCACATGAAGCACAATTTTCATCTAGTATTCCCTGTTCATTAATAACACCAAAGAAGTCAAAGAACTCCACTGGAATACTAGGACCAGCACCATGAAAAACATGATTTCGTTCTCTATCATAAAACAACAAAGTAACATAAATACCATCTAATACTTGTTCCAATTCTAAACACATACGACCTAGCTCCATTTTGATTTCCAAGAAATCCGATTCACTTTTAGTAATGCCACCATTAATCACGGCATTCATTAAATGTACTTTTATGTCTGTTTCTTTTTTCCCCAAGAGAGGATTTATGATTTTTAGTTGTTCTTTAATGTTTTTCTTTAGATTGTACTCACGTAAATTTTCAACAATACATTTATGATTTGAACCATTAATCAATTTCATCAAACTTCCTTTCAAACTCACAAATAGTTTACTGTCATTTTCATTATCATACAATATATTTAAATTGAATAATAGTAATAAATACACTATTCATCTTTTACTTCAAGTTAAAAATTCCCTTACCAGTTTCCATATTTATAGGTAATGATGAATGTTCATGAGCTACGAGCCAAGATTCATTCACTTTTCTCAAACCATATGTGAAACGATTTGTCATTTCTCGAATTTTTTCACCCGTATCTTCTCGGTAACCAGCAAATGTTACAGCACAATGAATAAATGCGAGATCTGAATTTTCTTCAACTACGAGGTCGTTAAAATCAACTTTCAGTAAAACATCATCCTCACTCAACCCATTAAACCACTCGACAATATTTTCCTTCCATGATGAAATCCCCTTACTCTCCCAGTTCCCCCAGCAATCATAAATATGGATTTCGGGCACATACATGGACAAGAACTTTTCAACATTTTTTTCATAAATTGCTGTTTTGTAATTCTCAAGTACATCTTGAACTTTGAAAAAAACCTCTGTCATCAAGTCCATCCCCTTCACCAATTTCCAAAATGCAAATATGTCACTATAGAATTCTAGATTCAATCACTTTTTCCTTCTTCAGTTCCAAACTAAATTCTCATCTTTACTATGTGTCCTCTTTATATTTCTTCGATATTGGAAAGACGAAGAAAGCTTGTAGTTTTAGACCAGAAAAAATCCCGGAATCCTGTTAAGGAGTACCGGGAAACTATTGCGTCAGATATGGAATGCTGGAATATGAAAGTTTTTTAACTTTGCACTTTTACTACTTTTGTATAAGATATCTTATCATGCAATGACAATTTCTCCTTATTTAAAAAAGTATATACCAGTGCAAAAGGAAAAAAAGCCAGTAAAAAGTATTTTATAATCGTTCTAACTATTATTTGTATTAAGCTCAATGGTTTCTCTTTTATAGATACTATTTTAAGTCCCAGAATTTTCATACCTATATCACGTTTTATTAAGGTGATACTTATAATCTCTAATATTATTAAGCTTATTAAAGCAGGTAATATTATTTCAACTACCTCCAGAAATTCTGATGGTCGACTGATTAAATCTATAAATACTGTTGGTAAACATATCATGTACTTTAAAAGCCAGAATATCAACCAGCCTGAACTTGGATCATTCCCGAATATGAAATAACTTGGATATATCAAGAAGCTAATCCCTCCAAGCAGTATCATTGATGGGAAAAAGATGATAACTCTATTTAAAATATGTGCAGCTATTCTTTTCCCTATCATTTAAATTTACTCCTTTTTAATTGTGTCATACCTAGCTTTGTTAAATTCAAAACTAAAGTTGCATAAATAATGCTCAGGAGTCTTCACTTTTGTATTTATATTTACAATATCGCGATCATAATCTACTATGCATCTAAATCCTTATTTTTATTATATGATTTTTTTAAAGATATTATTGTAAAAACACCATAAATAATTGTAAACGTAATTGGCATAATGATCAGTTCTAACATATCAAGTGTGTCATTTCTCAATAAATTAAGAGTCAATAAAAAGATGAAAAATAAAGCTCCAGTGCCCATTGTTTGAACCATACCTTTTTTACGACTCTTTTCATAACTCGATTCATCCATCACATCATCATGCTCCATTCCAGATAAAACATATCGTGTAGTCGGATAAATAATCATAAAAAACGTTACACACAGTAATAGTAAGTCCAATCCACCACTTAAATCATAGAAAAACAGTTGGACGATTGTTAAACAGATAAAAACGATTAAAACAATTAGTGCACTTTCAGCAAAAAAGTAAAGTGATGATAACCGGTTATATTCATCCTTGGGTAATAGTTTATTAATAAAAGAATTAATCATTTGTCTCATCCTCCCAAAATAAATCATCTAAAGTTTTTCCAAGCGATTTTGCAATAGCTATACAAAGTTGTAAACTTGGATTGTACTCGCCTTTTTCTATCAAACCTATTGTTTGTCGCGTAGCTCCGATCTGTTTTGCAAGTTCGGCCTGAGTCAGTTTTTTTTCCATTCTTGCAATTTTTATTTTGTTTATCATGTATCACCCTCCTAAATGCAAAATATAAATTGCTTTTGTAAAATAAACATAACATGTTAGATATTTAAATGCAATATATACTTTGCATTTTAACATCTAAATAAATTAAACATTAAAAAATCCTATGTCATATTCGACATAGAATACATATAGATAATCTTATTTTATCGTGACAGCTACAACTTCATTTCCAATCTTTGATTGAATTTGTTGTGCTTCTTTTAACTTATAGGAATTACGTGGCATAAAACGTATTCCGTTCCCCGACTTTTCCACCTGTCTTTTCACGTTTTTTTCCAGCGTTACAATAAAGTTACCGAAATAGATAGTGGAGAAAAGAAGATGGGAAAGAAGAGATGGTTTTGGTGGTTTTAGATAAGAAAAACCCCGGAATCCTATTGAGGAAAACCGGGGTACTATTGAGTTAGAAATGGAAATCGGTAATGTTCGCCGAGTGATGTTTATTATTGTTTTACAGATACACTCACTATCAAAGACTCATTATATCTTGAAAACCTTTACTCATCTACTTCATGAATATAGTAACTTCTTTTTGATTTATTCATCACAATTATGTTAATTACTACTCCTAGGATTAAAGGAGTTTGTAATTTTACCGGATTCGGAATGGAAATGGATGAAAATCGAAAGAGTTTATTATTTGTAATAAGAGTTAATTATCGTTAGACAAATCCAACTCCAACCAAGTCACAACCTCAATATGGCTACTATGTGGAAACATATCTACCGGTTGCACTTCTTGCGTACGGTACCCACCATCTTCTAATATCCTTAAATCCCGCGCAAGCGTTGCTGGATCACATGATACATAAACAATACGTTTCGGTTTATATTCTAAAATCGTGTCCAATAATTTCTCGTCGCAGCCTTTACGCGGTGGATCCACTACAAGTACGTCAAATCTTTTTCCTTCTGCGTACCATTTAGGAATTACTTCTTCAGCTGGGCCAGCTTCAAAGTGAGCATTGTTGATATCGTTCAATTCCGCGTTTCGTTTGGCATCTTCGATTGCTTGCGGAACGATTTCGACGCCGTATACTTCTTTCGCATTTTGAGCGAGGAACAGTGAAATTGTGCCGATACCGCAATAGGCATCAATGACGGATTCAGTTCCTGTCAGCTGTGCGTACTCGAGTGCTTGTCCGTATAACACTTCCGTTTGTTCAGAATTCACTTGGTAAAATGAACGTGCGGAAATCTCGAATTTGATATCGCCAATTGTGTCGACGATGAATGGTTTTCCGTAGAGCAATAGTGTTTTATCACCAAAAATGACGTTCGTTTTTTCGCTGTTGACGTTTTGCATAATCGATGTCACGTCCGGGACGACGCGTTTAATGAGTTCTATCGCAGCGTCTTTTTGCGGAAACTTCTTCGAACGTGTCACAAGTACGACCATTAATTCGCCTGTTGCGCGTGCTTTTCGAACAATTAGGTGACGCAGCATGCCGCGGTTTGTTCGCTCGTCATATGCTTCAATCCCCATGCGATGCATTTCGTGTTTCAATGTGGACATGAGCTCATCTGCTTCTTCACCTTGAATAATACAGACATCTGTGTCGACAATATGATGCGTTCGTGAGCGGAAAAATCCTGAAACAACTTCCCCGTTTCGTTCACTGAATGGAATTTGTGATTTATTGCGATAGCGCCATGGGTTGTCCATTCCTTTGACTGGATGTACGGGTACATGCGGAATTTTACCGATACGTTCCATAACGTCGCGGACTGTTTTTTGTTTTTGTCGTAGTTGTGCTTCGTATGATAAATGTTGCAATTGGCAACCGCCGCATTCCCAAAACACATGACATGGCGGTATAACGCGGTCCGGCGACTCTTTTGTTACGTTTAGCAACTTCGCGAAACCGTATCGTTTCATCGTTTTCATCACTTGTATTTCAGCCTCTTCACCTGGAAGTGCGCCGGGAATGAAAAGCGGGTAGCCCTCCACTTTCGCAACTCCCGAGCCGTCATGCGTTAGATCTTCGACATAGACGTTGAGGCGATCATTTTTATTTACAGTAAAAGACATTGTTATTCCTCCAAATTTCATATGCCTCTAGTTTACCACGAAGACAAGGTATCGCGATATATATCCGACGTTTTGGGACGGATATCAGTACATTTAGTGTCCATATCCGACACTATCACAGCGATTTCCGTCAGTTACCCGCATATATCCGCACCTTTCACAAACATATCCGCAAATCATGACCTTAGCCCCAATAAAAAAACAGACGCCATCACGACGTCTGTCCCCACACTTATTCTTCTTCATCAATCTGCCGCCTTACCGCATCGTCCTTCGGCGCCACGACAAATGCGAGAACAATTGCACCGATAAGCACAATAAACGGGGCGTAAAACATTAGAAAACTAGTCACAATAACTTCCCCCTTTAAACATGATGCTTACTTTTTCCGCGGACATAGTCTTTATCGAACAAGAATAACCTCATGAGCAGATACAAGGAAGGAATCAACAAGCCAAGTCCCATTATGAACACGACAATTAATGATATCGCCATCGCTGGATTCGTGAAGCTGTCGTAGATCGTCAAGTACGGATAAAGCAAATACGGGTAATGCGAAGCACCGTATCCGAAGAAGGCAAATAGGAATTGTCCAGCAAGCAAGATGAACGCGAGCCCATAATTGCGACGTATCCATAACAGCCAGACGGTCCCGATGAACATGACAAACGAGATCAGAAACATAGGCCAGAAGTTTTGGATATTGGCGTAATGCTCCGGGTTATGTCTTCTTAATTCGAAAATAATGCCGCCTGCAGTAATGATTGTCGGCAAGGCCCAAATGAGCGCGTATTTTCGTAACAAATTTTCCGCTTCGAAGTAGCGCGCTTTATTGGCGTACCAAGTTAAAAATACGGCGGAGATATACAGTGTCGCCGCAATGCTCAGAACGACGATTGACCAAGTTAATCGACTCGTGAACAACATCCAATAATCGAGGACGGGATTTCCATCCACCATCTCGATGAAGCCACCTTCTGAAATCGTCAGGACAATCGACAACGATGCGGGAAGCAATATTCCGCTTAGACCATACATAAACGAATAGCCTTTGTGTCCGCGCGAACCATACGTTTCAAACGCATAGTACGAACCGCGAATCGCGAGTAATATTATCCCGATACTGACTGGAACCAGTAAAGTCGTTCCATAATAAAAGGCTGTTTTCGGAAAGAATCCGATAATCCCGACAAAGAAGAAGACGAGAAAAACGTTCGTGACTTCCCAAACTGGTGATAAGTATCGCTGAATGATATTCGTTAAAATATGTTTCTTACCGGTGAGTAAACTATAGGCATTAAAAAACCCAGCTCCAAAGTCTATTGCGCCGATAAGTATATAACCGAATAGAAATGTCCACAGGACTGATATGCCGATTATTTCTAAGCTCATAGCACGTCACCGCCCTTCTCCATATTCCGGTCTTCGATTTCTTGTTCGACTGGATTGTTACGGAACATCCTTCTTAAGACGACAACACTTCCGACGCCTAGAATGAGATAAAGTAAACAGAATAAGACTAGCATCGTATCTACATGCGCACTTGTGGTCGCAGCATCTTGCGTTCGCATTAGTCCGCGCAGAACCCACGGCTGTCGACCGACCTCGGCCAGCCACCAACCTGCTTCAATCGCAATAATTGATAAAGGTCCACCAAGTACAATTAACCAACGGAACCATTTTGTTGTGACCATTTTCCAACACCTTTTCGTGCCAATCCAGAATACCGCTGCCAAGAACACCATCCACATGCCGATGGTCACCATGATGTCAAATAAGTAATGGATGTAAAGCGGTGGAATTTCATCTTCTGGAAACTGGTCAAGCCCGATCACTTCTGCTGATGTGACGCCATGAGCAAGTATACTTAATGCATTTGGAAGTTTAATCGCGTACTTCACTTCCCCGTCGTCAAGCACGCCATACATAATAAGTTCCGCATTTCCTTTTGTTTCAAAATGCCATTCGGCCGCAGCCAATTTTTCTGGCTGGTATTCGGCTAAATACTTCCCGGAGAAATCCCCTATGATAACTGTGGCGATTGAAAAGATTAGCCCAACTTTCATCGTGAGATAAAGTGCTTTTTTATGGTATTCATGATTCGACCCTTTTAATAAACGAAAAGCTGCAATGGATGCAAGAACGAAAGCTGCAGTCATATAACTAGTCACAACGACATGAGCCACTTTCGTCGGCATTGCCGGGTTAAACATCGCGATAAGCGGGTTGATATTGACTAATTCACCGTTTAAGATGTCAAATCCACGCGGCGCGTTCATAAATGCGTTTACCATTGTGATAAATACCGCTGAAAATGATGCACCGATTGCAACTGGAATAAGCAAAAGTAAATGTTTTTTCTGGTTTTCGAAACGATCCCAAGTGTATAAATAGATACCCAGGAATATCGCTTCAAAAAAGAACGCGAACGTTTCCATAAATAACGGGAGCGCAATGACATTTCCTGCAAGCTCCATGAAATTCGGCCATAACAATGATAATTGCAAACCGATGGCTGTTCCGGTTACAACGCCGACTGCGACAGTAATAATGAATCCCCTCGCCCATCGTCTTGCCAGTAAAATGTAATGCTCGTCATTTTTCTTAATACCGACCCATTGCGCGATCATAATCATTAACGGTACGCCTACACCAATGGTCGCGTAAATAATGTGGAAAGATAATGTGGTTTCTGTTAATACCCGTGAAAAAAATACAGCTTCTTCATTTCCCAATTAGATAACCTCCTTCAACTCCCAAAAATTCGACCGATGATTGAGAGGAGCATAATTCCTGCGATAATGAACACAAGCCAAATCAGACGTTTCTCATGTTTTTTATACATGGTAACACGACCTTTCAAAGTCATTCTTCCCTATATCTTATACCCACTATACGCCTACTTTACGCCATGATTAATTGTGAAATTGAAACTTTAGTGTCTACAATTTGACAATTCAACAACAAACACTTGAGAATAGCATGAATATTAGGTATAATGGGAGAATAAGCCCAAGAGGTGAAGACAATTGAAAACCAGGAGACAAGTACTAGCTTATATTACAAGAGGCGAAGAACCGAACTGGGAGATTCTTGTATTTAAACAAAAAGATAACCCTGATGCCGGCATTCAGGTTCCAGGCGGAACAATCGAAAGCGATGAATTTATCATTGATGCACTCTATCGTGAAATCGAAGAAGAAACCGGAATTACGCGCGAAAACCTCGAGCTAAAGGGCAAAGTAATCAAAAACAAGTACTTTCCCGAACATAAAAACAAGATCTACGAACGCACGATTTTCCATCTTTCTTATATCGGCGACAATGATGAGAAATGGGAATATATCGTAAAAGGGAATGGCAGAGATGAGGGCATGACATTTTGTCATCGATTTGTTCCTGTCGATCAAATTCCAGAACTTGCTGGAAATCAAGATGAAGCGATAAACTTCTTAACGTAAAAAAAGTTGTATGCAAGTCAATTACTGACTGTGCATACAACTTTTTTATGTTTATACTAAATCTTGTTCTCTCAATTCGTCTAATGGCGCAAACATCTCTATGTGTCGATAAAGGTTTTCAAATGTCGCGGGCAATACACCACCGTACTCGCCGTCCAAATTCAGAAGTACTTCTTCTGATGAAGTAACGATGACTTTTTCCGCCTTGCTCGAAATAACGAGCGGATCATCAACATGTTCTCCACGCAGAGCAAGCGAAACGATACGGATAAATTCGGCAATATTACATTTCTTTAATATAAGCAACGTAAATTTACCATCATTCAAACTTGAATCAGGTGCAAGTTTTTCAAAGCCGCCTACTGAATTAGTCAATCCAACAAGGAACATCATTGCCTCATCATCAAAGACTTCACCATCATATTCAATTCTTACATGTGAAGATTTTATCGATGGCAGCATTTCAATACCTTTTAAATAATAGGCCAGCTGACCAAGAACGGTTTTCAAACGACTTGGTACATCGTAGGTAAGCTCAGTCATTCTTCCTCCGCCCGCGATGTTAATAAAGTGACGGTCATTCATTAATCCGACGTCAACAGGAATCGTATCTCCTTTGAGAATGACGTCGAGTGCGCCGCCAATATCACGCGGAATTCGCAAGGCGCGCGAAAAGTCGTTTGTTGTTCCCATTGGAATAAGTCCGATTTTAGGACGTTTTTCAAAAGGACTGACGCCTGCAACGACTTCGTTGAGTGTTCCATCACCACCCGCGCAAATAATCAAGTCGAAGCCTCGTTCTACCGCTATTTTCGCCGCCTCTGTCGCATCGCCTTCTCCTGTCGTTGCATGGCAGGATGTTTCATAACCTGCCATTTCAAGCTGTTCAAGTACATCGCCGAGATGTTTTCGAAAAACCTCACGGCCAGCTGTTGGATTATAAATAATACGGGCACGTTTCATCCGAGTATTCCCTTTCTTTCTTTACATTCGAATTCATTTTTACACGTTTTGTACGACTGGCAAGAATGTTTTACGAATATCTTCGTAAACAGCTAGCCAATATTCCGGTTTCGTCGTGTATTCTGCAGTAATCCTAGAAATAAATTCGTTTTGTTTTTCATGATAGTCAGTTGAATCCTTTGAAGGTAATGACTCTTTGAGTTTTAAAACATAGTCTCCTAGTTGACTCGCACGCGGACCCCATTCGGCCGCAACTGCTCCGTCTTTCCCAAGAAGTAAATATTTTGGAATCGATCGACCGCCATTCGTTAAATGTCGATCGATTAGTGACGTGTCCTCATCACGATAGACTGCACGCACATCCAAATCAGCTGCTTCCGCGATTCTTAGGAGTATCGCGTTGTTCATCATTGCATCTCCGCACCAATCTTCGGTAATGACAAGAATTTTTGGTTTTGCTGTCTTCAATCGTTCAATAAATTCATCGTCTTTTGGACATTCGAATTGCTCATAAATGCGCTGGGAATTTTCTTTGTGATTTTTCATTTGATTCATATACGTTTTGAGTGAAATTGCATCATCGAAGTATTGTTTTTCAGTTTTCATGAACGACACACTCCCTTTCATCAATTGTACGTTTTCCTCAATTCCGAATCAACTTCCAAGGTCTAGCTTGAAAAGAAGTCTAACTAAAAAGCGTCCTATGAAACGACTGTAGCAGTCTTTCATAGGACGCATAGGTTAAATTAATGTTTCTCGATTTCCTCAAGAAGGATTTTATTGACAAGTTGTGGATTCGCTTGTCCTTTGGATGCTTTCATGATTTGCCCTACAAGGAAGCCCAACGCGCGTCCTTTTCCGTCTTTATAATCGACGATTGATTGAGGATTTGCTGCTAGTGTTTCAGCCACCATCGTGCGAAGCGTGCCTTCGTCCGAAATTTGGACAAGCCCTTTCGCCTTCACGATATCGTCAGCCATACCGCCTTTTTCGATTAACTCTTTAAAGACTTTCTTCGCGATTTTCGTAGAAATCGTTCCGTCTTTTATGAGCTTAATCATGCTTGTAAGTCCTTCAGGTGTGAGTTTCGTTTCCGCAAGTCCTTTTTGCTCAGCATTGAGATATGCAGACACTTCGCCCATTAGCCAGTTAGAGGCCAGTTTTGGATCGGCACCAGCATCAACAGTCGCTTCATAGAAATCGGACATTTCCTTGGTCAATGTTAAGACCATTGCGTCATACGCCGGAAGTTCGAGTTCATTGATATAACGTTCTTTACGCGCATCTGGAAGTTCTGGAATTTCCGCACGAATCCGAGCCTTCCAGTCCTCATCAATATGAATTTCCGGTAAATCTGGATCATTGATGAAACGATAATCATCCGCTGATCCTTTAATACGCATAAGCACGGTATCGCCAGTCGACTCGTCGTAACGACGAGTTTCTTGTTCAATTACGCCGCCTGAAAGCAAGATTTTCTCTTGTCGTTCCACTTCTTTAATAATGCCTCGACGAACAAAGTTAAAGGAGTTCAAGTTTTTCAATTCCGTCTTTGTACCGAATTCTTTTTGACCGACTGGACGCAATGAAATATTGGCATCACAACGAAGTGAACCTTCCTCCATGCGGACATCTGAAACGCCTGTGTACTCGATTATCGCTTTTAACTTTTCAAGAAAAGCGTATGCTTCATCAGCCGAACGAATATCTGCTTCAGAAACAATTTCAATAAGCGGTGTTCCTTGTCTGTTCAAATCGACAAGTGAATACCCGTGATCCGTATGTGTCAATTTCCCCGCATCTTCTTCAAGATGGATACGATTCAATCTAATTTTCTTCTTTTTACCATCTACTTCAATTTCCACGTATCCACCTACACCGATTGGTCGATCTTCTTGAGAAATCTGATAGGCTTTTGGATTATCCGGATAAAAGTAATGCTTTCGATCAAAATGCATTACGTCGGCAATGTCACAGTTAAGCGCCATTGCGGCTTTCATGCCATAATCGACAACTGATTTATTCAGTACGGGCATAACGCCAGGATAAGCCAAGTCAGTTACGTGAATGTTTTTATTTGGTTCTGCACCGAAATGGGATGGTGCAGAAGAAAATATTTTCGTATTTGTTTTTAATTCGACGTGAACTTCAAGTCCGATGATTACTTCAAAATTCATGTTACTTCCCCTCCCGTATGGCCGGAGTGCGTGTATGGAAATCGGTTGCTTGTTCGTACGCATGTGCCACTTTATAAATTGTTGCCTCATCGAAGTGATTTCCGATGATTTGCAAGCCTAACGGAAGTCCGTTAGAAAATCCACAAGGGACAGAGATTGCCGGCACACCCGCAAGGTTTATAGGTGTCGTCAAAATGTCGGCCATGTATTTCGTGACGATGTCTTCCGGTTCGCCATCGATTTTATAAGCTGTTGTCGGTGACGCCGCACTAATAATTACATCATATTTAGAAAAGGCGTTTGCAAAGTCCCCGGCTACTAACATTCTTGCTTTTTGCGCTTTTTTATAATAGTCATCGTAATGGCCAGCACTTAACGTATAAGTACCAAGCAAGATTCGTCTTTTGACGTCCGTTCCAAAAGCTTCCGCACGAGATTTACGATAAATCTCATCAAGATTTTTTGCATCTTCAGAACGATAACCGTAATGAACACCGTCGTACCTTGAAAGGTTAGATGACGCTTCTGCAGACGAAATGAAATAGTACGCTGGGAGTGCATATGCTGAATGCGGAAGTGAAATTTCTTCCCACTCTGCGCCCAGAGATTCTAATACTTTAAGGGCTTCGAGTACTGCATTCTTCGCGTCTTCTCCAACGCCCTCACCCATATATTCCTTCGGAACACCAATTTTCATTCCTTTAATATCACCTGTTAAATGCGCTTTATAATTTGGTACTTCTTTCGGGGATGAAGATGAATCTTTTTCATCATGGCCAGCAATTGCTTGTAAAAGCAGCGCATTCTCCTCAACAGTACGCGTAATGGGTCCGATTTGATCCAATGAGGATGCAAGTGCGATAAGTCCATAACGGGATACGCGTCCATAAGTCGGTTTCATGCCGACAACACCACAGAACGCCGCTGGTTGGCGAATCGACCCACCAGTGTCTGTACCTAATGCAAAAGGAACCTCTCCCGCTGCAACTGCTGCTGCGGAACCGCCCGATGAACCACCCGGGACATGGTCAAGGTTCCAAGGATTGCGCGTCGTTTTGAATGCGGATGTTTCAGTTGTCGAACCCATCGCAAACTCATCAAGATTCAATTTTCCAATTGAAACCATTCCTGCATCGTTTAATTTTTCAACTACTGTTGCATCGTAAACCGGCATGAAGTCTTCCAACATGCGGCTAGCTGCAGTCGTCGTAATTCCTTTTGTTACAATATTATCTTTGATGCCCACTGGTAAGCCGAATAGGGGTCCGCGGTTTTCAACCGGTTCGTTATCCAGTTCCTCGGCGCGCTTTAATGCTTCTGTTTCATTGGTCGATATGAAGGCTTGTACCGCCTCATCCGTGTTCGCAACGCGCGCGAATGTTTCTTCAGTAAGTTCTTTAATGGTTAGTTCTTTATTATGTAACAGCGACTGAAGTTCCGCCGTCGTCTTATTAAGTAATGTCATTGGATTTCCTCCTTGTGCTTTTATGAAAGGATTGTTGGAACTTTAATCTCACCATTTTCATGTTCTTTTACGCTTTTCAGCATTTCATCACGGTCTAAAACGTTTCGTTCTACGTCTTCTCGCATCACGTTAATTTGTTGAAGCGCGTGCGTCATTGGAACAACATTCTCCAAATCCAATTCATTTAGTTTATCGGCATATCCGATGAATGTCGCCAAATCTTCAGTGAAAAGATTCGCTTCTTCATCTGTCAGCGCAAGCATTGCACGATCGGCAACTGATAGTAATTCTTCCTTTGTAACTTTTGTCATGTAACTTCCTCCTTTAGGTCCACTTCATGCTCTTTATCATAACACCAATTTACATATACATAGAAATAGTCGGCTTCAACATATAGGGTCAATAACCATAAATATGAACGAATGGTTCATCTTCACCAGGTTTTTTTATGATTAACGCTTCCGGTCCATTAATCGACGTAATGCTCACTTCAGTATAAACATTCGGAAGATTTTTCGGCATAATACTGACTAAGTATTGAATAAAACCAATTGTTTCACTTGTTCCGTAAAATTGAATTGGAATTTCAATGGTTAAGGAGTCTAGTTTCCCTTCCTTATGTAACCCTCGTCCAATCACATTGACGAAGCTTGGAAAATAATCATCAATGGCTTGTTTGAATTTTTTTATGGCATTGTTCGTATCCCGATACTTTTCATCATTTGTCGGTGTCGGAAACACGACGTATTTCTCATTGATGCGTTTCCATCCTGTCAAACCTTTACCTTTATCCGCAACAGCCGTCGCGAAATAGTTACCTGGTACAATCGCAGATCTACGATTTTGTTTAAACAGACCGACAACAATCGGAATATTTTCAAGTCCTTCTTGGGCACGGAGACGTTTGACAACTTCTTCTGCCATCAACATGCCTTGTTCTTCAATCTGCTTGTCCGGTATTGCTGCTATCTCGCGTCCGTTGACATTGTAGTAATACGATTTTAACGCAAGGCCAATTGAAATGCCCTCAAGCTTTACCTTTTTATCTTTTGTCATGACCAGATAGTTTTGTTCGACGATATGCGAAAGATAATCAGGCGCTTTTTTTGCTATTTCCGCATCCGATGTTCCTGCAGGTGGACGTTTTGGATTCAGGCCAACTTTTCCTTGACCCTTCTCCTCCTCACCCTTCCTTCTTAACCATGACTTAGCCGTTTCCTCATCAATATACTGTCCTTCTTGAAAGTAATAATCTTTCGTGTCAAAGTGTTGGGTCGAAATGCGCAATAGACCTTCTTCTACTTCTTTAATGTCATATTTCGTCCCGGCACGGTCCTCAGCAACCAAACCGCGACTTGCGCTTTTCTTAAAAGGGATTAATGTTTGGTAATACTTATCTTTCAATTGGACATTTGGAATAATAACCGTTTCTTCTACACTTTCTTCAGTATCCTGGATTAGTTCCTCTTCTTCACCGCCAAGTGATGGGATACACCCTCCGACTAGAAGCAGCAGAACGAGTCCAGGAATTAATAGGAATCTTTTCATAAGTTTACTCCTTTGCACCGAGTGCTTCAATCAGCTGCGCTTCATTCCAAACTAAGATTTCAAGCTCTTCCGCCCGAACGAGTTTAGAACCGGCAGCTTCTCCAGCAACGACTAGATCTGTATTTTTACTGACGCTTCCCGTCACTTTTCCACCAAGCGCTTCTATTTCTTTTTTTGCTTCCCCGCGGGTCATTTCATAAAGTTTCCCCGTCAGCACGACTGTTTTTCCAGCAAAAGGTCCTTCTGTCGGGACATCCTGCCTGCTTTGACCTTTATACGCTAAGTTAACCCCGAAGCGCTCAAGTTTTCGCAACACTTCTAACACATCTTCATTGGCAAAATAGGTTGTAATCGACTCCGCGACTTTATCTCCGATTTCATGGATGGTCACCAGTGTCTCTGCATCGGCTTTCATAAGCGCTTCAAGCGTTCCAAATTCTTCTGCAAGAATTCGAGCGGCTTTTTCACCGACATGACGAATACCGAGGCCGAACAATACTTTTTCCAATGAATTCTCTTTGGAGTTCTCAATCGCAGTCAATAAATTCGAGACGGATTTCTCGCCCATACGTTCTAGGTCAATCAATTGCTCTCTCGTTAACGTGTATAAATCAGAAACATCACGTACGAGTTCCGCCATATACAATTGTTCAACGACTCGTTCGCCGATGCCCTCAATATTCATCGCGTTTCTTGATACGAAATGAATAATTGCTTCTTTCATTTGCGCAGGACATTTTGGATTTACACAACGGAGTGCAACTTCTTCCTCAAGTCGGACTAATTCAGAATCGCATTCAGGACAGTTTTCGGGCATTTCAAACGGAACTTCATCGCCCGATCGCTTTTCCACAATGGGTGCGACAACTTCTGGAATGATATCGCCCGCTTTACGAATAATCACTGTATCTCCAATACGAATGTCTTTTTCTGTGATTAAATCTTCATTATGAAGCGTTGCTCTTCCTACCGTCGATCCTGCGACGAGTACGGGTTCAAGTATCGCTGTCGGTGTCACAACGCCTGTCCGTCCAACACTAAGCTCAATATCAATCAGTTTGGTAATGACTTCTTCTGCCGGAAACTTAAAAGCTGTCGCCCATCTCGGACTGCGCGCCGTAAAACCAAGTTGTTCTTGATCTTCGAATAAATCCACCTTCACGACAATCCCGTCAATATCGTAATCCAAATCTGATTTCGCATCGGCCCATTTATTGATATAGGCAATGACTTCTTCAATCGATTCACAACGCTGACGTTCTTTATTCGTTTCAAATCCGAGCGCGTCCGCATAATTTAACGCATCAGAATGACTATCCACACCGTATTCACTGCCGTCTCCACCAATCCCGTAAATAAAAATGGCGAGATTCCGGCTTGCAGCTATCTTCGTGTCGAGTTGACGCAAGGATCCGGCTGCCGCATTTCGAGGATTCGCAAACGGTTCTTCACCTGCTTCATCTCGGGATTCGTTTAATTTAACGAAGGATTTTTTAGGCATATACGCTTCGCCGCGAACTTCGATGGAAACGGGCTCTTGTAAGCGAAGTGGAATCGACCGTATCGTTCGCAAGTTTGCGGTAATATCTTCGCCGACTGTACCGTCGCCTCGAGTCGCGCCTTGAACAAAGCGCCCGTCAACATAGCGCAAAGAGATCGCGAGCCCATCAATCTTCAATTCACAAATATAAGATACCTTAGAGCCTGTCGCTTCTTGAACTCTTCGGTCAAAATCACGTAGATCGTCTTCATCAAATGCATTAGCTAAGCTAAGCATCGGGTTTTCATGAGTCACTTTTCCAAAACCCGACAGAACTTCGCCGCCGACTCGTTGCGTGGGCGAATCCGGGAACCTTAAATCCGGATTTTCAGTTTCGATTTTCAACAATTCCTCGAAATACGCATCATAGACTGCATCAGTTACGAGCGGTTTATCGAGTACATAATAAGCATGGCCATATTGATGGAGGAGGTTATTTAGCTCTTCCACTCGTTTTTCGAGTTCAATTTTGTCTTTCATTTCGTTCCTCCTTGGCATTTATACCTTTTCGATCGGAGCAAATTTAGCTAGTAAACGTTTTACGCCGACCGGATTTGGAAAGGCGATATCAAGTTCGATGTCATCAGCAGAACCTTTCACGCTGACAACCATGCCGGTGCCCCACACCTTATGGCTCGCTTTGTCACCGACGTTCCAGCCCAACTTTTCGCCACCGCTTGCTTTGTAAGCAGGTCGAGTGACAGCAGCGCGTCTTGGGGATGTTGCCATTCGATTTCGCGGGCTGCTTCCAATAGAAAATGCACTTTTCTCCGATAATTCTTCCGTAATGTCTGCTGAGATTTCCGCGATAAACCGGGACGGACTATTATAACTCGCACGTCCGTATAGCGTTCGGTAGCGCGCCGAAGTTAAATAAAGTTTCTGCTCGGCACGTGTGATACCAACGTACGCCAGACGTCTTTCTTCTTCCATTTCTTCGTCATCCCCCATCGAACGAGAGTGAGGAAATACGTTTTCTTCCATGCCGATTATAAAGACGACAGGATATTCAAGACCTTTCGCACCGTGCATCGTCATTAAGACGACCTTTTCGGCGTTTTTGTTCTCTTCCTCATCAAGCGAATCAATATCTGCAATCAAAGCTAAATCTGTCAAAAAGGCAACAAGCGATTTATCTTCATTTTCCGATTGCTCTTCAAAGGACTTCGTAACAGATAAGAATTCTTCAATATTTTCAAGTCGGCTTTCTGCTTCAATCGACTTTTCTCTTTTTAACATTTCCCGATAACCCGTTTTATCAAGCACTTCTTCAACGAGTTCCGAAACCGGTAGATATTCAGTCATCTTTGTAAAATTGATGATCATTTCTCGAAACTTTGCCACTTCGTTTGCTGTACGCGGCGTGATCCCCATAAAATCGACTTCCTGGAGGGAGTCGAAAATGGAACGGTCGTGCATGATGGAAAAACTCGCCATTTTCTCAAATGATGTAGCTCCGATTCCGCGTTTTGGTTCATTAATAACGCGTGCCAGCGCTAAGTCATCTTCATTATTAGCGATTAATCGCAAATAGGAAAGCAAGTCCTTGATTTCTTTTCGCTCATAGAACTTCGTGCCCCCGACAATTGTATAATCAAGATTCGATTTCACTAGAAATTCTTCAATCACCCGGGATTGGGCATTCGTTCGGTACAAAATGGCAAACTGGTCAAGCTTTAAATTCTCTTCCTGTTGCAATTCAAGGATTTTTCCGACGACAAATTGCGATTCATCTTTCTCGTCGCTCGCTTTATAGACATAAATCGGATCGCCTTCTGTATTTTCCGTATGCAAATTTTTATCATATCGCGTACGGTTATTAGAAATGACGTCGTTCGCTGCCTGTAACACCCGTTTCGTTGAACGGTAGTTTTGTTCTAGCATTATCACTTCTGCGTTTTTATAGTCTTTTTCGAAGGTAAGAATGTTTCCGATATCGGCGCCGCGCCATCTATAAATCGACTGGTCCGAGTCGCCGACGACACATAGATTATTAAACTTAGCCGCGAGCATGTTCACAAGTTGATACTGTGCATTATTCGTATCCTGATACTCATCGACATGGATGTATTGGAATTTACTTTGGTAAAATTCCAGAACGTCCGGTACACGCTTAAATAGCTCAATCGTCAACATGATCAAGTCGTCAAAATCTAGCGACTGATTTTGGCGCAGACGTCTTGAATAACTGTCATACACATCTGCAATCGTTTTTTCATAAGGATTAAATGTGTTCATTTGCTCACGATATTGTTTGGCATCGATGCATTCGTTTTTAGCATTGCTGATTGAATTTAATAACATTCTTGCGTCATTTTGCTTTGGATCTAAATTTAATTCTTTAAGTACATTTTTGATGACTGTCAACTGATCACCAGAATCCAATATCGAAAAAGATTTTGCATAGCCTAACTGGTCAATGTTGCGACGCAGTATGCGCACGCACATAGAGTGAAACGTCGATACCCACATCCGCTCGCCAGTACCTGAGCCTAGCAAATCATCGATTCTTTCTCGCATTTCTCTTGCTGCTTTATTGGTAAAGGTGATTGCTAAAATATTCGATGGATAAACGCTTTTTTCCACGACAAGGTAAGCGATTCGATGCGTCAGCACGCGGGTCTTTCCTGAACCGGCACCCGCCATAATAAGCAATGGGCCTTCTGTTTTCTTTACGGCTTTTGCTTGCTCGGGGTTCATACCCGCCAGTAAATTTTCTGCAATTGTTTTCATTTTTCATTCGTCCTTTCGGAACATTTGTTCTTCACATTGTACACTTATTGTTCAGCGAGGGAAACTGATTTAACAGCTTTGACTGTTGAAAGTGCATTTTTGAAATTCTCATAGATGACGTTTCCAACAATAACCGTGTCGGCAATTTGGGCCATTTCCTTTGCGTCTTGCGCGTTTTGAATGCCGCCGCCGTAAAATAACTTGGTGTTTTCAAGTATTCGTGCCGCCGCCCGAACGATTTCCGGGTCGCCGTACATGCCACTATATTCCATATAAAAGACGGGCAGTTTAAAAAGATGTTCCGTCATTCGCGCATAAGCAATAATATCTTCTTCGTCGGGGACTTTCGTTACGCCAGTCAACTGTGCAGCTTTACAGTCTGGATTTAATATGCAGTAGCCTTCTGTAATGATTTCGTCCCAATCCATCATATGGCCGTATTCACGAAGCGCTTCGTGATGAATGCCGTTAATCCATTTCGTTTTTGTCGAGTTTAACACTGTTGGGATAAAATAATAGTCAAAGCCTGGCGTGACCGATTCTACAGTTGATACTTCAAGCGCTAGTGGGACTGAATATCGTCTAATCCGCACAAGCAAGTCCAGCACATTATCAAGCGTGACGCCATCTGTTCCGCCAACGATGATTCCGTCAGTTCCTGATTCTGCAAGAATTTCAAGTTCTTTATTTGTTATTGTTTTCGCGGGATCTAATTTAAAGGCATGACGCCATGTTGTGATGTCCATTATTAACCACCTAACCATTTATGTTCGTTCTTCTATTATAGCAAAAAAACCAGACAGATTCTTTCTCCGCCTGGTTGATTGTTTAAGTTTCACTATTTAGTTTCTTCTTCAGGAAAATTACTCGTTACTTTCATCATCATTTATTGGATAGAGACGACTTAGTATTTTATTGTAACCGCCGGAGCCATAGTCGACGCAACGGCGAACGCGTGAAATTGTCGCGGTGCTTGCGCCGGTGTCGTTTTGAATCGTATCGTACGTCTTCTTCATATTTAGCATTTGTGCGACATCAAGTCTTTGTGAAAGTGATTGCATCTCACTGATTGTACAAAGATCATCAAAAAATTCATAGCATTCCTCAATTGTTTCCAATTCAAGGATTGCTTTAAATAGTTGGTCTGTTTGATGTCCGCGTATTTTGTTTAGTTGCATACGATTTCCCTCTCTTTCCATCTATTCGCCTTGAGTATTGTAAGTGTTACTTGAACAATCCATTATTAAAGTACTCGTTTTTTATATAATCCGTTGATTTCCGTTTCGGGCGGACGCTTTCCTGCGGGCGAGCGCCGAGCCGCTTCCCTCGCTACGCTCAGTCCAGGGTCTCGGCTGTCTCGCTAATCCCGCTGGAGTCGCCGCCCTACACTACAATCAACTATAATCATTCTATATAGGGGGGATTAAGTGACCATTATTCACCAAGCTCATACGAAACATTAGTCCCAATACCTGGATTTGTTTTGATGATGTGAATCCATGTTTTACCTGGGACGAGTTTTGCGGGATCACCGTTTTCGAATGGTGTTAAGATACCGTCTAGGTTTACCCATTCAATCTCTTTTACGATTCCAGCTTGAAATAAAAGGGCCTTGCCGCCGGATTCAAGATCGATGGCTTGTCTACCTTCATTGTCGATTGTCTGATGTACTGCTTCAAACACAAGCACGTTTGAAAGTGCAATCGGTTCGTCATTTGTTTTATCGATGGTTAACATACCATTTACCGTTCGATCGTACGTCCCATTTTCCTCTTGGTACGAATACGTACTTGTGAAATTAGGGTGTGTGCCGTTCTGAACGACAAAAGATGATGTACTATCTCCTATTTTAGCACTTTCAATAGATTCATGGAAAGAAAGTGACGGTATTTTATTAATCTCCATCGAAGAATTCGTCGTCTCTTCGGCAGTTTTGATACTGTCACTTGAAATATATGAATTATGAGGCGCCTTTCGATCTGTTGATCGTTTGAAAAGAGTCCCGTCATAATGCATACCGTTCACATGGTCAACATAACCCGAATTTAATAATGCGAGTGCATCTGGACTGTATCCGTGAGCAACATAAAACGCGTCAAGCCCCTTCGCCATATGGATAAAGTAGTCTCGTGCACTTCGAACCGGCCCGATTTGTTCAGGAAGTTCACTTTGAAATAGCGCTAATAGCCTTGTGACATTTCCTTCTGTGATTAATTCATAAACGATGTCTGCTTCGCTTAAACCGGATTGTGGTCTTGCGAGCGGATGATTATTGATTGTCACAGCTACTGGACGACGCAAACTTTCTTCTTCAGACATGACACCTGTAAACGGTGCCTGATACAAGGCAGTTTCATCAACAGACTCTGACTCATCTGGATTTGTAGGCTTCTTGTTAGGTTCCTCAACTTTGTCTTTGCTGCAGGCCGATACTAGTAAAATAGCTAGTAAAATATAAAAGAGTAAGCGCTGTTTACTTTTCATCTTTTTCTCCTATCTTTCCGTCACTGGAATGAGTACTTTGTTTTTCATAACGTCATAGACACCAACCTGCGTAATTCGAACGTAGGGCAGATGGGTGGATTGTAAAAATAAAAATGTATACACCGCATCGGCGAAATGATACCCCCGTTCTTTTAAGGCTGACTTTAGTTCAAGTTCTTGCTCGATAAGTTTTGCCATCGGTTCCGCCGATAAACCGCCGCCAATCGGAAGTGGAAGTGTAGCCAGGACTTGTCCATTTTCGATCAGAACCATTCCCCCGCCAATCCGCTTTACCTCATTGTATGCAGCTACCATTGAAGACTTGTCTTTTCCTATTAAAATAATATCTCCTGTGTTGGAATAGGATGTTGCAAACCCTTGTACATGCGTAGCGAACCCTTTTAATATCGTGTTCACACGCCATTTCCCTTTTTTATCAATTAACATTAGAAAACTTTCATCGTGACTATTTTCTAAACAATCAACTGTCGTGTCAATTGCTACTGAATATGGCTTTGTAATTACATCATTTATCATTTCAATGCCAATTGATACATCAAAGGTAAAATCCGCTTCGGTTAGATTAAATTCTGGTGTAAACTGCGGAATGACTGACCAATCGATAGGAGGAAATGCGTTTGTACTGTCCCCCTCTCGTTTCAACCAAACACCTTTTGATAAAACATCCGTTGGTACTGGATTTTCTTCATCCGTTAAGAAGTTTAATGTCGCAAACCGGCCAGTGGCGATAATCCCATGTAAATCCGTCATATCGTAGTAACGCGCAACATTATAAGACGCCATTAAATACGCGTCAATCGGCGGGACGCCTGATTTCAACGCAGCACGAATGCATTTATCCATGACGCCGTCACTGTGGAATGCCGGTGTGGAGCCGTCTGTCGTCATCATTAAATGGTCGAAAACATTCAGTTCTTTTTCAACAATTTCCTTTAATAAGTTTGGTAGATCTGGACGGATGGATGAATGACGAAGCGTTACCGCATAACCATGCAATAATCTGCTTTCAACTTCTTGTAATGTCATCGCTTCATGATCACCGTCAATCCCAAGTAGTTTCATCCGCGTAAGCGTTCTTTCGGAAGCGCCCGGTAAATGGCCTTCAATCTTTTTACCCGCTAATTTTGCTGCATGGACTGCGGCCACCATAGCTGGGTCCCCGCCCATAAGACGTGGCCACCCCGTTAGCTCACCGCCTAGTAGAACTTCAGGTCGTTCTAGCCATTCCTTAATTGAAGTTAAATTATATAACTCAGCCTCGTTTTGAAGAACTGTTTGTGAATCGAACCTTGCCCACCAATAAAATGAAAACGGTAATTTATTTAATTTGTCTAGTAGTGAAAATGAGGTTTCATTTGCCAGTGACATGAATAAGGTAAGATTATCCGCTATGAAAGTCGTCGTTCCAAGATTCCCAGCGTATTGGGCAAATGTTCTCGGATTATATAGTTGAAAAGGATGTACATGCGGTTCAATATAACCCGGTACAATTTTCTTACCCGTCGCATCCACAATTTCAGTGCAATCTAAAATCGTTGGCATCTCTTTTCCAACATAAACGATTCTGCTCCCCGAAATCCAGATGTTTCCAGTCAACCATTTTTTATATACGGAATGTAAATATGTCGCATTAACAATCACAAGATCCGGCGCTTTCTTGCCGTCAATAATATGTAGTTGTTCCTGTATTTCATTATGCCCCCACATTGAATTCGCTCCTTTTACTAATATCTCTTTGTTAGTAATCGTAGCATAGCGCAGGTGATATAAGTAGTGAGTGAAGCCCCTAATAAAGAAGGATTTGATATAATTATAGCGAATATAGTAGAACTGAATAAGATAAGATTTGATAATATGGTAGATAAACTGCAGTTTAATGAAGACCTGGCGAAGGGATAAGACGGACTTCCATTTCATATGATTCATTGGATTAGTAAACATGGATAGAGGGAGGGATTAAGATGGTATGGGACATCATTGGACCAGTGCTCATAATACTATTTACCGGAACCGCAGCGTGGGGAATTATCGGGTATTTCCAAAGAGATTTATATCCACTTATCGTCGGTGCGGTTGCTGAACTTTTAATCTGCTATATTTTCGGCTCTTCCATCGGGAAGCTACTCCTGATTGTTCCTCTATTACAATTGGGATTGGCCGGTTTTATCATTTACAAGAAAATTAACATCTACAAAAAAGAAGCGAGTGAATAAACACCAAAATAATCCTGATCTAGTGATTCTTAGATTCAGGATTATTTTAATTTGGTTTAATCTGCCATTCGTTTTTTGAAAATAACAACCGTTAAAAACGATATTACAATAATCCACAAGGCAATAATTCCGAGATTCGGAAATACGCCGCCGATACCGATCCCACTTTCAACTTTCTGTGCAATTGTTAACAGTTGGGAGTTTGGCGTGTATTCCATCACTTTCAAAATCGGATATTTGTCAGTAAACATCGAGAACATCGAGCCAAATCCGAATATAAACATAAACGGCAATACCAGTACGGAAGCTTCCATAACTGATTTAGCGAGTAGCCCAAGAAGTGTCCCCAAGCCAATAAAAAACAATGATGTGAATAGGATTGCAACCGCTATAACAACAACATGTTCAGGTCGGTAGCCCGTTAACATGATTCCGAATACAACTATAATCATCGAAGCGATTGTGCTTAACAAACTTTTTCCACCGAGTATTTCCAACGTCGAAGCAGGTGAAAGCATTAATCCACGAAGCGTGTTTTTTTCTTTTTCTTCAGCGATTAAACTACATTGGACAAAGGATCCTACAGTAACCAAAGTAAAGTTAATAATCATATAATGCATGTCAATTGATAAATCGCCCATTTTTCCATAGATAAAAGCTAAGATGAGCGGCATGAGCGCTGTAACCGAAACAGCCGAATTTCTTGAAATATCCTTAAAGTCTTTATGAAAAATTGCATTAACACGCTTCATTGAAAAGTTCATGATAATTTCCTCCCTGTCACTTCGACAAAAATATCGCCCAATGTCGGCTCGTTCGTATGAATAGCTACCACATTATTCGATGACATATAATCAAACATTTGCTGTGCACCCTCGTCTGTCGTTTTAAGCACAACTTTCTCTTCGTTTTTTAGTTCAACAGTCACCGTTGAATCCGAATACTGTTTTCTAAGTTTTCCTGGTTCATCCATCAACCGAATTTGTCCCTTATTCAAAAATGCAACACGGTCACAGAGCAGTTCTGCCTCATTCATATCATGCGTCGTAAGAAATATTGTTGTTCCACGCGCATTCAACTCACGAAGTCCATTATGTATATGTTGTGAATTTACAGGATCGAGCGCAGAAGTCGGTTCATCTAGGAATAACAACTTTGGTTCATGTAAAAGTGTCCGTGCAAGAATCACACGCTGTAGCATTCCCTTCGATAGTTTAGAAACGACTTTCTTCTTTTCATTTTCCAAATTCACAATCTCCAATACTTCGTCAATCCTTTTGAGCGGTACTTCATAAAGGTCACAAAATAGTTTCAAATTATCGTAAATCGATAGTCTACTATATAAGCCACTATTATCGGTGAGTACCCCAATTTTCTTCCTGGCCCCCCCTTTTTTCATTTCTGAAACAGGTTCCCCGAAGACAGTTGCTTTTCCACTTGTTTGGTTTAATTGACCTGTCAAAATTTTAATTGTTGTCGTTTTACCAGAACCACTCGGACCTAAAAATCCGAAAATTTCTCCTTTTTTAACATGGAAATTTACGTCTTCAAGTGCGGTTTGATTTGCAAAGATTTTTTCTAATGATTCAACTTCGATGATATTTTCCATTGCTATTCCCCCTGAAAAAGTTTTTATCTGATTTGTACTTGCATCTTCAGATTAAACGCTTTTTATAAGAAAAACAGCATATTTTCGATGAAAAGCGCCTTTTTAGGGGTGAATGGTGCTTATTTTAGGCCCAACATCGCTTTTAATTCCCCCATTTTTGATTTTGAAAGTGGAATTGACGATTTTTCTTCGTCATCCAAAACAAGACTAAAACTATTTCGAGTCCATGTAATGACTTCTCGAACTTTTTGGAGGTTCACAATATACGATCTATGACAGCGGAAAAAGCCAAAATGTTGGAGTCGATTTTCGAGCTCATTTAATGTAAATGTCGTCGCAAATTCTTCTCCCTTAATATGTAAATATGTCTGTCCATCATTACTTTCAATATAATCAATTTCAGGTGGATCAAATAATACAATTTTTTCGTTGACCTTCGTCGGGATTTTTTCAAAACGAACCGGTTGGATTTCCTCCTGAGCGATTTCATCACTTTGCTGATCTTCGGACTCTTTTTTTTCAGATTCACTGGCTACTTGTATTTCCTGTAAACCATGTTCGTCCAATTTAAATACACGATTTGCAGTTGTAATCGCGCTTTCCATATTACTTGTGAGAATAAGCAAACTTTTCCCTTCATTTCGTAGTTGCTCGATGATTAACATAAAAATGCGTTGTGTTTCAAAGTCTACATTTTGATCGGGTTCTTCAAAAATGAACAATTCAGGATTTTGAATGAGGAGCTTCCCGAATAAAATTCGTTTTTGTTCAGAATAAGATAGCTGTTTCACCCGCATATTTCGTTTTTCTTCCAGATGAACTTTTCGAAGTACCGATGGAATCGATTCATTGCAATTGTAAAGCCTACAGTATAATTTCAGATGTTCTTCAACTGTTAAACGTTCATACAACCCTTCTTCTAGGAACGAAAATCCAACTTCTGAAAGATTCACTTTTGACATCTCGATGTTCCTGATAAAGATTTCACCCATAACTACGGGAATTTCCTTTGTTAGCATCTGCAAAAGAGTGCTTCGGACATTCAAGCTAGAGTAAATTGCAGTCACTTCGGTTCCATTTATATGTAAATTGAATGCTGGAAAAACGAGCGAATCACTCAACCTTTTCTCCACATCATTGAATTTCAAGACCATTTTTACTTCACCTTCCCGTATTTGCGTTACTTATAAGTATAGTTGTCTTGCAAAATCCTGCAACTGCCTATTCAAATCCCCGCAACAATAAAAGCCCACTCTCCCATTGTTTGAAAGAGTGGGCTTCGATTTATTCGAATGTGCGCCAGCCAATATCAGTCCGGTAGAAAAACCCGTCCCATTTCAGCTGCGTTAAACCTTCATAAACCTCTTCTTGTGCTTCTTTTAAAGAGCCAGCTTTCGCAGCAACTAGAATGACGCGTCCACCATTACCGACAAAGTTTTCGTCATGTAATTTTGTTCCTGCATGGAAAACATCCAGTCCTTGCGCTGAAAGTGTATCTAAGTTTGGTAATACGTTTCCTTTCACAACATGCTCAGGATACCCATCAGAAGCAACGACAACGCCTAACATGGCTTTATCATTCCATTCCAACTCAAACGGTTTGCTAGCCATGAGTGCAGCCATAAACGCGCCGAAATCAGATGCCATACGTGGCAGAACGACTTGTGCTTCCGGATCACCGAAACGTGCGTTGAATTCAATCACCTTCGGCCCGTCTTCAGTGAGGATTAATCCTGCATACAAAATCCCCGTAAACGGAGTTCCTTCCGCCGCCATCGCTTCAACAGTCGGAACGACGACTTTTTCATAGGCTTCATCCACAACTTCTTGTGAGATCTGCGGAACTGGAGAATACGCACCCATTCCACCTGTATTCGGTCCTCTATCGCCGTCATACGCGCGCTTATGATCTTGCGCGATGACCATTGGGTAAATCTGTCCATCGTGAACAAACGACATATACGAGAACTCTTCGCCGTCTAAGAATTCCTCGACGACAACACGAGATGAAGATTCACCGAATTTCTGGTTGCCAATCATATCGTCTACCGCGTTCAGCGCTTCTTCAAGTGTCATCGCAACGATCACACCTTTTCCAGCCGCTAGTCCGTCCGCTTTGACGACAATCGGTGCGCCTTTTTCACGGATGAATGCTTTCGCCTCTTCCGCGTCCGTAAACGTTCCGTACCCAGCAGTTGGAATATTGTATTTCGCCATAAGTTCTTTTGCGAATGATTTACTTCCCTCGATGAGTGCTGCCGCTTTGGTCGGCCCGAACGCTTGTAATCCGCGTTCAGCGAAATAATCTACAATGCCTTCAGCTAATGGTTGTTCAGGACCGACAAAAGTTAAATCGATAGCGTTCTTTTTCGCAAATGATGCAAGTGCTTCGAAATCTGTCGCGCTAATCCCGATACATTCAGCATCACCTTTCATGCCGTCATTACCAGGTGCTACAAATACTTTATTGACCGAAGGGGAGACATTGAACTGTCTGGCAATCGCGTGTTCACGACCGCCGCTCCCGATAACGAGTACTTTCAATGCATTTCCCTCCTTAGTGTTTAAAATGACGAACGCCGGTCATAACCATTGTAATCCCGTATTCGTTTGCTTTCTTAATCGAGTCTTCATCTTTTACAGAACCGCCCGGTTGGATAATTGCCGTAATGCCTGCTTTTGCCGCTGCTTCAACTGTATCATCCATTGGGAAAAATGCGTCAGATGCTAGTGCTGCACCTTTTGCACGTTCGCCTGCTTGAGTAAGTGCAATATTTGCCGCACCGACACGGTTCATCTGCCCCGCGCCAACGCCAAGCGTCATATGATCATCGGACACAACAATCGCATTCGATTTCACGTGTTTCACAACTGCCCAACCAAGCCTCATCGCTTCCCACTCAGCTTCCGTAGGCTCACGATCTGTCGCTACACGAATGTCTGCATCCGCAAATCCATATGCATCAGGCTCTTGCATTAAAAGTCCGCCCTCAACAGAAACTGTATTCCAGCTGTCTTTTTTGTTTTGATCAAATGAAATTGTTAGTAGACGAATGTTTTTCTTCTTCGTTAAGATTTCAATTGCATCTGCTGTGAATGAAGGTGCGATAACAATTTCAAGGAATATCCCTGATAATTTCTCTGCTGTCGACGCATCTACTTCACGGTTCAACGCAATGATACCGCCGAAAATGGATACTGGATCTGCTTCGTATGCTTTATTGAACGCGTCGAAAATCGTTTCGCCAGTACCTACTCCGCAAGGATTCATATGTTTAACTGCTACTGCCGCAGCGCCTTCAAATTCTTTCACGATTTGAATCGCAGCATTTGCATCTTGGATGTTATTGTATGATAGTTCTTTGCCGTGCAGCTGATTCGCGTACGCAATCGAGAAGTCCGAACCAAGTGGACGACTGTAAAACGCTGCTTTTTGATGTGGATTTTCACCGTAACGAAGTGGTTGTTTTAATTCGTATGTATAGGTCACTTGCTCCGGGAATTCTTCTCCCGCAAGATTTGTTAGGAAACTTGCAATCAGTGCATCGTAAGCTGCTGTATGACGGAAAACCTTTGCCGCAAGACGTCTGCGCGTTTCATTCGTCGTTATCCCGTCCGATTTTAATTCCTCAAGAACTTGGTCGTAATCAGCTGCATCGACAATCACCGTGACATACGCATGGTTTTTCGCAGAAGCACGAAGCATCGCCGGACCGCCGATATCGATATTTTCAATCGCGTCCTCAGTGGATACATCCGATTTTGAAATTGTCTCTTTGAACGGATACAAGTTCACACAAACGATATCAATCGGCTGAATGCCGTGCGTTTCCATTTGCGCTTGATGTGTTGGATCATCTTGTTTGGCAAGCAGTCCCCCGTGGATTAACGGGTTAAGTGTCTTCACGCGACCTTCCATAATTTCAGGGAATCCTGTCACTTCATCGACAGCTGTAACCGCGACACCATTGTCCGCCAAATGTTTCATCGTTCCGCCTGTAGATAATAATTCATAGCCGAGACTTTCTAGCGCTTTTGCAAATTCCAAAATCCCGCTTTTGTCCGACACGCTTAGCAGTGCACGTTTTTTCACGAATAAAACCCTCCGTTTTATAAATTAGTATTTACCAATCAGCTAAATAGTTGTGCCAATGTATCTTTATATAAGAAATGTTCAACAGCGTGAATTGCAGCCGCCGTCTTTTCAATATCGCCATCCACAACATCCACTGCATGTTGCGCAAGAATCGGTCCAGTATCCATTCCTTCATCGACTAGATGAACGGTAACGCCAGTGACTTTCACACCGTGCTCAATCGCTTGTCCAATGGCATCTTTTCCAGGAAAAGATGGTAGCAGTGAAGGATGAATATTGACGATTCTGGATGGGTACGCAGACAATAACGTCTGTCCAACAAGTCGCATATAGCCCGCGAGCACAAGCCACTCCACCCCGGCTTCATGAAGCGCATCTAGAATTGCCGCCTCATAAAGTTCCCTAGACGCGTAGTCTTTCGGACGAAACGCAGCGACCGGAATCGCTGCGTTTTCGGCACGTTCTACTACATATGCCTCGGGTTTATTTGTCACGACCAAAGCGATTTCCGCGTTTAACTCACCGTTTCTGCAGGCTTCTTCGATTGCTGTAAAATTACTTCCGCTTCCAGAAGCGAATACAGCAATTTTAGTTTTCCGTGTCATTAAGCTAGACTCCCGTCATGCTCGCCGTTAAACACGACGCCTTCTCCTGCAATCACACGACCGATTTTAAACGCTTTTTCGCCATGTTCAGCAACAATTTGAAGCGCTTTGTCAGCATCTTCTGCCGGTAAAGCAATAACAAATCCAATTCCCATATTGAATACGCTGTAAAGGTCCTTATCCGAAAGCGCGCCTTTTTCTTTTAGCATATTGAATACTGGCAGGGATTCCCATGATCCAAGTTCAACTTCTGCTGCAAGTCCATCAGGCAACATACGTGGTAAATTTTCATAGAAACCGCCACCCGTGATATGCCCCATTGAATGGATAGCAAGTTGCTTATGCATGTCGAGTACTGGTTTCGCATAGATTTTCGTTGGCTCTAATAGCGCATTCCCAACTGTTCCGAGCTCTTCATAACCCGCGATTAAACTATCAATTTCATAGCCTTCATCTTCAAAAACAATTTTACGTACAAGTGAAAATCCGTTCGAGTGAATACCGCTCGAAGCAAGCCCAACGAGTACATCACCTTCGACAACTTTATCGCCCGTAACAACATCGCTCTTTTCACAAGCCCCTACCGCGAACCCAGCAAGATCATACTCATTTACATCGTAAAGTCCAGGCATCTCGGCTGTTTCTCCGCCGATTAACGCGGCACCCGACTGAACACAGCCATCAGCAATTCCTTTTACAATGGCTTCGACTTTTTCAGGCACTGCTTTTCCAAGCGCGATATAATCTAGAAAATATAACGGTTCCGCACCTTGTGCCACGATATCATTCACACACATCGCAACACAATCGACGCCAATCGTATCATGTTTATCAGCCATGAAAGCCAATTTCAATTTCGTACCCACACCATCTGTACCAGATATCAAAACCGGCTCTTTATAATCAAGTGCAGACAAATCGAACATGCCGC
This sequence comes from Sporosarcina sp. 6E9, assembly GCF_017921835.1. NCBI lineage: Bacteria > Bacillati > Bacillota > Bacilli > Caryophanales > Caryophanaceae > Sporosarcina > Sporosarcina sp. 6E9. The sequence continues at coordinate 7,937 of NZ_JAGEMN010000006.1, read as the reverse complement.
CGAAACCACCAAAAGTACCTGCAACACCTTTTCGTCCCGTACGCGCAACATGAGACTTCATACGCTCAACCGATTCATAACCCGCTTCAATATTGACTCCCGCTTTTTCATAAGCATTCGACATGGAAAAGCCCCCTATCTACTCATTTCTTTTTCGTGCGGCATAACTGTATCTTTATAAATTTCAGTCGGATATTCGCCTGTAAAGCATGCCAGACATTGTCCGCAGTTCTTTGTATTATCCGGTCTGCCTATTGACTCAAGCATTCCCTCCGGAGACAAAAACGTCAGCGAATCCGCTTCTATTAATTCACGAACTTCCTCAATCGAACGATTTGTCGCGATCAATTCAGAATCCGTACTAATATCAACACCATAAAAGCATGGACTGACAAGTGGTGGAGATGCAATAACAACATGCACTTCCGTTGCGCCCGCCTCTTTCAACATTTTCACAATCCGTTTAGATGTCGTGCCGCGAACAATCGAATCATCTACCATGACGACACGTTTGCCTCTCACAACTTGACGCACAGGGGATAATTTCATCTTGACACCTTGCTCACGTAATTCCTGTGAAGGTTGGATGAAAGTCCGTCCTACGTAACGACTTTTAATAAGACCTAATTCGTACGGAATGCCACTTTCTTCTGAAAAACCGATGGCAGCTGAAATACTCGAATCCGGAACACCCGTAACAACATCTGCTTCAATCTGCACTTCACGTGCAAGTCTCTTACCGCAACGCTTACGTGCCGAGTGGATATTAATCCCGTCAATATCCGAGTCAGGTCGTGCAAAGTATACATATTCCATCGAGCACATTGCTGAATCTGCAGCTGGTGCAAATCGTTCCGAATGGAGACCTTGATCATTAATGATGATTAATTCTCCAGGTTCAACCGACCGCACACTTTCCGCTCCGATAATATCAAATGCACAGGTTTCCGATGCCACAACCCATGCATCACCCATTTTCCCTAAGGATAAAGGGCGAAGACCATTTGGATCCTGCGCAATCAGCAAGCCGTCTTCCGTCAAAATGACAAACGCAAATGCGCCTTTTAACATCGATAAGGCTTTCTTGACGCGGTCGCGCTGTCTCGGCGTCCCATTACTTCTTTTAATTAAATGCGCAAGCACTTCTGTATCTGAATTCGTCTGGAAAATACTCCCTTGACGTTCTAGATGCTCTCGAAGTTCTGCGGCATTTACAATATTGCCATTATGTGCGACCGAAAGACTTCCCGTTGTTGAACGAAAAACAAGCGGCTGAACATTTTCGATTCCACGACCATTTTCTGATGAATAACGCACTTGCGCAATGGCAGCATTACCAGTCAATTCATTTATTTCATTGCCGGAAAACACTTCATTCACAAGGCCCTCACCTTTATGAACATGAAGGCCTTTGCTATCTTTCGTAACGATACCAGCACCTTCTTGACCGCGGTGTTGCAATGCGTGCAGACCATAATAACTGATCTGCGCCGCATCCTCATGACCCCAAATACCAAACACGCCGCACTCTTCGTTTAATCCTCTGAGTTCAGCAAGCATTCTATTGCCCCTCTCCAAGCAGAACGGAACTCTTCAACCGTCCCGTCTATTAATCCCGTATCTTCTCCGTTAATAACAATTCGCTCTGTATCAGTAACGACGCCAACTTTCACCGCATCTTTTACTGCAGCTTCGAACGCTTTTGCATTTTCACGCTTAACCGATACCAAGAAACGTGATTGTGATTCGCTGAATAATGCAGTGACAGCTGATCCAGAAATCGTTACATTTGCGCCAAGTCCATTAGCTCCGAACGCTTTTTCACAAAGTGCAACCGCAAATCCACCTTCTGACAAGTCAGTTGCTGATTCAACAAGTTGATTTTGGATTGCTGTTAAAAGTTCTTTTTGTCTAGAAGCTTCTACGTCTAGATCAATGGCAGGAGCTTGTCCAAAAATCTCGCCCTCTTGCATTTGTTGTAGTTCACTACCACCAAAATCAAGCTTAGTATCACCGATAATATAGATTACGTCATCAGCATTTTTAAATTCAGTAGTCGTAACGTGAGATAAATCGTGAACCAATCCGACCATTCCGATTGTCGGCGTCGGATAAATGGCTACTCCGTTCACTTCATTGGACATCGAAACGTTACCGCTGATAACAGGCGCATTTAACTTGATGCATGCCTCTGAAATTCCAGCCGCTGATTTCTCAAACTGCCAGAACACTTCTGGCTTATCCGGATTTCCAAAATTCAAGCAGTCCGTAATCGCAATCGGTTCAGCGCCAGAACAAATAATATTTCTTGCCGCTTCCGCAACCGCGATTTTCCCACCTGTTTCAGGATCTAGATAAACATAACGAGAGTTACAATCTGAAGTCATTGCTAGCCCTTTATTCGTCCCATCGACACGAATTACGCCCGCAGACGAGCCCGGTGCGACAACTGTATTTCGACGAACATGCGTATCAAATTGGTTATAAACCCATTTTTTCGACGCAATCGTTGGACGTTGTAATAGCGCTTTTAATGTTTCGCTTAAATCGTCAACAACTGGTTCAGACATTTCCATTGCTTGGAATTCTTTAAAGTAATCTGGTTCCGCTGATTCTTTATAATAAACTGGCGCATCTTCAGCAAGTGCATCTGCTGATACTTCCGCCACTACTTCGCCTTTATGAAGTAAACGGAGCATTTTATCATCCGTTACCTTCCCAATTGACACTGCTTCAACGCCGTATTTTGCAAAAAGATCCGTGACTTCTTGTTCGCGACCTTTTTTCACGACGATTAACATACGTTCTTGAGATTCTGAGAGCATCATTTCATATGCTGTCATGCCCTCTTCACGTTGCGGTACAAGATCTAAATTCATTTCAACGCCGTATCCGGCACTTGATGCCATTTCAGCCGATGCTGATGAAAGACCAGCAGCACCCATATCTTGTATCCCAATTAGCGCGTCTGATTTTACAAGTTCAAGACATGCATCCATCACAAGTTTTTCAAGGAATGGATCGCCAGCTTGCATAACTGGTAGCTCACCATCTTCTTCAACTGTTAGTTCCGAAGAGGACATCGTTGCTCCGTGTATGCCATCACGTCCTGTTTTAGCACCAGCATACATGACAGTATTACCAACACCTGCTGCAACACCTTTTTGAATGTCTTCATGATTCAGTAACCCTACAGCCATTGCATTTACGAGTGGTCGCTTAGAATAGCAATTATCGAATTGTACTTCTCCTGCAATTGTTGGAATGCCAATGCCGTTACCGTAACTTGCAATCCCAGCAACCGCCTCTTTAAATAAGAAACGGTCACGCTCATCTGTTAAATCCCCAAGACGAAGCGAATTGACAAGTGCTACAGGACGTGCACCCATTGAAAATACATCACGAAGAACCCCGCCTGCGCCTGTCGCAGCACCGATAAATGGTTCAATTGCGGATGGTGAGTTATGTGATTCCATTTTAAAAACTGCAGCCTGGTTGTCGCCAATGTCAACAATCCCTGCACCTTCGCCCGGCCCTTGAAGAACGCGTTCGCCACTTGTTGGGAACTTTTTTAGAATCGGTTTCGAGCTTTTATATGAACAGTGTTCGGACCAAAGAGCCGAAAACAAACCTGTTTCTGTATAGTTCGGCAAGCGACCCATGCTTTTTACAACAAGTTCGAATTCTTCATCGGTCATTCCCATTTGACGATACAACTTATTATCTTGAATTTGCTTTGCACTTGGTTCATGATTGGCTGACATTGTTTTCATTCCACCTTTTCAAAATTGACTTGAATAGAGGCAACCCATCGGTACCGCCGATAATTTCTTCAATCGCACGTTCAGGTAACGGCAGAATGCCAAGTACATTTCCTTGTTCATTCAAAACGCCTGCGATTTTTTCAGTACTGCCATTATCGTTTTCATCTTTATATGTAAACGCGATTTGTCCATTTTCATTTAACTGACTCAATGTTTTTTCATCTACGTAATAATTTCCGTATGCTTGCGCAAAAGGTATTGTGATTTCTTGGGCTTCTTCATATTCAGAAGTAAAAATAGACTCCACATTTTCAACGCTTAATTTTGCACTGCCCGATTTAAAGAGCAGTTCTTTATTTTGAAGAAAAGCACCTGGCAATAGATGTAATTCAGTTAAAATTTGAAAACCGTTTCCAACACCTAAAACAGGTTTCTTGGATTCTACAAATGACATCAAGCTCTCTACTGCAGGAGAACCTTTTGCAAGCGCACCAGGACGAAGGTAATCGCCGTAAGAAGATCCGCTTGGAATTATAACCGCATCAAATTCTTCTAACGCTGCTTCTGTATGCCAAACGTATTCAGCTTTTTCACCAAGCACTTCATTTATCGCGTGGTGCATATCGACATCGCAACTTGAACCTGGAAAAACAAGAATAGCAAACTTCATCGGATTCAAGCCTCCTCGATTTCATAACGGTAGTCTTCAATCACTTTATTAATAAGAAGCTTGTCGCACATCTCTTTCACACGCGCATCAATATCAGTTGTCGTCTCATCAATCTTAAGTTCAATTAACTTACCGATACGAACACTTTCTACTTCAGCAAAGCCCATATTTTTTAGCGCATCCGTTGTAGCAATACCTTGTGGATCAACAACACTTTCACGAAGTGTCACATATACGTTTACTTTTGTCATGTTAGTTCCTCCTGAATGAAGTTTCATTTACTTCAATTAATGATTGCCGTGTGAATTAAAAACTCTTTGTTTAATCAGACCAAATTCCTGTCGACTCAATTTCAGTTAATGTCGATTCAATGCTCTCTGTCATTATGGTAATATGGCCCATTTTCCGTTGCAATTTTGCTTCTGCTTTGCCATACAAATGGATGGACCAATCTGGGTACTTTTCAACAGCTTGATTTAATGGTTCAACATGTTCCCCCAGAACATTCACCATAATACATGGTGCCCAAAGCTTTGGCTTCCGAAGCGGCCAACCGCAAATCGCCCGGATATGTTGGTGAAACTGTGATATATTACATGCCTCAATCGAATAGTGTCCTGAATTATGCGGACGTGGGGCTAGTTCATTAATAACGATATCACCATCACCAAGGACGAACATTTCCACTGCAAGCGTGCCAACGAGTTCTAAATGATTCGCAATTTTAGTGGCTGCTTTTTCAGCTTTCACTAAAACTGTCTCATCTACCCGTGCTGGAACAATTGATTCGTGCAGTATATGGTTTTTATGAATATTTTCAGCAATTGGCAAGCAGTAAGATTCGCCTGCAGCATTACGCTGTATAATCACTGAGATTTCTTTTTCAAATGGAACAAATGCTTCCGCTATACAAGGCGAATTTTGAAATAATGGCTCAGCTTCAATTAAATCTTCCAGTGAATCCAATTTAACCTGACCTTTACCGTCATAACCGCCGAATGCTGTTTTCACAATACACGGAAAACCTACATTCTCAATTTCACTTTTGAGTTCTTCAAAAGTATGTGCCGTAATATAGTTGGCTACTGGCGCACCTGATGCTGTTATTTCTGCCTTTTCGTTCATGCGATTTTGCGTGATGCGAACAAGTTCAGCGCCTTGCGGAACAAATGCAGTGTCACTCAATCTTTTCAAACCATCATAATCGATATTTTCAAATTCATAGGTGATAACATCGCTGACCTCTGCAAGTTTCTTTAAAGCATCTTCATCATCATATGGCGCAACTATTCGGATGTCTGCGATTTGTCCACACGGGGAATTCTCAGTTGGATCCAGCACTGCAATCTTGAAACCAGCCTCTTTTGCGGCTAATCCCATCATGCGACCAAGCTGGCCACCACCTATAATACCGATGACTTTCCCAGCTGAAATTGTTTTCATACTAAATCACCACTGCTTTCTAGTGCCATTTCCTTCATCTTTAACCGACGTTCCTCTATCCGTTTCAACAACGCTTTATCCGTTATTGCAAGTATTTGAGCGGCAAGTAGTCCAGCATTTGTTGCGCCTGCTTTACCAATCGAAACCGTCGCGACTGGAACACCACCCGGCATTTGAACAATTGAAAGCAAGGAATCCATGCCATTAAGGGCCCTGGACTGAATTGGAACCCCGATTACCGGCAATAAAGTTTTAGAAGCAACCATACCTGGTAAATGAGCCGCTCCACCAGCGCCTGCAATGATTGCAGCTAGTCCGCTTTCTTCGGCTTGCTCAGCATATTCAAACATGTAATCAGGGGTTCTGTGCGCTGAAACAACTTTCTTTTCATAAGATACACCGAGTTCTTCTAAAACCTCACATGCATGTCTCATTGTTTCCCAATCACTTTTACTACCCATAATAACTCCAATTTTCGGCGCCACAATAATTCCGCTCCTTTAAGATAAAAGTCCATGATTTACTATCAAGCTGTTTTAAAATCAAAAAACCTCGAATAATCTACTTTTCACTGAACATGAAAAGCAGACCATTCGAGGATATATAATATGCGTTAAGATGACTGTGTTCATTCATAAAGACACACACCTTTCGCTACCATTTTCCTAAAAAGTCGCTTTCCCGCATAGTCCAGACATTAAGGTGTCACGGTAGAAACACTGAAGCCAATCCTTCAGTTTATATGGGGATATCTAAATTACATTACTTATTTTATCAATAAAGCGGTCATTCGTCAACGTAAACGCGAACATTTTAACAACACTTAAAATTATTGTTCGTCTTTTTATATGAGTTGCCCTTTAAATTGGATAAGCTGGCGAACCGGGACAACTTCTCCATTAATTTCTGAAAAAATCGGCGCTTCTTTTTTACCAGCTACCTGATAGCCTTCCCGTGCCATCCTTTTCAAACAGTCATCGATTGTTTCGTTTTCAGCGACCTCAAACCACATCGTTTTCTTTTTTTTCATTTAAACAATTTACCTCTCTTAATTGACTTTACCCAGAACCCACCATGAATTGCTTTCGGTTCATAAGAAATAATAAATGCCTTTGGATCTAATTCTTTAATAGCTGTATACAGTTTTAATTCATATTTTCGGGGAGTCAAAATTTGAAGCGCAGATCGATTTCCCTCTAGTCCATTTGCTGACCAGTCTGTTACACCGTAACCTTGTTCTCTTAGTAATTTTGGAAGCAGCTTATCTTCGTCTACAGTGATTACATTTACGGTTATATAGCCTAAAGCCATTTTCTCCTCAATTTTCGTACCTATTATAACCCCACAACCATAACCAATCGCGTAAGCCACTAAATTTTGAATTTCATTCAAATTATCCAGTACCAAACCAAGTCCAACAACATAGACAACGACTTCAATCATACTAACACCGGCCGCGATATACCTATATCCTTTTAACGTTAAAATCATGCGAACCGTGAAAAATGTTACATAAACAATATTAATGGCAAAAATAATCAATACCATTTGCACACAACCACCCCTTTCAAAAATAAACCAAATCCCATTTGCTGATATAAAAAGAAAAACCATTACCTATTGGTAATGGCCTTTCAATGCCCCGGTGCTTCTGTGAGGTTTTTTGTCGAGAATCCTCAACTATGATTGACATTAAAACAGCCATTGGCTTTTCTTTTTTTGTAGACATATAAACAAAAAAAGTCACTACCATATGGTAATGACTTTTCAAGTGCCTAGCAACGTCCTACTCTTGCAGGGGGAAGCCCCCAACTACCATTGGCGCTGAAGAGCTTAACTTCCGTGTTCGGTATGGGAACGGGTGTGACCTCTTCGCTATCGCCACTAGACTACCTGAGCTTGTTCGCTCAAAACTGGATAAAACGAATAATTGTTTCACAAATCAGGGTCAATCAAACCCTTTTAACTTAAATAGGTTAAGTCCTCGATCAATTAGTATCCGTCAGCTACGTACGTCGCCGCACTTACACCCCGGACCTATCAACCTCATCTTCTCTGAG